>AP014683.1:2400000-2700000 GCA_000828975.1 Burkholderiales bacterium GJ-E10 | reverse complement strand
ATCAAGAAGTACGCGAAGCGCCTCAAGACCCTCGAGGGCTTTCAACGCTCGGGCATCAAGCCCGATTGGATGATCCTGGAGGTCCTGCCGGTCCTGCCGCCCGAGCTGCGTCCGCTCGTGCCGCTCGACGGCGGCCGCTTCGCGACCTCCGACCTGAACGACCTGTATCGCCGCGTCATCAACCGCAACAACCGTCTCAAGCGGCTGCTCGAGCTCAAGGCTCCGGAGATCATCGTGCGCAACGAAAAGCGCATGCTCCAGGAAGCCGTCGACTCGCTGCTCGACAACGGCCGGCGCGGCAAGGCGATGACCGGCGCCAACAAGCGTCCGCTCAAGTCGCTTGCCGACATGATCAAGGGCAAGGGCGGGCGCTTCCGGCAGAACCTGCTGGGCAAGCGCGTCGACTACTCCGGCCGTTCGGTGATCGTGGTGGGCCCGCAGCTCAAGCTGCACCAGTGCGGCCTGCCCAAGCTGATGGCGCTCGAGCTTTTCAAGCCGTTCATCTTCAACAAGCTCGAACTCATGGGGCTGGCGACGACCATCAAGGCCGCCAAGAAGATGGTCGACTCGCAGGAGCCCATCGTGTGGGACATCCTGGAAGAGGTCATCCGCGAACATCCGGTCATGCTGAATCGGGCGCCGACCCTGCACCGCCTCGGCATCCAGGCGTTCGAGCCCGTGCTGATCGAGGGCAAGGCGATCCAGCTGCACCCGCTCGTCTGCGCGGCGTTCAACGCCGACTTCGACGGCGACCAGATGGCCGTGCACGTGCCCCTGTCGCTGGAAGCGCAGCTGGAAGCGCGCGCGCTCATGCTCGCCTCCAACAACGTCCTCTTCCCGTCCAACGGCGATCCGTCGATCGTGCCCAGCCAGGACGTCGTGCTGGGCCTCTATTACGCCACGCGCGAGCGGATCAACGGCCGCGGCGAGGGGATGCACTTCATCGACGTCGCCGAGGCACAGCTTGCACTCGACGCCGGCCAGGTCGAGCTCCAGACCCGCGTCACCGTCCGGATCCGCGAATACGACGTGGACCGCGAGACCGGCGAGCGCACGGAAAAGATCACGCGCTACGAGACCACCGTGGGCCGCGCGATCCTCTCTGAAATCCTGCCGCCGGGCCTGCCGTTCTCGGTGATGAACAAGCCGCTCAAGAAGAAGGAGATCAGCCGCCTGATCAACGCGGCCTTCCGCCGCTGCGGCCTGCGCGAGACGGTGATTTTCGCCGATCGCCTGCTGCAGAGCGGCTTCCGCCTTGCGACCCGCGGCGGTCTTTCGATCGCGATCGGCGACATGCACGTGCCGGCGCAGAAGGAAGAGATCATCCGCGGCGCGGAAAAGGAGGTGAAGGAAATCGAGGCGCAGTACACCTCGGGTCTCATCACCCAGGGCGAGCGGTACAACAAGGTCGTCGACATCTGGGGCCGCGCCGGCGACCATGTCGGCAAGGTGATGATGGAACAGCTCGCGGTCGAGCGTACCGCCAACCGCCACGGAACCGAAGTCACGCAGGAATCGTTCAACTCGATCTTCATGATGGCCGACTCGGGCGCGCGCGGTTCCGTTGCCCAGATCCGCCAGCTTGCCGGGATGCGGGGCCTGATGGCCAAGCCCGACGGCTCGATCATCGAAACGCCGATCACCGCGAACTTCCGGGAAGGCCTCAACGTTCTCCAGTACTTCATCTCGACCCACGGCGCGCGGAAGGGTCTGGCGGACACCGCACTGAAGACCGCGAACTCCGGCTATCTGACCCGCCGCCTGGTTGACGTCACGCAGGATCTCGTCGTGACCCACGACGACTGCGGTACGGTCAACGGCGTGGCGATGCGCGCGCTGGTTGAAGGCGGGGAGGTCATCGAGGCCCTGCGCGACCGGATTCTCGGCCGCGTCGCTGCCGCCGACGTGATCAACCCGGAGACGCAGGACGTCCTGTATCCCGCCGGAACGCTGATGGACGAAGATGCGGTCGACCGCGTCGAGGAACTCGGCATCGACGAGGTCAAGGTTCGCACCCCGCTCAGCTGCGAGACGCGCTACGGCATCTGCGCCAAGTGCTACGGGCGCGACCTCGGCCGCGGCGTGCTGGTCAATTCCGGCGAAGCGGTCGGCGTGATTGCCGCGCAGTCGATCGGCGAGCCGGGCACGCAGCTCACCATGCGGACCTTCCACATCGGCGGTGCGGCATCGCGGGCCGCGGTGCAGAGCTCGATCGAGGCCAAGAGCAACGGCACGGTCCGGTTCACCGCCACCATGCGCTACGTCACCAACGCCAAGGGGGAACTGGTCGTGATCTCCCGCTCCGGGGAAGTGCTGGTCGCGGACGACAACGGCCGCGAGCGCGAGCGCCACAAGGTGCCGTACGGTGCGACCCTCAACGTCACCGACGGCAAGGCCGTCAAGGCGGGAACGCAGCTGGCGCAATGGGATCCGATGACCCGCCCGATCGTCACCGAATACGGCGGCACGGTCCGGTTCGAGAACGTCGAGGAAGGCGTCACCGTCGCCAAGCAGATCGACGAAGTGACCGGCCTGTCGACGCTGGTCGTCATCGACGCCAAGCGCCGCGGGTCCTCGTCCAAGGGCGTGCGCCCGCAGGTCAAGCTGATCGGCGACGACAACCAGGAAGTCAAGATCCACGGCACCGACCACGCCGTGACCATCTCCTTCCCGGTGGGGGCGCTGATCGTCGTGCGCGACGGCCAGACCGTCGGCGTCGGCGAGGTGCTGGCGCGGATTCCGCAGGAATCGCAGAAGACCCGCGACATCACCGGCGGTCTGCCCCGGGTCGCGGAACTTTTCGAGGCCCGCTCGCCCAAGGACGCCGGCATGCTGGCGGAAGTCACCGGGACGACGTCGTTCGGCAAGGACACGAAGGGCAAGCAGCGCCTCATCATCACCGACATGGACGGCAAGGAACACGAGTTCCTGATCCCGAAGGACAAGCACGTCCTGGTCCATGACGGCCAGGTGGTGAACAAGGGCGAGTCCATCGTCGACGGCCCGGCGGATCCGCACGACATCCTGCGCCTGCTGGGGATCGAAGCGCTGGCCCGCTACATCGTCGACGAAGTGCAGGACGTGTACCGGCTCCAGGGCGTGAAGATCAACGACAAGCACATCGAGGTCATCGTGCGCCAGATGCTGCGGCGGGTGCAGATCACCGACGCCGGCGACACGGCCTTCATCCCTGGCGAACAGGTCGAACGCTCCGAGATGCTGGACGAGAACGATGCCGTCATCGCCAAGGGCGGCCGCCCGGCAATGTACGAAAACGTCCTGCTCGGCATCACGAAGGCGTCCCTGTCGACCGATTCGTTCATCTCCGCGGCCTCCTTCCAGGAAACCACCCGGGTGCTGACCGAGGCGGCGATCATGGGCAAGCGCGACGAACTCCGCGGCCTCAAGGAAAACGTCATCGTCGGCCGGCTCATCCCCGCCGGGTCGGGCCTCGCCTATCACCGCGCTCGCAAGGAGAAGGAGGAGATCGAGGCCGCCGAACGGCAGGCGCTCGCCGAACTCGAGGCGCAGGAGCGGGAGGAGCAGGCGCGGGCGCTGGCGGCTGCCGATCACGACACCGAGCCGGGTTCCGAGGGGGGCGCCGAATCGGTTTGACGGATTCGAGAGAGCCATATTAAAATCGCCGGCTCCGCAGAGTCCGTGGAGCCTTTTTTATCCGTAGCCGCGCAGGTTCCGGGCGTACGCCCGGCCGCGGCGAGAGAGTCCCGTCATTCCTGGAAGTGGCGGGGCCGCCGAGAGCAAGAAGATGCCAACCATCAATCAACTGGTACGCAAGTCGCGCGAACGTGCGACGACCAAGAGCAAGAGTCCGGCCCTGAAAGGCAGCCCGCAAAAGCGCGGCGTCTGCACCAAGGTCTACACGACCACCCCCAAGAAGCCGAACTCGGCGCTGCGGAAGGTCGCCAAGGTTCGCCTGACGAACGGATTCGAGGTCATCTCGTACATCGGCGGCGAAGGCCACAACCTGCAGGAGCACTCGGTCGTGCTGATTCGCGGCGGCCGGGTGAAGGATCTGCCGGGTGTCCGGTACCACATCGTTCGCGGCTCGCTCGACACCCAGGGCGTGAAGGATCGCAAGCAGGCGCGTTCGAAGTACGGCGCCAAGCGGCCCAAGGCAAGTTGATCGCCGTCGCCCGTCTGCTTCGGAGCGGATGGGCGCGGAGCAGTTGAACGTCGCTCCCCCGCTTCGGGAGGGGCGGCCGGGGCGAGGGGAATGCCCTCGCCAGTAAGTCGCGGCCCGGAAGATGGGGCCGCTTGGCGGCGCAAGCACGGGCTGCGCCGCGACACCACTGAAACGCAAAGAGGTGCAAGATGCCGCGTCGGCGCGAGGTTCCCAAGCGGGAGATTCTCCCGGATCCGAAGTTCTCGAACTCGGACGTCACGAAGTTCATCAACGTCGTCATGCTCGACGGCAAGAAGGCCGTCGCCGAGCGGATCGTCTACGGCGCGTTCGCGCAGATCGAAGGCAAGGGCGGCAAGAATCCGCTCGAAGTCTTCACGCAGGCGATCGCCAACGTCAAGCCGATCGTCGAAGTGAAGAGCCGTCGCGTCGGCGGCGCCAACTACCAGGTTCCCGTCGAGGTCCGTCCGGTCCGCCGCCTGGCCCTGGCAATGCGCTGGGTTCGCGAGGCCGCCAAGAAGCGCGGCGAGAAGTCGATGCCGCTCCGCCTCGCGGGCGAGTTGATGGACGCTGCGGAAGGCCGCGGTGGCGCAATGAAGAAGCGCGAGGAAGTGCACCGCATGGCGGAGGCCAACAAGGCCTTCTCGCACTTCCGTTTTTGATCGATCCCATCCATGATGCCGCGCCCGGATTCCGGCTGCGGCATCTCCCGAGGCCGTGCCCGGCATGCGGGAACAATAGGTGAATGACATGGCACGCAAGACACCCATCGAGCGCTACCGCAACATCGGGATTTCCGCGCACATCGATGCCGGCAAGACCACCACGACCGAGCGGATCCTGTTCTATACCGGTGTGAACCACAAGATCGGCGAGGTGCATGACGGTGCCGCGACGATGGACTGGATGGAGCAGGAACAGGAGCGCGGCATCACCATCACGTCGGCCGCGACGACCTGCTTCTGGAAGGGCATGGACCTGTCCCTGCCCGAATACCGCATCAACATCATCGACACGCCGGGGCACGTCGACTTCACGATCGAAGTCGAGCGCTCGATGCGCGTCCTCGACGGTGCGTGCATGGTGTATTGCGCGGTCGGCGGCGTGCAGCCGCAGTCGGAAACCGTCTGGCGCCAGGCCAACAAGTACCACGTGCCCCGGCTCGCGTTCGTCAACAAGATGGACCGTACCGGCGCGAACTTCTTCAAGGTCTACGACCAGATGCGTACGCGTCTGAAGGCCAATCCGATCGCGATCCAGATCCCGATCGGCGCGGAAGAGGGATTCAAGGGCGTGATCGATCTGGTCAAGATGAAGTCCATCCTCTGGGACGATGCCAGCCAGGGCATGAAGTTCCAATACGCCGACATCCCCGCCGAATTGCAGGACTCGGCGGCCGAATGGCGCGAGAAGATGGTCGAGGCCGCGGCGGAAGCCAACGAGGACTTGATGAACAAGTACCTCGAGAACGGCGATCTGAGCGAAGAGGAGATCAAGAGCGGCCTGCGCGCCCGCACGATCTCGCACGAGATCACGCCGATGCTCTGCGGTTCCGCATTCAAGAACAAGGGCGTCCAGGCGATGCTCGACGCGGTGGTCGACTACCTGCCGTCGCCGATCGAGATCCCCGCGGTCAAGGGCCATGCGGAGAACGACGCCGAAATCGAGCGCAAGGCCGACGACAAGGAGCCGTTCGCGGCGCTCGCGTTCAAGATCATGACCGACCCGTACGTCGGCCAGCTCACCTTTCTGCGCGTCTATTCCGGCGTGCTGAGTTCGGGCGACACCGTCTACAACCCGGTGAAGGGCAAGCGCGAGCGGATCGGCCGCATCCTGCAGATGCACGCCAACCAGCGCGAGGAAATCAAGGAAGTCTGCGCCGGCGACATCGCCGCCGCGGTGGGCCTGAAGGACGTGACGACCGGCGACACGATGTGCGATCCCGAGAAGATCGTCACGCTCGAGCGCATGGAGTTCCCGGAGCCGGTGATTTCGCAGGCCGTCGAACCCAAGACCAAGGCCGACCAGGAAAAGATGGGCATCGCCCTGAACCGTCTGGCGCAGGAAGACCCGTCGTTCCGCGTGCGCACGGACGAGGAGTCCGGCCAGACCATCATTTCGGGCATGGGCGAACTGCACCTCGAGATCCTGGTCGATCGGATGAAGCGCGAGTTCGGCGTCGAGGCATCGGTCGGCAAGCCGCAGGTTGCGTATCGCGAAACCATCCGCAGTACGGTGGAAAACGCCGAGGGCAAGTTCATCAAGCAGTCCGGCGGTCGCGGCCAGTATGGTCACGTCGTGCTCAAGCTCGAGCCGCAGGAAGCGGGCAAGGGTTTCGAGTTCGTCGATGCGATCAAGGGCGGCGTGGTCCCGCGCGAGTTCATTCCGGCGGTCGAGAAGGGGATCGTCGACACGCTGAAGGCGGGCGTGCTGGCCGGCTATCCGGTCGTCGATGTCAAGGTCACGCTGCACTTCGGTTCCTACCATGAGGTGGACTCGAACGAAAACGCGTTCAAGATGGCCGGCTCAATGGGCTTCAAGGACGGCATGCGCGCCGCCTCGCCGGTGCTGCTCGAGCCGATCATGGCGGTGGAAGTCGAGACGCCCGAAGAGAAGATGGGCGACGTCATGGGCGATCTCTCGTCCCGCCGCGGCGTGATCCAGGGCATGGACGACATCGTGGGTGGCGGCAAGGCGATCAAGGCGGAAGTGCCGCTGGCCGAGATGTTCGGCTACTCCACCACGCTGCGCTCGCTGACCCAGGGCCGTGCGACGTACACCATGGAATTCAAGCATTACGCCGAGGCGCCGCGCAACGTCGCCGAGGCGGTGATCAACGCGAAGACCAAGTAAGTTTCGGGAAACTGGCTCGCCCCGGGCGGCCGCTTTTTTATCCTTAATTTCGAGAGAGCAAAGAAATGGCGAAGGGCAAATTTGAGCGGACCAAGCCGCACGTGAACGTTGGGACGATTGGGCACGTTGATCACGGGAAGACGACGCTGACGGCGGCGATCACGACGGTGCTGTCGACGAAGTTTGGCGGCGAGGCGAAGAAGTATGACGAGATTGACGCGGCGCCGGAGGAGAAGGCGCGCGGGATCACGATCAACACGGCGCACGTGGAGTATGAGACGGAGAACCGTCACTATGCGCACGTGGACTGTCCTGGGCACGCGGATTATGTGAAGAACATGATCACGGGTGCGGCGCAGATGGACGGGGCGATTTTGGTGGTGTCGGCGGCGGATGGGCCGATGCCGCAGACGCGGGAGCACATTTTGCTGGCGCGTCAGGTTGGGGTTCCGTACATTGTGGTGTTTCTGAACAAGTGCGACATGGTCGACGATGCGGAGTTGCTGGAGCTCGTCGAGATGGAGGTTCGGGAGCTGCTGAGCAAGTACGATTTTCCGGGCGATGACATTCCGATCGTCAAGGGTTCGGCGAAGCTTGCGCTGGAAGGCGACAAGGGGGAGCTGGGCGAGCAGGCGATTTTCAAGCTGGCGGCGGCGCTGGACAGTTACATTCCGACGCCCAAGCGTGCGGTGGATCAGCCGTTTCTGATGCCGATCGAGGACGTGTTCTCGATTTCGGGGCGGGGGACGGTGGTGACGGGCCGTATCGAGCGCGGGATCGTGAAGGTTGGCGAGGAAATCGAGATTGTGGGGATCAAGCCCACGACGAAGACGACGTGCACGGGCGTGGAGATGTTCCGGAAGCTGCTGGACGAGGGGCAGGCCGGGGACAACGTCGGGGTGCTGCTGCGCGGGACGAAGCGCGAGGACGTGGAGCGTGGGCAGGTTCTGGCGAAGCCGGGGTCGATCACGCCGCACACGAAGTTCGAGTGCGAGGTGTACGTGCTGAGCAAGGATGAGGGTGGCCGTCATACGCCGTTTTTCAACGGGTACCGCCCGCAGTTTTATTTCCGCACGACGGACGTGACGGGCTCGGTGGATCTGCCGGAAGGCGTCGAGATGGTGATGCCTGGCGACAACATCAAGATGACGGTGACGTTGATCAGCCCGATCGCGATGGACCAGGGTCTGCGGTTTGCGGTGCGCGAAGGCGGCCGTACCGTCGGCGCCGGCGTCGTCGCCAAGATCATTCAGTAAGCAGTTCTGCAGTACGCGCTGCGGCCCCCGGCCGCAGCGCAAACCCGCTCTTTGACAAGGTAACCACACCATGCAAAACCAACGCATCCGCATCCGCCTCAAGGCGTTCGATTACAAACTCATCGACCAGTCGGCGCTCGAAATCGTCGACACGGCGAAGCGCACGGGCGCAGTCGTGCATGGCCCGGTTCCCTTGCCCACGCGCATCCAGCGCTTCGACGTGCTGCGCTCGCCGCACGTCAACAAGACCTCCCGCGACCAGTTCGAAATCCGCACCCATCAGCGCCTGATGGACATCATCGACCCAACGGACAAGACCGTCGACGCGCTGATGAAGCTCGACCTTCCCGCCGGCGTCGACGTCGAAATCAAGGTTCGGTAAGCGATCGCTTCCCGGCGCGGTACGCGAGCGGATCGGACGTCCGCTCGCCGGACTTGCGGCATTCCCAACGCCCTGCTAGAATCGCAGGCTCGACGTTTTCCGTAACCGCGGAAAGCGCAATCGAATATTTCATCCCCGGCCAATCGTAGCCGGGCCTGGAGAAAACAATGACGACGGACGCGAAGTCGCCGCTGGGCCTTCTCGGGCGCAAAGTCGGCATGACCCGCATCTTCACCGACGACGGTGAATCGGTGCCGGTCACTGTGGTCGACGTATCCGACAACCGCGTGACGCAAATCAAGACCCCGGAAACCGACGGCTATCGCGCCGTTCAGGTCGCCGCGGGCAAGCGCCGCGCCTCCCGCATCACCAAACCCCTCGCCGGACATCTCCGCAAGGCAGGCGCCGATGGCGCCCAGACCCTCCACGAGTTTCGCCTTGCCGACGACGCCCAGGTCGAGTTGCAGCCGGGCGCCGAGCTGGGGACGGAGCTGTTTGCGGTGGGCCAGAAGGTCGACGTCACCGGCATCACCATCGGCAAGGGTTTCGCCGGTGCGATCAAGCGACATCACTTTTCCTCCAACCGTGCCTCGCACGGCAACTCGGTGACGACCAATGCGCCCGGCTCCATCGGGATGCGGCAGGATCCGGGCCGTGTCATGCCCGGCAAGCGCATGGCAGGGCACCTTGGCGACGTGCAGCGCACGACGCAGAACCTGACGGTCGTGCGGATCGATGCGGCGCGCAAGCTGCTGCTCATCAAGGGGGCGATCCCCGGAGCGAGCGGCGGCGCGGTGGTCGTGCGTCCGGCGGTCAAGGCGTGAGGAGGCGGGGACGATGGAACTGAAGGTATTCAACGACCAGGGTCAGGAAACGGCGAAATTCGACGCGCCGGCCACCCTCTTCGGCCGTGATTACAACGAAGCCCTGGTGCACCAGATCGTGGTTGCCTACCAGGCCAACGCCCGCCAGGGCACTCGCGCGCAGAAGGATCGCGAAGCCGTGCATCACAGCACGCGCAAGCCGTTCAAGCAGAAGGGTACGGGCCGCGCGCGCGCCGGCATGACCTCCAGCCCGCTGTGGCGGGGCGGCGGCCGCATTTTCCCGAACTCGCCGGACGAGAACTTCTCGCAGAAGGTCAACCGCAAGATGTTCCGGGCGGGGGTGTGCTCGATTCTTTCCAAGCTCGCGCGCGACGATCGCGTCGTGGTCGTCGACGACCTCTCGGTCGAGGCGCCGCGCACGAAGCTGCTGGCGCAGAGGCTCAAGAGCATGGGCCTGGATTCGGTGCTGATCATCACCGACAGCATCGACGACAACCTGTATCTGGCGGCGCGCAACCTCAAGAACGTCATGGTCGTGGAAACCCGCCATGCCGATCCGGTTTCGATGATTCACTACAAGAAGCTGGTGCTCACGCGTCCCGCGATCGCCACGCTCGAACAACTGTGGGGGCGGGCATGAGTCAGGATCGCCTGTACAACGTTCTGTTGGCGCCGATCATCTCGGAGAAGTCCACGATGATCGGGGAAAAGCACAACCAGGTCGCCTTCCGCGTGATCCAGGACGCCGCCAAGCAGGAGGTGAAGGCCGCGGTCGAGCTGCTGTTCAAGGTGCAGGTCGACTCCGTGCAGATCCTCAACCGCGCCGGCAAGGAAAAGCGCTTCGGGCGCACGCCGGGACGCCGCAGCGACATGCGCAAGGCGTACGTCTGCCTGAAGGCCGGCCAGGAGATCAACTTCGCTGAGGGAGTGAAGTAATGGCACTCGTCAAGGTCAAACCGACGTCGGCCGGGCGCCGTGCGCTCGTCAAGGTCGTTCACGCCCATCTTCACAAAGGGCGCCCGCACGCGGCGCTGATCGAAAAGAAGGTGCGCGGATCCGGCCGGAACAACCTCGGCCACATCACGACCCGCCATCAAGGCGGCGGACACAAGCAGCACTACCGGATCATCGATTTCCGCCGCAACAAGGACGGGATCCCGGCGCGCGTCGAGCGCATCGAATACGATCCGAACCGGTCGGCACATATCGCCCTCCTGTGCTACGCGGACGGCGAGCGTCGCTACATCATTGCGCCCAAGGGTCTGACCGTCGGCGCGCAGGTGGTCAGCGGCGCCGAGGCTCCCATTCGCCCCGGCAATACGCTGCCGCTGCGCAACATCCCGATCGGCAGCACCATCCACTGCATCGAGATGCAGCCCGGCAAGGGTGCGCAGATTGCGCGCGCTGCGGGCACCTCGGTGCAACTGCTGGCGCGGGAAGGCAGCTACGTTCAGTTGCGCCTGCGTTCGGGCGAGATCCGCAAGGTTCTCATCGAGTGCCGGGCGACCATCGGTGAGGTCGCGAACGAAGAACACAACCTGCGTCAGTTCGGAAAGGCCGGCGCGATGCGTTGGCGCGGTATCCGCCCGACGGTTCGCGGCGTTGCGATGAATCCGGTCGATCACCCGCACGGCGGCGGCGAGGGCCGCACCGGTACGGGACAACCGCCGGTCAGTCCGTGGGGGCAGCTCACCAAGGGCTATCGGACTCGCAACAACAAGCGCACCGACAACATGATCGTGCAGCGCCGTTACCGCAAGTAAGCGCGCATTGCCGCCATATCCGAGGAAAAAGGGATGTCACGCTCACTGAAAAAAGGCCCGTTCGTCGACGGGCACCTGGTCAAGAAGGTCGAGACGGCGCATGCGACGAAGGACAAGCGTCCGATCAAGACCTGGTCGCGCCGGTCCACGATCCTGCCGGACTTCGTCGGCTTCACGATCGCGGTTCACAACGGCAAGCAGCATGTGCCGGTCTACATCAACGAACAGATGGTCGGGCACAAGCTTGGCGAGTTCGCCCTGACCCGCACGTTCAAGGGCCATGCCGCCGACAAAAAGGCGCAGGGCAAGAAGTAAAGGGAACGCACAATGGAAACCACGGCGAGCTATCGCGGCGCACGGCTCTCGGCCCAAAAGGGTCGTTTGGTAGCCGACCTCGTGCGCGGCAAACCGGTCGACAAGGCGCTCAACATCCTGAGCTTCACGCCCAAGAAGGCCGCAGGGATCATCCGCAAGCTGCTCGAATCGGCGATTGCCAATGCCGAGCATAACGACGGCGCGGATATCGACGAACTGAAGGTGACGAAGATCCACGTCGAGCAGGGACCCACGTTGCGCCGCTTCATGGCGCGGGCCAAGGGCCGCGGCGCGCGGATCAGCAAGAAGACTTGCCATATCTATATCGCCGTCGGCGACGGAAAGAAAGAGTAGGTACGCGATGGGTCAAAAGATCAACCCGACGGGCTTCCGCCTTCCCGTAACGCGCAACTGGAATTCGCGCTGGTTCGCGAGCGGCCGTGAGTTCGGTCGCATGCTCGGCGAAGACCTCAAGGTTCGCGAATACCTGCGTCGCAAGCTTCGCAGCGCCTCGGTCGGACGCATCCTGATCGAGCGTCCGGCGAAGAACGCGCGCATCACGATTTTTTCCGCGCGTCCCGGCGTCGTGATCGGCAAGAAGGGCGAGGACATCGAAACCCTCAAGACCGATCTTCAGCGCATGATGGGCGTGCCGGTGCACGTCAACATCGATGAAATCCGCAAGCCCGAGCTCGACGCGCAGCTGATCGCCGATTCGATCACGCAGCAGCTCGAGAAGCGCATCATGTTCCGCCGTGCGATGAAGCGCGCGATGCAGAACGCCATGCGGCTGGGCGCGCAGGGGATCAAGATCATGAGCGCCGGGCGCCTCAACGGCATCGAGATCGCGCGGACGGAGTGGTATCGCGAGGGTCGGGTGCCGCTGCACACGCTGCGCGCCGACATCGATTACGGCTTTTCGGAGGCCAAGACGACCTACGGCGTGATTGGCGTCAAGGTCTGGGTCTACAAGGGCGACACCCTCGGGCAGCCGCAGGCTGCGGGCACGGAAGCCGCGCCCGCACCGTCGGACCGGGAGGATCGGCGTCCGCGTCGTCCGGCGGGCGACCGCCCCGGCCCGCGGCCCGGCGCGCCGCGGCGCGGCGCGCGCAAGCCGGAGGGTGGCGAAGGCGCCCCCGCGGGTGGCGAGCAGAAGGAAGGGGCTTCGGTCGTCAAGCGCGTGCGCAAGACTGCCGCAGGCCCGGCGGCGACGCCGGAATCCGGCGAAACGAAGTAAAGAATACGGAGAGACACCATGTTGCAGCCGGCACGGCGCAAATACCGCAAGGATCACAAGGGTCGCAACCGCGGCCTGGCTACCCGCGGCGTCAACGTTTCGTTCGGCGAATTCGGCCTCAAGGCGACGGAGCGTGGTCGCCTGACGGCGCGGCAGATCGAAGCGGCGCGACGCGCGATCACCCGTCACATCAAGCGCGGCGGGCGCGTCTGGATCCGGATTTTCCCGGACAAGCCCATTTCGCAGAAACCTGCCGAGGTCCGGATGGGCAACGGCAAGGGCAACCCCGAGTACTGGGTCGCCCAGATCCAGCCGGGCAAGGTGCTGTATGAGATGGACGGCGTCGACGAGGCGATCGCCCGCGAGGCGTTCACCCTGGCCGCGGCCAAGCTGCCGATCAAGACGGTCTTCGTGAACCGGCAGATCGGGCGCTGAGTCCGGGCGAATCGAAAGGAATGGTGATGGAAGCCAACGAACTGCGCGCCAAGGACGAAGCGGCCTTGCAGACGGAACTGCGAGACCTGCTCAAGGCGCAATTTTCGGCACGCATGCAGCGCGCCACCCAACAATTGCAAAACCATACCCAGTTGCGCAAGCTACGTCGCGATATCGCGCGCGTGCGCACGGTGATGACCGAGAGGGCCAACGCGAAATGACCGCCGCCGCAGAAACCGCCGCAAGCGCGGAAACGAAGCCCCAGCGCACCCTGACCGGCCGCGTGGTGAGCAACAAGATGGACAAGACCGTGACCGTGCTCATCGAGCGCAAGGTCAAGCATCCGGTGTACGGCAAATACGTCGTCCAGTCGACCAAGCTGCACGCCCACGACGAAACCAATCAGGTCAACGAGGGCGATGTGGTCGAAATCGCCGAGACCCGCCCGCTTTCCCGGACCAAGTTCTGGAAGGTCACCCGGGTGGTCACTGCGGCAACCCGCATCTGAAGTTTGCCGCGCGCGCTGCCGGCGCTCCATGCGCCCGGCGGCGCCGCGCGTTCCCGGCGGGATCGACCCGCACCCCCGTATTGCAATGGACCGGCCGCGGCGAACGCGCGAAAATCGCGTAATGGCCGTGCGCGGGCGCATGTCGGAACCAAGGCGGTTCCCGGCGATCCAACCGTGACCGGAACCGGCATTCGAACGGAGGACCCACGATGAATTTCGATCTCGCCGAACAGCAGGCAGCGCAACTGCAGCAGCAGTCGCAGGAAATCATGCAGCAGATCCAGGCGCTCGGCCAGCGGCTGCTCACCGACGCCAAGGATCCGACCACGGGGCGCGAACTCGCCCTCGCGCTGCGGGGGATCGCCATGTCGATTCAGGCCTATGGCCAGAACGAAGGAATGATCCGCCAGCAGATGGCGCAATACATCCAGATGCTCGAGCAGGGAATGCAGTCCCATCCGCAGGCCCCCGTCCAACCGCAGGGATGGGCGAACGGGCTGGGAGGCGGCGGCAGCGGCATGGGTGGCGGCTTCATGAGCAACCTCGTCAGCGGTTTGGGAGTTGGCGCTGGATTCGGCATCGCCGAGAACGTCGTCAACGACATCTTCAACGCGTTCTGAGGCGAATCCCGCTGCGCCCGCGAGGGCCGCGGCGGACGCAGCAGGGCTCCCGGACCCGCGTTCGGAACGGAAATGATCGCCGCGCTCGGCATCGTCACCGCCGGCATTTCGTCGGCGATCTGGATCTACCTGCTCGCACTGCGCGGCGGCTTCTGGCGCTGTCGCGAGCGGGAGGATCGCCAATTGCCCCATCCCGATCCCGCCCGTTGGCCATCGGTGGTGGCGGTGATTCCCGCGCGCAACGAAGCCGACATGCTTCCCGGCTCCCTCGGTTCCCTATTGCGGCAGGACTACCCCGGATCGTTTTCGGTCATTCTCGTCGACGACAACAGCGAAGACGGCACGCGCGCGGTGGCCGGCACGGTCGCAGCGGTTGCGCCGGATCGCGTTGCCGTCGTCGCCGGGGCGCCGCTGCCGGACGGATGGACCGGGAAGTTGTGGGCCATGCATCAGGGCATCGAGGCTGCGCGGAGCAAGGCGCCCGAGTACCTGCTGCTCACCGACGCGGACATTGCGTACGAACCGCTCGCCCTGCGGGGCCTGGTGCGCCGCGCCGAAGCGGAGGGGCGCGTGCTGGTGTCGCTGATGGCCAAGCTGCGGTGCGCGAGCCGCGCGGAGCAGTTGCTGATTCCCGCCTTCATCTTCTTCTTCCAGAAGCTGTATCCCTTCGCCTGGGTCAACCGACCGCGCAAGCGGACTGCCGCCGCCGCGGGCGGGTGCATGCTCGTACGCCGTAGCGCTCTGGAAGCCGCCGGCGGAATCGCGTCGATCCGGGGCGCCCTCATCGACGACTGCACGCTCGGGGCGGCGATGAAGCGGGCCGGGCCGATCTGGCTCGGGCTGGCGAACGGCGTGCATAGCCTGCGCCCCTATCCGGCATTTGCCGACATCCGCACCATGGTGACCCGAAGCGCATACGCGCAACTGCATTATTCGCCGTGGCTCCTCGCTGGAACCGTCGTCGCGATGATCCTCACCTACCTTGCGGCCCCGATGCTTGCCGCATTCGGTGGGGGACCGGCGCGCGTCCTCGCGTTGGCAACCTGGGCCCTGATGAGCACCGCGTTCCTGCCGACGCTGCGCTATTACGGCGTCTCGTCCCTGTGGTCGCCGGCGCTGCCGGCGATTGCCGCGATCTATCTCGGATTCACCGTCGAGAGTGCATGGCAGCACGCGCGCGGCCGCGGCGGCATGTGGAAGGGCCGTGCCCAGGCCCGACCAGCCGGACTAGCGCCGACCATGCACTCGGAGGATGGCGGGGGCCGCGCGGATCAGTAAAATTCCCGCCAAGCGATTCCACAACAAACGGAAGGAGGACGCGATGAAGCGCATCGTGATGGTGGCATTTCTGGGTGCAGCGATCAATGCCGCCGTGATTCCCGCAGCGCATGCCGACGGCGGAGACTGGGGCGGAGGCGACAACCCGATCGCGCAAATCGGCGGCGCCGTCCTCGGCGGCATGATCGGCGGCGTGCTGGCGCAGGCTGCGCCCTATGTCGCGGGACCGGCGTATGCCGCGCCGCCGCCTGCCTATGTCGTTCCGGCTGCGCCGCCCGTCTATGGCTATCAGCCGGCTCCGTATCCGGCGCCGCCCGCATACCCCGCGTACCCGGCATATCAGCAACCGGCATATGCCGCGCCGTACCCGGTTTATCGCGGCGACGGCGAAGGCGAAGACCACTGAGCGACCAAGCGGTCCCGCGGCCGCCCGCCGGCCCCGGTGGGCGGAATGCGCGGCCCGCGGTTCACCGTCCGGCCGCGCCGCCGCCCCGAACCGGTCGCCATACGCCGGCGCCCACGCCGGCGAGGGTGATCACCACCATTCCCATCCACGTCTGCATGGCGAGGTGCTCATGCAGACCACCCAGGCCCAGCAGCGCGGAAAACACGATGGTGGCGTAAGCGAGATTGGCCACCACCAGTGCGATGCCGGTGCGGTATGCCCGCGTCATCGCCAGTTGACCCAAGGTGGCAACCAGGCCCAGGCCGACGAGGGTCGGCAGATCGGCCCATTTCCAGGCCGGGGCGCCCCCGAAGGCCAGCGCCACGCCCGTGACGAGGGTCGAAAACGTCGTGAAGTAGAACACCACCCGCCAGTCCGGTTCGCCGATCCGCGCCATCGCGCGAATCTGGGCATAGGACACGCCGGCGCAGAATCCGGATCCGAGACCGATCAACGCATAGGGCCATTGGCCGCGCGTGATGTGGGGATCGAGCAGCAGCGCCACGCCCGCGAACCCCGCCAGCAGGAAGACCACGAGGCCCGGGCGCGACTCTTCCGGATGCGCGACGTGGAGATAGGCGGCGAGAAACAGCGGCGAGGTATAGCTGAGCGTCACCGCGGTGGCGAGCGGAAGATGGGCGATCGCGATGAAGTACAGCCATAGCGATGCGAGACCGGAAACGCTGCGGCCCAGATGGCGCCGCCAATGCGGGGTTGCATAGGCGCGCAAGGGCTTGCGCGCCATCACCAGCAGCAACAGCAGGCCGAACAACGAACGATAGAAGACGAGCGCCGTGGTACCGAACTGGCCTGCGCCGCGCTTGACGAAGAAACCCATCAAGGCGAAGTTGACGCTCGCAACGAGCATCCACAGCGAGCCTGCGCGGGTTGAAGAAGAATGCGAAACGGACACGGAACCATCGCGAGGAAGAGATCGGCGCTCCCATCATAGCGACTCGATACCCCGCTCCCGCCGCCGGCATCGATCGCGCGAGCCTTAACAATTTCTCATGAATTTCTTAAAACCCTCTCATCGTTGCCGCTGCATACTTGCTGTACGGAGGCGCCGGATTTCCTCCTTCGCAGATTGCGGGAAAATCACTTCCGCAATGAATCGGAAAAATTGGTCTGATGAGAATTTCTGGAACCGAGATCGGCCTGGAGCATCCCCCGTTCGTCATTGCCGAAGTGGCGCAGAGTCACGACGGAAGTCTCGGGCAGGCGATGGCCTTCATCGAAGTGGCGGCGGAATGCGGCGTGCAGGCCGTCAAGTTCCAGACCCACATTGCGGCGGAGGAAAGCACGCCGCACGAGCCGTGGCGGATTCCCTTCAGCCCCCAGGACGCGAGCCGGTACGCCTACTGGCGTCGCATGGAATTCTCCTTCGATCAGTGGGCCCTGCTCAAGGAGCATGCCGAACGTCACCGCCTGGTGTTCCTGAGCAGCCCGTTCTCGGTGCGCGCCTGCGAGTGGCTGCAGAAGCTGGACATCGCGGCGTGGAAGATCGCGTCGGGCGAGGTCGGCAATCGCGAGATCGTCGAATGGATCGGTGCAACCGGCAAGCCGGTTCTGCTTTCGGGCGGGCTCACCGATGCCGCACGGCTGCTCGCAGTCGCCCGCACGCTGGAGGCAGGCGGTTCGTCGGTGGCGCTCCTGCATTGCACTAGCCGATATCCGACACCACCGGCGGAGGTCGGCATGAACTGCTTCGTCGATCTGATGGAACGTGCGTCGCCGCGGCCGGTCGGACTGTCGGATCACTCCGCGTCGACCGTTCCCGCCGTGGTTGCGACCTATCTGGGTGCGTCGATCGTCGAAGTGCACCTGACCCTGCATCCGCGCATGTTCGGTCCGGATGTCGCGGCCTCGCTGACGCCCGACGGCCTCCGCTCCCTGGTCGACGGCGTCCGCTTCGCCGGCACCATGCGCACTCATCCGGTTGCGACCGATCGGCGTCTGGACGGCCTGGGCTATGACCCGGCGATCTTCGGACGCTCGGTGGTGACAACCCGCCCCTTGCCCGCCGGGCACTGTCTGACACGCGAAGACCTGGCATACAAGAAGCCCGGCGGCGGCCTCGCATATGACGATCTCGAACGTCTCGTGGGCCGGACCCTGATCCGCCCGCTCGATCCGGATCACCCGCTGGAGTGGAATGATGTCCGATCCGCGTAAGAAGATTCTCGTGGCCATCACGGCCCGCCCGAGTTACTCCCGCATCCGGACCGCGCTCCGGGCCTTGCGCGACCAGGGCAAGGTCGACATCGCCTGTCTGTGCTCCGGTGCCGCCTTGTCGTCGCCCCATGGGCGGGTGGTCGAACACATCCGCGCCGACGGCTTTTCCGTCGTGGCCGAGGGGGAGACCCTGGTGCCGGGAAATGAGCCGATCCGCATGGCCGAAACGACGGCGCACACCATCCTGTTCACCGCGCGTCACCTGGCCGAAAACGCCCCGGACTGGGTCGTCACGATCGCCGACCGCTATGAAACCCTGGGGACTGCGGTGGCGGCCTCCTATCTCGGCATTCCGCTGATCCACGTGCAGGGCGGCGAAATCACCGGCAACATCGATGAGCGCGTACGCCACGCGGTCACGAAGCTGTCGGACGTCCATCTGGTGGCCAATTTCCATGCTGCACAGCGCCTGATCGACATGGGGGAACATCCGGAGACCATCTACGTCACGGGGTGCCCGTCGATCGATCTGGCCCGCGCGTCGACCGGGATCCCGTTGGCGGATCTGCAGCAGGAGCTGGCCGCGCAGGGGGTGGAGGATTTCCCCCTGGATGGCGATTTCGTGGTGGTGCTGCAGCACGCCGACACCACCGAGCATGCCGCCGCCTACCGGCACATGCGCACGACCATCGAGGCGGTGGCGGCGGTCGGTCTTCCCGTCCTGGCATTCGATCCGAACAGCGATGCCGGTTCCGTCGCAGCGGGTCGGGCGGTGGCGGACTTTGCAGGAGAATTCCCGACGGTGCCGCTATGGCGGATCAACAACCTGGAAGGCCGGTTGTTCCTGCGTCTGCTGCAGCAGAGCCGCTGCCTGGTCGGCAATTCCAGTGTCGGCATTCGCGAATGCGCCTATCTCGGCACTCCGGTCGTCAACCTCGGCGACCGGCAGCATGGCCGCGAGCGCGCCCGCAACGTCCTGGATTGCGGCTGGGAACGCGAGGCCATCACCCAGGCGGTGCGCCGGCAGATCCGCCAGACCTACGGCAGCAGCGATCTGTACGGCGCCGGGTTTTCCGGGGAACGGATTGCCGAGGTCATCGCTCGTCTTCCGCCTCCCCGCACCAAACGCTACTATCGCGATCCCCGCGGCAACCGCGATCGCCGATCGATCGGGCCGTGGGACGGCAGCGCGATTTCGCCGCTCGCCCCGGGCATTTCTTCCTGTTCCGCCCCCCTGCCACCGATTGCCGGGGAACTGGTCCATTTCTTTTGAGGTTGCGGATTGCTGTAACCTTTCGCACCACGAAAACGTCATCGTGCGAAAGGTTGCAATGCGCGCTTCTTCCCGATTTCTTCCCCGGTTCCGGTTCGGCGCGGCCCTGCTGGCGCTGACTGCGCTGGTTCCGGGTGCTTTTGCGGCAACCAGCGTCTCCGGTGCATCGGCGCCTGCGAATCCGGATGCGGTGAAGACGGTCCCCGGGATGCCGCCGGTCGTGAACCCGAAAAATCTCTACAGCGAGATCGCCGCGGGGAATTTGAGTCCCGCGGTGCGCAAGGATCTTTCCCGGGTGTACGTTCCCAACATCCGGTCCGACGACGTATACGTGATCGATCCGGCCACGATGAAGGTGGTCGACCGGTTCAAGGTCGGCTTGTCGCCGCAGCATATCGTGCCGTCCTATGACTTGCGCACGCTGTGGGTCGCCAACAACGCGGAAGGTACCAACGACGGCAGCCTGACGCCGATCGATCCGCGCACGGGCAAGCCCGGCAAGGCCGTCGCGGTCGACGACCCCTACAACATCTATTTCACCCCCGACGGTGCATCGGCCATCATCGTCGCCGAGGCGCACCGTCGCCTCGATTTTCGTGACCCGAGGACGCTGGCTCTGCAATATTCCATCGCGGCGCCGAAGTGCGACGGAATCAACCACGCCGATTTCTCCATCGACGGCCGCTATGCGATCTTCACCTGCGAATTCAACGGCAGCGTCGTCAAGATCGACCTGGTGCACAAAAAGGTGGCAGGCTATCTGGTCCTGACGATGCCGCGGACCCGGTTCCGGGAAATCCCCGGTGCCCATACCCTCGACCGTAGCGCGATGGAGCCGTTCACGGGACGGCATGGCATGCCGCAGGACATCCGGATCGCGCCCGACGGCAAGCGGTTCTACGTTGCCGACATGGATGCCGACGGGGTGCACGTTCTCGACGGCGACGCATTCCGCGAAATCGGCTTCATCCGGACGGGGCTCGGGACCCATGGTCTCTATCCGAGCCGGAACGGTCGGTTCCTGTATGTGACCAATCGCGGATCCCATCGCATCCACGGCCCCCGCCATGGGGCGGGCGGCGTGACGGTGATCGACTTCGCTTCGGGGAAGATCGTGGCGCAGTGGCCGATTCCCGGCGGCGGCAGCCCCGACATGGGCAACGTCAGTGCCGACGGAAGCGCTCTGTGGCTGTCCGGCCGCTTCGATGACGTCGTCTACCGTTTCGACACCGCGACCGGCGCCGTGCGACAGATCCGCGTCGGGATGGAGCCGCACGGCCTGACGGTCTGGCCCCAGCCCGGACGGTATTGCCTGGGTCACACCGGCAATCTGCGTTAGGGGGTTCATCCGGGGCCGGGGTTCATCCCGGGCCCCTGCGTGCGGGGACCGCCGGGCAGCGATCCATTGCGGAAATAGCGTGGCGATCGCCGCCCAAATCCCCTTTTCCCGGCAGGGCTGGATTCGTAAGATCAACCCATACGGTCCGGCATTTTGGTAGCCTGCGCCGCAACGTTCACTCGCTGATTCGATTCATGTTCACCGACGTCCGTTTGATCGCGGATGCGCCACCCGACGCGGAACGCCTTTCCGCCCGCGCCCTTGCTCTGCTCAAAGACCTGCAGACGGGTCCGGTCCCGGTTTCCTACGCCATCGCGTACGTCCATCTGGCCGGCCTCAATGGCGAGGTCAGCGGCGCGCTGCAGCCGTTCGTCGAGCAGGGGACGGCGGTTCCGGAAAAGATCTGGCGGGATCTGTACGACCACCACATCCTGGGCAGCGGCGGGGCGATGTCCGACAGCATGTCGGATACGCTGCAAAGGATCCTGACCTCGGTGTCCGCCAACATTTCCGAAGCTCGCCGGTCGACGGACGATTTCAGCGCCGAGGTACGGCGGGCTGTGGCGGAAATCGATGCCACGCCCGGCGGCCCCCCCGACGTGCTGCTCGCCGCGGCAAAGCGGCTGCTGACCGCGGCCGAATCGACCTGTGCGCGGGCGGGCGCGCTCCAGGCCCGGCTCGAGGCGGCGATGGCCGATGCCGAGCAGTTGCGGGCCGAACTGGAAGAGCAGCGTCGTGCCGCGATGGTCGATCCGCTGACCGGATTGCTCAACCGGCGCGGCATGGACGCCGAGTTCGAGGCGCTGCTGCAGGTTGGTGCCACCAAGGGGTTTTCGGTGTTGATGGTCGACATCGATCGTTTCAAGGCGATCAACGACAGCTTCGGTCATTCCGTCGGAGATGCGCTGATCCGCAACGTTGCGCAAGCCATCCGCGGCTGCATCCGCAAGACCGATCACGCAGTGCGTTATGGCGGCGAAGAGTTCCTGGTGATCCTGCCGGAGACGACGGGAAAGCGGGCCATGATCGTGGCCGAGGCGATCCGGACGAAGGTTGCCTCGCTGCGCCTGGTGCGTCGCACCGACAACCTGCAGCTTCCCGCGATCACGGTGTCGATCGGCGTCGCCAGTTCGTATGCCGGCGATGATGCGGATGCGATCGTCAATCGCGCCGACCGCGCCATGTATCAATCGAAACAGGAAGGACGCAATCAGGTGACCTGCGCATAGCGGGGTTGCCGAAGGGCGCCGACGGCAGGAAAATTCGACCGGAGAAATTATGCGAAAGCGTGTGCCGGTTGCCGAATTGAAGGTCGGCATGTTCATCGACGAGTTGTGCGCCTCCTGGATGGAACATCCGTTCTGGCGTTCGCGATTCCCGATCAAGAACGACGATGTCCTTCGCCGCATCATCGACAGCGGAATCGGGGAGGCGTGGATCGACACCGACCTGGGTGCCGACATCGATGCGCCCACTCCTGCGGCGAGCGTGGAAGAGGCGGAAGCCGAGGTGGATCAGCAGCTCGGACGCGCATCCCGTGAACCGCTCGCACGGCGGAAGGCCCGTACGTCCCTGACCGAGGAACTGTCCGAGGCGCGAGCGATCCTGCATCGCGCCAAGCCGGCGCTGGTTTCGATGTTCACCGAGGCCCGGATGGGTCGCGCGATCGACACCGGGGCCGTCGAAACCCTGGTCGACGAGATCTCCGCGTCGGTATCGCGGAACGCAAGTGCGCTGATCAGCCTGTCCCGCCTCCGCCACGCCGACGACTACACCTACATGCATTCGGCGGCCGTGTGCGCAATGATGATCGCGCTGGCCCGCCAGACCGGAGCCGACGAGCGTGCGGTGCGGGAGGCGGGGCTCGCCGGCATGATGCATGACCTGGGCAAGGCCCGGGTTCCGCTGGAAATCCTCAACAAGCCGGGTGCGCTGACCGATGCGGAATTTGCGCAGATGAAGGCGCATCCGCGGTTCGGCCACGACATGTTGGTTGCGCTGGGCGGCATCGAACCGCCGGTGCTCGACGCCTGCCTGCATCACCATGAGAAGATCGACGGCACCGGCTACCCGGATGGGCTCGCCGGTGATGACATCAGCCCCATCGCCCGCATGGCGGCGGTATGCGACGTCTACGACGCGATCACCTCCAATCGCCCCTACAAGGCCGGCTGGTCGCCCGCCGAGTCGATCCGCAGGATGGCCGAATGGCAGAAGGGTCACTTTGACCCCAACGTGTTCCGCGCATTCGTCAAGACGGTCGGCATCTATCCGATCGGATCGATCGTCCGCCTTGCCTGCACCCGGCTCGCGGTCGTCGTCGACATCGGCGCGCGGCCTCTGTTGCGCCCGTTGGTCAAGGCTTTCTATTCCACGCACCACAAGACCCAGATCGAACCCGAAGCGATCGATCTCGCCGCGCCGGGTTGCACGAACAAGATCGTCGGCATCGAGGACGGCAAGGACTGGGGGCTTGCCCATACCGACGACCTCTGGGCCGGCCTCGAACGGTAACCTCCGCGCCGCGTTCAGCCGCGTCGGCGCCCGGATTCGCGGGATCATGCCGCGGCCGGCCGCCGTCAACGAATCGGACGGTTTCGCTTGAACCCGGCGCTCGCGGCGGCGCATGATCGGGCGGCCAGGTTTTCGGATCCCCGGAGGCCGTCATGATGAACACCACGACGTGGAGTGCCGCGGATGGCCCGAGGCCGGATGCGGAGCCGGCGCTGCGCATTCTCCACCGCCTGTTTGCGGGCATGGAGAGGCCGCCGGCCCTGCGTCTTTGGGACGGCAGGACGCTCGCGTTGTCGCAGCATCCCGAATGCACCCTGGTTCTGCGCGACCCCGGGATTCTGCGCAGCCTGGCCGCCGCGCGCGACGCGCTGCCGCTCGCCGACGCGTATTTTCGCGGCGTCCTCGACGTCGAGGGCGATCTGTATGACGCGCTGCGCCTCAAGCGCCACCTCGAATCGGTTTCACTGACGGCACGGGAGAGACTGTCCCTGTTGCGCGACGTATTACTCTTGTTCCGCTCGAAGAACCGAATCCCGGCACGAGGAGCGCCCTTGCCGGGATTCGGTTCCCCCGTCGCGAGCGGGTTCTCCCATCGCCATTCGCGCGACACCGACCACGCGGCCATCCGTTTCCACTATGACCTGTCGAACGACTTCTACGGCCTGTGGCTCGATGACGAACGCGTATATTCCTGCGCCTACTTCGAGCGTCCGGACGATTCCCTGGAAGCCGCGCAGCGGCAGAAGCTCGATCACATCTGCCGCAAGCTGCGACTCAAGTCCGGCGAGCGATTCCTCGACATCGGTTGCGGTTGGGGCGCGCTGGTGCGATGGGCGGCCCGGGAGTATGGCGTGCAGGCGCATGGAATCACGTTGAGCAGACGGCAGTGCGACTACGCCGTTTCCCGGATCCGTGCCGAGGGACTGCAAGACCGCGCGGCCATATCTCTTTGCGACTATCGCGATCTGCCGGAGCGCCCGGCATACGACAAGGTGGCGAGCATCGGCATGTTCGAGCATGTCGGGCTGGCGAACTTGCCCGGCTACTACGCCGCCGTGCGCCGCGTCCTGCATCCCCGCGGGCTGTTCCTAAACCACGGAATCACCCACGACACGGAGGGATGGCAACCCGAAGCCAGCGCGCGGTTCGTCAATCGCTACGTGTTTCCCGACGGCGAACTGGACCTCCTCAGCAACATCCAGCGAGGCATGGAGCGTGCCGGTTTCGAAATCCACGATGTCGAAGGGTTGCGCCCCCACTACGCCCATACGCTGCGGCATTGGGTGCGGCGCCTGGAGGCCCATCGGAACGAGGCAACCGAACTCGTCGGCGAGACGGCGTTCCGGGTCTGGCGGCTCTACATGGCGGCGTGCGCCATGCTGTTCGACGTCGGCGAGATCGGCGTCTACCAGATCCTCGCATCCACCCGGGGAAGCGGCGACGACGAGGGTCGATGGCCGGTGCCGTGGACCCGGTCCGATCTGTACCGCGAGGAGGAGCGCACGGTCGTGGCTCCGGGTACTTGACGCGCCGCGGCACCCGGAACCGCCACGTCGTTGCGCGCCGAACTTCGGCACACTCTCCGGCAGGGAGCGCCGGAGTCAGCGTGCGATCGATCGTCGGCGAACGAGTCCGGACGGCGATGCGTCGGCGCCGCCGATCGTTGTTGAGCGACATCAAAAGACCGATTGTTCATCGTGATCACCCCGCGCCAGAAATCCGATAAACGTCCTGCAGGACGAGGCGTCCTGCGTCGTGTATGGTGTTGCCAAGCCATTCCAGTCGACTGTTCACGGTAGCCGATGTCTTTCTGCCATCCCCTCGATCCCACGCCGGGTCAGGCCGATTCCGATCCCCTGCTGCGCAATGCCAGCGACGGCATCCATATCCTCGACCGGAACGGAAACGTGATCGAGGCGAGCGATTCGTTTTGCCGGATGCTGGGATATTCGCGCGAGGAAGTCATCGGCATGAACGTCCTGCAATGGGAGGCGCATTTTCGTGACCGGCAGGAGATCATCCAAGTCATAACCGATCAGCTGTCCACCGACAGTCGCTCCGAGTTCCAGACCAAGCATCGCCGCAAGGACGGCAGCGTTTTCGATGTCGAGGTTTCGGGCTGCCCGGTGCGGTTGGGCGGGGATCTCGTTCTCTTCAATTCCTCCCGGGACATCACCGAGCGGCTCCGTGTTCAGCGCGAAATGGAACTGATGCAGTTCATCACCGACCATCTGGCCGAGGGCGTCAGCATTTCCGACGAGCGGGGCCGGTTGGTGTACGTGAACAAGGCGTTCGTCGAGTCCCTTGGCTATGCGCGGGATGCGGTGCTGTCGATGCGCATCGGCGACTTCGATCCCAACTATCGCGAGGAGAGTTGGCCGCGCCACTGGGAGGACCTGAAGCGAAACGGATCGTTGACGTTTGAAACCACCCACCGCACGCGCAGCGGCGAGACCATCCCGGTGGAGATTGCGGCCAACTACATTCGATACGGTGGCCAGGAGTACAACTGCGCGTATGTCCGATACATCGCCGCGCGCAAAACCATGGAGCAGGAGGTCCGGATCGCGGCCACCGCGTTCGAGTCCCAGGTGGGAATGCTGATCACGGACGAGAACGCCAACATCCTGCGGGTGAACGGCGCGTTCACCCGGATCACCGGGTATTCGGCAGCCGAGGTGATCGGCAGGAATCCGCGAATTCTGCATTCCGGGCGCCAGAGCCCGGATTTCTACAAGGCGTTGTGGCAGGGAGTCGAGGATTCCGGGTATTGGTCGGGAGAGCTGTGGAACCGCAGGAAGAACGGCGAGCTCTTTGCCGAACACCTGACGATCACGGCAGTGAAGGACGGCGATGGACGCGTGACGAATTACGTCGGCTCCTTGTCCGACATCACGCCGACCAAGAAGACGGAGGAGGAAATCCAGCGCTTGGTGCTCTACGATCCGCTGACCAATCTGCCGAACCGGCGCATGCTGATGGACCGCCTGCAGGTTGCGCTTGCCGCCGCCGCCCGAACCGGGCGCGCCGGGGCGCTGCTGTTCATCGATCTTGACAATTTCAAGATCGTCAACGACACCCGCGGACACGCGGTCGGTGACTGGCTGCTGCAGCAGGTGGGAAACCGCCTGGCATCGGAGGTTCGCGAGGACGATACCGTGGCGCGTCTCGGCGGAGACGAGTTCATCGTGATGCTGCAAAACCTCGCCGTAACGCAAGCCGATGCATCGGAACGCGCGGCTGCGGTGGCGGAAAAGATCATCCGGTCCCTGGCGGTGCCGTTCGTGTCGGCGGAGTCCCGGTTCCTGTGCACGCCGTCGATCGGCGTCACCCTGTTTCAAGACGGCAGGGCGCCGCCGGAGGAATTGCTCAAACAGGCCGACATCGCCATGTACGAGGCGAAAAAATCCGGACGCAATACGCTGAAGTTTTACGACCGGAAGGTTCAGGAAGCGATCACCGCCCGGGTGACGCTCGAGGCGGAGTTGCGGCGGGCGATCGAGGCGAACGAGTTCGCGCTGCACTATCAGGTCAAGGTCGATCGCCGCGGCCAGCCGGTGGGCGCCGAGGCGCTGATCCGGTGGTGCCACCCGGCGCGGGGCATCGTACCCCCGGCCCAGTTCATACCGCTGCTCGAGGAAACCGGACTGATCATTCCTGCGGGATTGTGGATTCTCGACACGGCCTGCCGCCAGGTGAAACGCTGGGAGGAACGGGACGAGACGCGCGATCTCGTGCTGGCGATCAATGTCAGCGCGAAGCAGTTCCATCAGCCGGACTTCGTCGATCAGGTCCGCAAGGTCGTGGCGCGGCACGCGATCGATCCGCAGCGCCTCGAACTGGAGATCACGGAGAGCGTCCTGCTGGACGACACCGAAGCGGTCATTGCCGCAATGCGGGCGCTTCGGCAATACGGTGTCCGTCTCGCACTGGACGATTTCGGCACCGGGTATTCGTCGCTCAACTATCTGCGCAAGTTGCCGCTGAACGTCATGAAGATCGACCAGTCCTTCGTGCAGGAACTGGGTCCCGACACGAGCGAGGGCGCGATCGTCCAGACCATCATCGCGATGGCGAAGATCCTCGACCTGGTGGTGGTCGCCGAAGGGGTCGAAACCCGGTCGCAGAAGCAATATCTCGACGATTGGGGTTGCGCGCGCTACCAGGGGTACCTGTTCGGCAGGCCGATGCCGATCGAACAGTTCGAGGCGAGTCTGCCCGGACGGTCCTTGGCCGCGACCTGACGCGCACGCGATCGCCTGCGCAGGCTGTGATCCGTTGCGGGACGCGGGTCGCGGCCGGATTCAGGCCGACGGTCGGAATGCCGAAGGGTCGCCGGATTCAGGGGCGAATGCCTTGCGCATTGCCTCGCAGTCGGCGCGCCAGAGCACTCTGGCCAGCGGCAGGTCGCTCCGGGCGAGCGGGGAGGCGCGCAGGGCTCGCCCCAACTGCCCGAGCGCGGCGTTGAGTTGCCACTGTTCGGCGCTGGCGCCGAACAGCAGTTCGGCCAGTCGGGCCAGACGCTCCGCGAACGGGGCGCTGTAGGGGGCACGGAGGGTCGTCTGCTGGCCCATCGCGCGGAAGGCGCCGATCCATCCGATGTTGTGCGTCAGGCCCGCGAGGTAGGCGTCGAATGGGTCGACTTCGTCGGCCGGCGCCCGCTGATAGCACAAGAGGCATTTTTCCTCGGAAAGCTTCCATAGCGTCGGGGCCGCGCGCGCAAGCAGCGGGGCGCGTCCGGCATCGAACAGCGGGCGGGCCAGGCTGGTGCCGACGACGCGAAGCAATCCCTGGATGCCCAGGCGCACCACGGCCTGATCCAGGCCCCGGACCGGGTCGCCATGTCGCATGCCCGCCGAATTCGCCAGACGCACGACTTCGACCACCATCGCGCCATCGACGCGGATCAGGTCCGCGGCCTCCCGCAACGACGGATCGGTGCCGTGCAGACAGGCAAGGAGGCGCGGCAGCATGTTCGGCGGCCGCGGCACCCACGCGGCGAGCGACTCGCCCGATTCGAGGAGTGCCTCGATCCTGTGGAGCACTCCGAGCTCGCCCGGGAACAGCTTTTTGTCGGCGTCGCAGCGGCATCCGGTCAAGTGCTCGAACAGGGCAACCGCGCCCGGCGCGGTGAGGGCATCGGGCTCGTCAACCGGACCCGATGCGGCGGGCGGCGCTGCGACCGCGCCCGCCGGGTCGGCAGCCGATGCGGTGCGGGTTCCCGGCCTGCCGTGCCATCGCCACGGCCACCAATGGAAAGGGAGCTTCGGATTCTTCCGGTCCGACATCGCGATCAGTCGCCAATACTGGGGTTCGGAATCGATCGGTGCAATCTTGACAGATTCGGCGGAAATTCTGCAGACCACTAAAATCGGTACTTCAATCCGGATTGATCTTCAACAGGAAAGAGGCGTTGCAAATGACGAAGGCACAGGTTGCACAGAAGTCCCCCTATGCGGTCGAGGTCGAAGCGGGCAAGAGTTATTGGTGGTGCGCGTGCGGCAGGAGCAAGAACCAGCCCTTCTGCGACGGCTCGCACAAGGGCACCGAATTCACGCCGCAGGAGTACACCGCGGCCGAGACCAAGACGGTGTATTTCTGCGGCTGCAAGCAGAGCGGCAACGGCGTCTTGTGCGACGGCACCCACCAGTCGCTTTGACGGGTCGCGGCATGCGACCAGGCAACACCGGGTTCATCCCGCAATGGCGATGCCCGGTGTTCTGGCGATGATCGCGATGCCGCCATCATTCCGCGCCCGACGCTCAGCCGAATAGCTTCCTGGCGATCTCGGCGACGTGTTGCCCCTGGTAGCGCGCCACGGCCAGTTCGTTGGCGCTGGGCGTGCGCGTGCCGTCCGCTCTGCTCAATGTCGTCGCTCCGTACGGGGTGCCGCCGGTGATTTCGTCCATGTTGCTCAGTTGCGGGCAGGCGTAGGGAACCCCGACGATGATCATGCCGTGATGAAACAGCGTGGTATGGAACGATGTGATGGTGGTTTCCTGGCCGCCATGTTGCGTACCGGTGCTGGCAAATACGCTTCCGACCTTGCCGACCAGCTTGCCCTGTTGCCACAGCGCGCCGGTCTGGTCGAGGAAGTTCCGCATCTGGCCGCACATGTTGCCGAAGCGTGTCGGGGTGCCGAAGAGGATCGCGTCATAGTCGCCCAGTTCTCCGGGGCTTGCCACCGGGGCGTCCTGCTGGGTCTTTGCGTGAATCGCCGCCAGGGTTTCGGCCGGCATGGTTTCCGGGACCCGCTTGAGGGTCACCGTGACGCCGGATACGGCACGTGCGCCGACCGCGACTTCCTGCGCCATGCGTTCGACATGTCCCCAGGTGCTGTAGTACAGAACCAGAATCTTGGCCATCGTCTTGCTCCTTTCGCCAGTCGCGCGCACGCTCCATGTCCCATGGTGGCATCCGGTCGGTGGCGGGCGCCGTTGGAGCGTAGCCGGCGACCCGTGGCATGCCCATACCGTTTTCCCGTTCCCGGGTGCAGATTCTCAAAAGGCGAGACCAGGCATTCGCAGCGTGTGCGGGACCGGTCTCAAACGCCTGCTGCCGCGCCGTCGCTGCGCGGGTCGGCAGCGCCCTCGATGCGCCCGTCGGGATGCCGTACCAAGGCGCCGGCGTGCCCCATCATGTCGCTGAAGGCGCGGTCGAGCACCTCGACGTCATGGCCCGCTTCGCGCAGCGCGCGAACGAGCGCCGGGTCGAACCGGTTCTCCAGTTTCAGGCTCGCGCTTTCGTTGCCCCAGGTGCGCCCCAGAACCCATCGCGGTGCGCTGACCGCCTGCGGAAGTGCCTGACCGTAGCGCGCGTAGCGGGTGAAGACCGCCGCCTGCGTCTGCGGCTGACCGTCGCCCCCCATGCTTCCATACGGCATGACCCTGCCATCGTCGAACAAGGCGAGCGCAGGGTTCAACGTGTGGAAAGGCTTGCAGCCCGGTTCGAGCGCGTTCCGATCTTCGGCATCCAGGGAAAAACTGACACCGCGGTTCTGCCAGGTGATGCCGGTGTCGCGCAGCACCACGCCGGAGCCGAACTCCCAGTAGATGCTCTGGATGAAGCTCACTGCGCGGCCTTCGCGGTCGACGGCGCCCATCCATACGGTGTCCCCGGGTGCTGCAGGCCCGGGCCACGGCAGCGCGGCGTGCATGTCGATTTCGGCGGCAAGCGCGTCCATCGTCGCGGGCGAAAGGTACGCTGCCACGTCGTTCCGGATCCGTCGCGGGTCGGTGACCACGCGATCGCGGATCCGGAAGGCGCGCTTCGTCGATTCGACCAGACCGTGCAGATGGGCGAAGCCCTCTCCCTCCGCGATTCCGAGTCGCTCGTAGATGCCGAGAATGAGCAGCGACGCCAGCCCCTGCGTCGGCGGCGGCAGGTTGTAGATCGTGCTGTCCCGAAGGCGAACCGAGAGGGGCGGCACCATGGCGGCCGAATAGGCGGTCAGATCCTCGCGGCGAAGCGGGCTGCCGATGCGTTCGAGTTCGGCCGCGATGCGGCAGCCGACGCCGCCGTGGTAGAAATCGTCGAGGCCGCCCGCGGCGAGGCAGCGAAGGGTGTTGGCCAGGGCCGGCTGGCGCAGGATATGGCCCGCCGGAGGCGGCGCGCCGTCGACGAGGAACGTGTCGGCAAAGCCCGGGGCCGCCATCAGGTCCGGGAGCTTTTGCCGGGTGAGTTCCGATTGCCCGGCCGTCACCGGCGTTCCGTCCTGCGCGTGGCGAATCGCATCCCGCAGCAGGCGGTCGAGCGGCAGCGGCGTTCCTCCCCAGGTTCGCGCCAGGTCCAGCGCCTTGCGCCAGCCTGCGACGGTGCCCGCCACGGTGAGCGCCGCTTGCGGACCTCGCGCGGGAATGCGATCGAGCCCGGCGTAATGGTCCCGTGTGGCAAGCGCCGCCGCGGGTCCGCAAGCGTCGATGGCCAGCGGCGTTCCCCCTGGCGCATGGATGAGCCAAAACCCGTCGCCGCCGAGGGAGTTCATGTGCGGATAGACGACGGCGATCACGGCCGCCGCGGCGACCATCGCCTCGATGGCGTTTCCGCCGTCGAACAATACGTCGCGCCCGGCGCGGGCCGCCAGATGGTGCGGGGCGACGGCCATGCCTCCGGATGCGGTCGGGGGTTTCGACATCGTGCGCAGCACCTCGGGAAGCGACGCTGCGCCGTCAGCGCGGCGCCTGCTCCGGACACGGTCCGCCGTTCGTTTGCGCGGGCGCATAGCGCCGTTCGCCGCCGTGCGCGGCAACCCGGAGCAGGCCGGCCAGGATGTTTCTGCCGAGCCCGCGGCTCCGGACGACGCCGGCGAAAACCTGCCCCTTCACTTCCTGGACCGAAAATCCCGGAACGTTCTCCGTGGCGACGACGAGCACGGCGCCTCCCCTCTGCTTTGCCGATTCCGCAATTGTGCGGTATCGGGCCGGCGCCGTGTCACGACGATTTCCCATACCGGTCCAGTACATGCCGGGTCATGCCCTTCGCCAGCTCGTGTTCGCCGAGGAAGACCTTGTCGGCCGATTCCTGGTGCAGCAGCACTGCCTCTTCCTCGTTATGGGTACGAACGACTGTTTCGATCCCGGGATTGAGGGCGCGGGCCGTCTCGATCATCTGCCGCACGTCGAAGGTGTCCGGTGTCGCGACGACCAGCATGCTGGCATGGGCAATGTGCGCCTGGACGAGGACGGTCGGGTCCGATGCATCGCCCGAGACGGCGGCAATGCCCTTGGTCCGCAGCCGTTCGACCAATTCGCGGTTCTGCTCGGCCACGACGTAGGGAATGCCGCGCGCCGCGAGCGCTTCGCCGATGCGTCGGCCCACGCGGCCGTAGCCCACGAGGACGACCTGGCCCGCCAGGAATTTTCGATCGGTCGATATCGGCAGTTCCGCCAATGCGTCCGTGGGCCGCTCCAGGATCCGGGTCAACCGGGAGCGAGATCGGATCCAGGTCTGGAGCGGCCGCACGCTCGCGAACACCAGCGGATTGATCGCAATGGAGATCAGCGCCGCGGCGAGAATCAGGCTTCGGCCTTCGATCGGCAGCAGCTTCAGGTCGACGCCGAGCTGGGCCAGGATGAACGAGAATTCGCCGATCTGCGCCAGGCTGGCCGAGACGGTCAGCGCCGTGCTGAGCGGATACCGGAAGGCGAGGACCAACGCCGCGGCCGCGAGCGATTTGCCGACGACGATGATGCCGACCACCGCCAGGATCTGGAGCGGCCGTTGCACCAGCACCATCGGGTTGAAAAGCATTCCCACCGAGACGAAGAAGAGCACCGCAAAGGCGTCGCGCAGAGGAAGGGATTCCTCGGCGGCGCGGTGGCTGAACTCGGACTCGCGCATCACCATCCCGGAAAAGAAGGCGCCGAGCGCGAAGGACACGCCGAACAACGCCGCCGCGGCGTAGGCGATGCTGACTGCGGCGGCCACCACGCACAACGTGAACAGTTCGCGGGAACCGGAACGGGCGACCTGCCACAGCAGTGCGGGGAACACGCGGCGGCCGACGACCAACATGAAGGCGAGGAACGCCGTCACCTTGACCAGCGTAAGCCCCACGCCTTGCCACAGATTGCCGGCGTCGCCGCCGAGCCGTGTGCCGTTGAGCGCCCCGGCCAGCGGCGGCAGCAGGACGAGCACCAGCACCATGACGAGGTCTTCGACGATCAGCCACCCCACGGCGATGCGTCCGTTCATCGATTCGAGCGCGCCGCCGGCTTCCAGCGCCCTCAGCAGCACGACGGTGCTTGCGACGGAAAGCGTCAGACCGAATACCAGGGCTGTCCCGAGTCCCCACCCCCACGCCACGGCCACGCCGGCGCCCAGCATGGTGGCGACGGCGATTTGCAGCACGGCGCCGGGCAAGGCGATCTTGCGCACCTCCAGAAGATCGTCGAGCGAGAAATGCAGCCCGACGCCGAACATCAGCAGCATCACCCCGATCTCCGCGAGTTCCCGCGCGATCTCCATGTTGACGGCGAAGCCGCGGGTGAGCGGGCCGATGACAACGCCGGCCAACAGGTAGCCGACCAGCGCCGGCAGTTTGATCCGGGTGGCGAGGAACCCGAGGACGAGGGCGAGGCCGAGCGCCGTGGCGATCGTCGTGATCAGGGGTACGTTGTCGACCATGGGTGGGCCGCCGCCTCGAAAATGCCAAGTCGGGACGATTATGACGACGGGAAGCGGGCGAGCGGCGCGGGGGCGCCGGATCGCATTGACCGGAAGCATCCATTGCCGTCCTTGCCGGAAAATCCCCACGGCAATCCGCATCGGTTTCGGCGGCTGCCGCGATCTGTGATACTGTAAATATTTACAGGATCGGAGGTCCGGCATGAATGATCGTCCGGCGGCTCCGCGCTCCCCCGGCGCGCTTCCCGCCTATCTCGAGCGGCTCAATGAAGCACAGCGCCGCGCGGTGCAATTCGGTGCCGACGGCGAGGAGGGGGAGGGGAACCGGCCTTTGCTCGTCATCGCCGGCGCCGGGACCGGCAAGACCAACACGCTTGCGCATCGGGTGGCGCATCTGCTCGCCCGGGGCGGCGATCCGGGCCGCATCCTGCTGCTGACGTTCTCCAGCCGGGCGGCCGACGAGATGGCCCGCCGGGTCACCCGGATCTGCCGCGAAGCGCTGGCCCCGTCGCGCGGCGCTGCACTTTCGCTTGCCTGGGCCGGCACGTTCCACAGCGTCGGCGCGCGGCTGCTGCGCGAGTATGCCGGCCGGATCGGGATCGACCCCGCGTTCACCATTCACGATCGGGAGGACTCCGCCGACCTGATGAATCTCGTCCGCCATGAGCTTGGCGATTCGACGAAAGCCAGGCGATTCCCGATGAAAGGAACCTGCCTCGCAATCTATTCGGCGGTGGTGAACACGCGCAGAAGTCTCGGGGAAGTCCTGCGAACGGACTTCCCATGGTGCGGTGAGTGGGAAGCGGAACTCAAGCGGCTCTTCGGCGCCTATGTGCAGGCCAAGCAGTCGCAGCGCGTTCTCGATTTCGACGACTTGCTGTTGTACTGGGAACACCTGGCGCAAGAACCGCAACTTGCGCGCGAACTCGGCGTGCGGTTCGATCATATCCTCGTCGACGAGTACCAGGACACCAACCGGTTGCAGGCCGCCATCCTGCTGGCGATGAAGCCCGACGGGCGGGGTCTGACCGTCGTTGGGGACGATGCCCAGTCCATCTACGCATTCCGTGGCGCCGCGGTGCGCAACATTCTGGACTTTCCGCAGTGCTTCGACCCGCCCGCCGAGCGCATCGCCCTGGAACGCAATTACCGTTCGACCCAGCCGATCCTGAACGCGGCGAATGCGGTGATCGCGCTCGCATCCGAGCGCCACGACAAGGACCTGTGGACGGAACGCCGCGCCGGGTCGGCACCGCGTCTGGTCAACGTCCGCGACGAGGCCGGCCAGGCCGACTTCGTCGCCGAGCGCGTCCTGGAACGACGCGAAGCCGCATTGCGGCTGAAATCGCAGGCCGTCCTGTTCCGCGCATCGCATCACAGCGCCCGTCTGGAGATCGAACTCTCCCGTCGCAACATTCCCTTCGTCAAATTCGGCGGTCTGAAGTTTCTCGAGTCCGCGCACGTCAAGGACGTGCTGGCGGTTCTTCGCTGGGCGCGGAATCCACGCGACCGCGTCTCGGGCTTCCGGGCCATCCAGCTTCTTCCAGGCATCGGTCCGAAGACGGCCGAGCGCGTGCTGCAGCGCTGCGAGTGCGCCGGGGCCGGCAGCGCAGGTCTTGCGAGCCACCCGGTTCCCGACGGCGCGGCGCCGGCGTGGCGTGAGTTCGCCGCGCTGGTGGAAGGAATCGGTTCGGACGTGGCGCCGTGGCCGGCGGTCTTCGAGGCGGTCTGCGGCTGGTACGAAGCCCAGATGGAGCGGATTTACGAAGACGCGTCGGCGCGCGTCGCCGACATCCAGCAGTTGGCGCGGATCGCGGCCACCTACCCCGGCCAGCAGCGGTTCCTGACCGAACTCACGCTCGACCCGCCCAGCGCAACCGCAGGCGAAGCGGGAGCGCCGCTGCTCGACGAGGATTACCTGATTCTTTCGACCATTCACTCCGCCAAGGGGCGGGAATGGGCTGCCGTGACCGTGCTCAACGCCGTCGACGGCTGCATTCCGTCCGATCTGTCGACGGGGTCGGCGGCGCAGGTCGAAGAGGAGCGGCGCCTGCTGTACGTGGCGATGACCCGGGCCCGGGACCACCTCGACATCGTCGTGCCGCAGCGCTTCTACGTCTCCAACCAGCCCGGCGGCGGCGATCGGCACGTTCATGCCGTTCGCACCCGGTTCCTCCCGGAGCGCGTGCTGCATCACTTCGAATCGATTTCGTGGCCGGAATCGCAGAGGGAAGAACCGGCCCCCGCCGTCGTCGTCGGCGAGCGCACCGACCTGCCCGCGCGGATGCGGGCCATGTGGCAATGAGCGGCGAACCGGGTCCCGCCGTTGCCGCGGCGCCGGCTGCGTTCCTCGAAGGATCGCCGCGCTACGACTTCGACGAAGTGATCGACCGGCGTGGCACCAATTCCATGAAGTGGGGCTACGCGCGTCAGCTCCTGACTCCCGAACAGTCGGCGGCCGATCCGCTGCCGATGTGGGTTGCCGACATGGATTTCCGCGCGGCGCCGCCGATCCTCGAAGCCTTGCGTCGCCAGGTCGAGGCGGGCGTGTTCGGCTACGGCGGCATGCCGGACTCCTACCGCGAAGCCGCCGTCGCCTGGCAGGCGCGGCGTTTCGGCTGGCAGGCGAAACCGGAATGGCTCGTGCAATCGCCGGGCGTCGTCACCGCGCTCAACACGGCGATCCAGGCGTTCTCGCAGCCGGGTGACCACGTGCTCGTGCAGCCGCCGGTCTACTTCCACTTTCTTCACGATGTCGTCGCCAACGGGCGTCGCTTGGCACTGGCGCCGCTCACGCTGGATCAGGGGCGATACCGATTCGACCCGGAGCGGTTCGAGGCCGCCATCCAGCCGGGCACCCGGCTCTTCATCTTGTGCAGCCCGCACAACCCGACCGGCAACGTGTGGACGCGCGAAGAACTGCTTGCGATGGCGGCGATCTGCGAGCGCCACGGCATCCTGATTCTCGCCGACGAAGTCCACCAGGACCTCGTATTCGGCGAAGGAGTGCGCCATCTGCCCCTGGCCATGCTCGACGACGCGATCGCCGACAACGTCATCGTCTGCACGGCGCCGAGCAAGACGTTCAATATCGCCGGGCTGTCCTGCGCAAACGTCTTCATCCCCAACGCGCGCCATCGGTTGCAGTACCGCAGGCAGTCCGAGCGCAACGGCGTCCACCTCGTCAATGTTCTGGGCACGGCCGCGTGCGAGGCGGCGTATCGGGAGGGCGAGCCCTGGGTCGAGGCGATGCTCGAGTACGTGCGCGGCAACCAGCGCCACTTCGCCGAACGGATCGGCGCGCTCGGGCTGCCGGTCACCGTCACGCCGACCGACGCCCTCTATCTGGCGTGGATCGATTTTCGCCGGCTTGGCATGGCGCCCGCCGCACTGCACGACTTCCTGTTGCGGCGCGCGCGCTTGTGGCTCGATCCGGGGTCCAAGTTCGGCGCTGCAGGCGAAGGCTTCCTGCGCATCAATCTGGCCTGTCCGCGGCGGCTCGTCGACGAAGCGCTCGACCGCCTGACGTCGGCGCTTCCACGCTGACCCGGCCGATCGGGGAAATCGCAGACCCGAAACGCGCCGTTCCGGACGCGCGTTGCCTTAGGTCCGTTTGGCCTTCGTATTGCCGGCTTTCGTGTTGCTGCGAGGCCGTTGTGCGGCCTTGCCCGGCATTCTCCGCGGCTCCGCCGTATCGCGGGCCTTGCCCCCCTTGTCTCTGCCCGTGTCTTTGTCCTTGTGCCGTGCGCCGCGCTGCACCGGCATCTCGCCGCCGGGGCGGATGTGCAAGGCGCGTCCGGCCACCTGCACCGTCCGCAGGTGGTCCAGGATTCGTTTCGGAATGGCGGTGGTCAGTTCGACGAGACTGTAGGTATCGAAGATCTCGATGCGGCCGATGCTCCGCGCTTCCAGCCCGCTTTCGTTGGCGATCGCGCCCACCAGATTGCCGGGCTTGACCCCATGCGCGCTGCCGACCTCCACACGAAACACGCCCGCTGCGCTTCCGCGCTCCTTGTCCTTGGTTCCGGCGGGGCCCTCGGCGGCACCCGGGAACGGGGCGTCGGCGTGCGCCCGGTTCGCGGCGGCCGTCGGCGCAGTCCTGCCCGGTCTGACCTTGGCAGGCGGCTCCTTGACGGGGGCGGGCACGGCGTCGCGATCGGGCTTGGCCAGCAGCAGCGGCACCCCGCGCTGGACCATCTTGGCAAGCGCGGCCGCGATCTCCACCGCGGGGACGTCGTTTTCGCGCTCGAAATCCTCGACGATCGAGGTGAAGACTTCCAGTTCCCCGCTCGCCAGCGCCGTGGAAATCTGCTCCTTGAAGCGGGCGATGCGCACGTCGTTGACCGCCTGGATGGTCGGCATTTCCAGGACCGAGATCGGCTGCCGCGTCGAGCGCTCGAACGCCCGCAGCAGCCCCCGCTCGCGCGGACTGACGAAGAGAATCGCCTCGCCCTTGCGCCCGGCGCGGCCCGTGCGTCCGATGCGATGGACATAGCTTTCCGGATCGACGGGCACGTCGAAATTGATCACATGGCTGATGCGATCGACGTCCAGGCCGCGCGCCGCGACGTCCGTCGCCACGAGAATGTCGATGCTGCCGTCCTTGAGCTGGCTGATGGTGCGTTCCCGCTGCTGCTGTTGCAGGTCGCCGTGGATCGCCGCGGCGGAAAAGCCGCGCGCTTGCAGCTTCTGCGCCAGCTCGTCGGCGCCGAGCTTGGTGCGCACGAAGATGATCATGCCGTCGAAGGGCTCGGCCTCGAGGATCCGGGTGAGGGCGTCGAGCTTGTGCATGCCGCTGACGAGCCAGTAGCGCTGGCGGATGTTGTCGGCGGTGCTCCGGTGCGTGGCGACCGTGACCTCGACCGGGTCGCGCAGGTAGGCCTTGGTGATGCGCTTGATCTCGGCCGGCATGGTGGCCGAGAACAGGGCGGTCTGCCGTTGCGCCGGCGCGCTTTGCAGGATGCGTTCGACGTCATCGATGAAGCCCATGCGCAGCATTTCGTCGGCCTCGTCGAGCACCAGCGTGCGCAGGTTCGTCAGGTCGAGCGAACCCTTTTCCAGGTGGTCGATCACCCGTCCGGGGGTGCCCACCACCACATGGGCGCCGCGGCGGAGCGCGGAAAGCTGCGGACCGTAGCTTTGGCCGCCGTAGAGCGGCAGGACGTGGAACCCCGCCATGTGGGTCGCATACCGTTGAAACGCCTCGGCGACCTGGATGGCAAGTTCGCGCGTCGGCGCCAGCACCAGCGCCTGGGGGGTACCCGCCGCCAGGTCGATGCGCGCCAGAATCGGCAACGCAAAGGCTGCCGTCTTGCCGGTGCCGGTCTGGGCCTGACCTAGGACGTCCCGCCCTTCGAGGATGCGCGGGATGGTCGCCGCCTGAATCGGGGAGGGGGCTTCGTATCCGACCTCCTGCAAGGCGCGCAAGAGCGCCTCGCCGAGATGGAGATCGGAAAAAAGGGCGCCACGCGGCGCGATCGAGTTTGGTTCCACGCGTAATTATCCTATATCGCAGCGGTTCGGTCCGGGAGGTCCTTGCGGCCGTGGGCGATCTGCGGGGCGCGAGCGGGCGCTTCCCCGGCGCGTCGCCCCTTCGCCGGCGGCGATACGCTAGCATCGACGCTTCTGTCGGGGATGGAGTGCTTCAGGCAGTGGAGTGCATATGACCGGCGTCAGCGCCATCTCGATCTCGGGCCTCCACAAGACCTATGCCAACGGGCTTGCGGCGCTCGACAGCATCGATCTCGACATCCGGCGCGGGGAGATCTTCGCCTTGCTCGGCCCCAATGGCGCGGGCAAGACCACCCTGATCGGCGCCATCTGCGGCATCGTGCGGATCAGTCGCGGAAGCATCCGCGTGTGCGGGCATGACATCGTCAAGGACTACCGCAGCGCGCGGGCGGCGATCGGCCTGGTGCCCCAGGAACTGACCACCGACGCCTTCGTGTCCGTCTGGGACACGGTGCGTTTCAGCCGGGGCCTGTTCGGCAAGCCGGCCGACCCGGCCCGTCTCGAGACGATCCTGAAGAACCTCGCGTTGTGGGATAAGAAGGACGAACAGATCCGCCGCCTGTCGGGCGGCATGAAGCGGCGCGTGATGATCGCCAAGGCCCTGGCGCACGAACCGGAGGTTCTGTTTCTCGATGAGCCCACCTCCGGCGTCGACATCGAGCTGCGCAAATCGATGTGGGCCCAGGTGCGCGCCCTGCGCGACACCGGGGTGACCATCATCCTGACCACGCACTACATCGAGGAGGCCGAAGAAATGGCCGACCGGATCGGCGTCATCGACAAGGGCAGGCTGATCCTGACCGAAACGAAGGCGGCCCTGATGAAAAGGATGGGCAAGAGCCAGATGATCTTCACTCTGCCCGTGCCGGTGCGGCGGATCCCGGACGGCCTTGCCGCCTACGATCTGACCATCGAAGCGGACGGCCGCAAGCTGGTCTACACCTACAACGCCGAGGAGGATGCCCATGATGCGTCGGCGCTGATCGACGACATGCGGGCCCACGACATCCGCCCCCGGCACATCGAGTGCCGTCAGAGCAGCCTCGAGGAAATCTTCATGCAGCTGGTGGGCTCGCGATGAACGTGCGTGGCATCTGGGCCATCTACCGCTTCGAGATGGCGCGCACGCTGCGCACGGTGGGGCAGAGCGTCGCCTCCCCGGTCATTTCGACCGTGCTGTATTTCATCGTGTTCGGTTCGGCGATCGGGTCGCGCATCCAGGACATCAACGGCGTGCCCTACGGCGCATTCATCGTTCCAGGCCTGATCATGCTCACGGTGCTCGGTCAAAGCGTGTCGAATGCGTCGTTCGCGATCTATTTTCCGCGCTTTACGGGCACCATCTACGAGATCCTGTCCGCGCCGCTGTCCTTCGGCGAGGTCGTGCTCGGGTATGTCGGCGCCGCCGCCACCAAGTCGGTGATGATCGGCGCGATCGTGCTCGCGACGGCGGCATTTTTCGTGCCGATGCGCGTGATGCACCCGATATGGATGCTGTTCTTCCTGACCATGACGAGCGTCACCTTCAGCCTGTTGGGTTTCATCATCGGCATCTGGGCCGATGGCTTTGAAAAGCTGCAGCTGATCCCGTTGCTGATCATTACGCCGCTGACGTTCCTCGGCGGCAGCTTCTATTCGATCAAGATGCTCCCGCCGTTCTGGTACCGGGTATCGATGATCAACCCGGTCGTCTACCTGATCAGCGGCTTTCGCTGGAGCTTCTATGAGCACGGGGACGTCAGCCTGACGACGAGCGTGGTGATGATCGGAACCTTCGCCGTCGTCGCCCTGGCGATCATCGCCTGGATCTTCCGAACGGGATATCGCCTGCGGAAATAGGCCGGCGCCGGCCCTCCTACGCAGGCGCGGGTTCCCTCGATGCCTCGTATCGCCCTTGGCTCGCCGCGCTGTTGAGTCGCGCCCGCGCGAGCAGCGCCTGCTGCGCAAGGGCCATGTTTGCCGGCTGGCCGCGCCATGCGCGCAGCACCGGGTCCTGCAGCGCGCGCCCGTAGGAAAAGCGCAGATGCCACGGCTGCGGCGCCAATCGGTTGATCGCGTCGAGGTTCGCCGTTGCTTCCCGCGGAGTCTGCCCGCCCGAAAGAAAATAGATCCCTGGCACCGCGGCCGGTACCGCACGTCGCAAGACGCGGATCGTCCATTCCGCAATCTCACCGGGCGACGCTTTGCGGGCGTTTTCCTTTCCCGGCAGCACCATGCTCGGCTTCAGCAGCATGTGCTCCAGAACCACGTGATGGCGATGCAGGGCGTGGAAGACCGCGTGCAGCACCGCCTCGGTCACCTCGGCGCAGCGCTCGATCGTGTGGTCGCCGTCGAGCAGCACTTCGGGTTCGACGATCGGCACGACCCCGCATTCCTGACAAATCGCGGCATACCGCGCCAGGCCCTCGGCGTTGGCTTCGATCGCGAGCCGGCTCGGCAGCCGTTCGGAGACGTGGTAGACGGCGCGCCACTTGGCAAAGCGCGCGCCGCGTTGCTTGTAATCCTCCAGGCGCTTCGCGAGGCCGTCGAGACCCTGCGTGATCTCGTCGCCGGGGGCGTGCGCGAGCGGAATCTTTCCCGCATCGACCTTGATTCCCGGAACGATACCCTGGCGAATCGCGCATTGCGGCAAGGGAGTCCCGTCAGCGCTCTTCTGTCCGAGCGTTTCTTCGAACAGGATGACACCGCCGATGAATTCGCCCAATCCTGCGGTCGTCAGCAGCAGCGCGCGATAGGCATTGCGGATCGCGGGCGTTGATTCCAGGCCGATTGCCTGGAGGCGCTTTGCGATCGTGGGCGCACTCTCGTCGGCGGCCAGGATGCCCCGCCCCGGCTGGGTCAACGCATCCACGGTCGCTTGCAGTTCGCTTGGCACGCTCATGGCAGTCTCCCGGGACCCGCAAAAATTTCGCACCCTCGTGGGCGCGGCCACGGTTGGAACTGTGCGCCGGCGAGGTGCCTCCAGGCAAGTGCGGCTTTGCGCGAGCCTATCCCCGCGCGCGAGCCGCACGGGTAGCGGCACGGCCGTGGCTCGCTTGCAGAAGCCAGGTGCCGCCGGGCGGATTCACCTCGCTTCTCCATCGATCGGCTTTCCGTGGATCGGCAATGCGAGCGTGACGCGTGTGCCGTGGTTCCCGGAGGCCCAGGTGATGGACGCGCCGATCGATTCCGCCCGCCGCCTCTGGTTCGCCAGCCCCTTGCCGGTGCCGTTGCCGGCGGTGTCGGGCGGAAATCCCCGTCCGTTGTCGGCGATGTCGATGCCGACGTGTCCATCCGCCGCCCAGGTCGCCACGCGGATTTCCGTGGCGCCGGCGTGCTGGACGATGTTGGTGAACGCCTCCTGCAGGATCCGCAGGATGTGCAAGGCGTTCCTTGCGTCGAGCCACGGGAGTTCGGGAATGTCCGTGATATCCCAGCGCAGCGCGATGCCGCTCGCCTTCAGGCGCGGACCCAGGCGGTTTCGCAACGTGGCCAGCAGGAGCAGCAGATCGGCGTCGACCGACTCCATCGAATCGATCACCAGCTTGAGGTCGTCGAGACAGGTCCGGATCATCCGTGCGGCACTGCCGCTCTCCAGCTCTCCCCGTTCCATCGCGCGCAAGGTGCTGACCAGGGAGGAACCCAATCCGTCGTGCATATCCTGCATCAGCCGTTGCCGCTCCTCGCTCAGGATGCGCGCCCGCTCCACTTCGCGCATCTGCGCGTCGCTCGCCAGGAGTTCGAAGCGCATCCTGATCGATTCCATCTGGAGCCGTGCGTGATGGAGCGCAAAACTGAGGCCGCTGACGAAGGTGGCTGCCGTTCCGATGCTGACGATCATGCCCTCGCGGGATCCGCCGATCATCCACGGCACCGGGATCAGGATGCACAGCGTCGTGGAGAATGCCGCGTAGACCGGCAGGTAGCCCGATAGGGCGACTGCCGAGCTGACGAGCAGCAGATACTGGCAGGTCAGCAGGGCGAATTCCTCCCAGCGCCCCGGACCCGGGTGGTTGAAAACCCAACCGGCAATTCCCCAGAGGGCGCCGACGGCCCCATAGACCGCCGTCAGGATGTGGACGTGGCGCCGCTCCAGCCGGACGGAAGACGCGCTCCAGGCGCGCAGCAGCCGCCCGCGCAGCAGCACCGAGAGCGCGAGCGCGCCGAACCACAGAGAGAAATCCCGCCGCCGCCATTCCTCCGCGAACATCCAGGCGATGCTGACCGCCATGACCGAGCCGCCGTACAGGCCGGTACGTGCGCCATGGAGCACCGATCGCACCATCATCTCGAACAACGGCCGCTCCGTGGCGGGGTCGGGGATGAGCATGCGCACGCGACGCACCGGATTCCGGCCGAGGCGGGGTGCGGCGTGGACGGTCGAAGTCATTCGTTCGGCTCTCGTACGATGCCGAGGTAGCGCGCCTCGTAGATCGCCTCCGCCTTGGAGGTCACGTTCAGTTTCGCGTAGATGCGCCGCACGTAGGTGAGCACCGTGTGCCGCGAAACCGAGAGCAGGGTCGCGATCTCGTCGGACGTGAAGCCCTTGGTGATGTACAGCAGCACCTCCCGCTCGCGACCGGACAGACTGACCTGTGAAGACGGTTCGGGCTGCCCCGACGTCTTGTCCTCGCGAAAACGCACCAGGATCTGGCGCGCGATCAAGGGACTGATCAGGCTGCCGCCGGCGTGCAGGATGCGGATGCCGTTGGCCATGTCCACGGGCGTGTCGTCCTTGATGAGATAACCCGACGCACCGGCTTCGAGCGACCGGATGACGTCGTTCTCGTTGTCGAAGATCGTGTAGACCATGATCGCGCATGCGGGCGCTTTCTCGTGGGCGACCCGGATCACGTCGATTCCGGAACCGTCCGGCAGGCCGAGATCGACCACCAGCACGTCCGCCTGCACCGTCCGTAGCATCTGCAGCGCGTCGGCACGCGATGCCGCCACACCCAGCAGATCGAGGTCGTTCGCGACCTGGACGGCTTCGATCAACGTATCTTGAAAATCGATTTCATCCTCAACCAGAGCCACGCGAATGCGCGGATCCTGCGAGCGCGATTGCATCCAGTCACCTTCGTGGGGTCCCGTTCCGCCGGGAGCTTACGGCATCCGGCGGCGTCGTTGCCGGCGCATCGACGGTCATGTGGCACCGGCCGCAACCGGGAACGGTGCTGCGCGACGGCGGTCCGCCCCGGTGTCCCCATTTCTATGGACAGACGGTGCGATCCGACGCCTCTAGGATCGCCGCCTTTCATTCACGGCCAGCCATAGAGGATCACGATGAACGGAGCGGTTACGTTGCGCGTCGCGCTGGCGCTGGGCATGACGGCTTCCCTGCTCGCCGCCTGCGGCGGCGGAGGGAGTGCGGCGCCGTCCGTTCCGGCGGTGCAGAAAGTGCAGATTTCGGGAACGATCACGGGCCTGTCGCCCGGAACGTCGGTGGTGCTGCAGGACAACGGCGCCGACAATCTCACCGTCACCGCCAACGGGACCTTCACGTTCCCGCAGGACGTCGCTGCGGGTTCTGCATACCGCGTCACGGTTCCGACCGATCCCCTGCATGAAACCTGCTCGGTAACCAACGGCAGCGGCACGGCCGGCACCAATGGGACCGGCGTGGCCGTGACATGCTCGGCGGGACCGCAGTTCGTCTATGTCGCGAACCGGACCGACGATACGGTTTCGGCCTATGCCGTCGATGCGGCGACCGGGGCGCTTACGCCCGTGCCGGGCTCACCGTTCGCGACGGGCGCCTATACGAGTCCCACGTCCATTGCGGTCAACCCCGCCGGCACCTTCGCCTATGTGGTGAACTCCGGCGGCGACAGCATTTCGGTCTACGCCATCGATGCGACGACCGGGGCGCTCACGCCCGTGGCGGGCTCGCCGTTCGCGATGGGCACCGGTACCGGTCCCGTCTCCATCACGATCAACGCCAGCGATACCTTCGCTTATGTGACGGGTGATTCCAATCAGACCGTTTCGGTTTTCGCCATCGATGCGACAACCGGAGCCCTTACGGCGGTCGCCGGGTCGCCGTACAGTGGCGGAGGGCTTTCGTTTCCCGGCCCCGTCGCCCTCAATCCGGCGGGAACCTTCGTCTACGTGGCGAACTTCAACGGCGGTGTAACGGCGTACACCGCTGACGCGACGACCGGTGCGCTCACGTTGATGACCGGATCGCCGTTTGCGACCGGCAACAATCCCCATGGCATCGCGGTGAACCCGGCCGGAACTTTCGCCTACGTGGCGAACCTGAACGGGGGCGTTGCAGCCTACGGCATCGACCAGACGACCGGCGCACTTACGCCGGTGGGTTCGGCGGTCGCGACCGGAAGCAACCCCGCCGCGATCGCGATCAGTCCCGCCGGCACCTTCGCCTACGTGGTGGGCAACGGCAGCAACAGCGTCCTGGCCTGCAGCATCGATGCGACAACCGGCACGCTTACCCCGGTGGGCTCGGCGGTCGCGGCGGGAAACTCCCCCATCTCCGCCGCAGTCAGTCCCTCCGGAACCTTCGTCTATGTCGCGAACCAGGGCGGCGGCGTCTCCGGCTACCGCATCGATGCGACCACCGGTGCGCTTAGCTCCTTGGCGGGCTCGCCGTTCGCGGCGGGAAGCGGCCCTCAGTCCGTCGCCGTGGCGCAACCGTGAGTGCCGGGCCGGAATCGGTGCGCCGGAGAGGACGTGGTCGTTGGTGCGGTGCCGTCGCGCCGATCCCGGAAAGGACCGCAATGAACCGCGATGTCTTGCCTCGCGCGGTGTTGACGTTCGTCATGACGGCATCGCTGCTCGCCTGTGGCGGCGGCGATCTGGACCTTGACGGCGACGGCAATTCCGCGAGCGCATCGCTTCCGTCAACGGTCCAGCAGTACGCGGTTTCGGGATCGCTCACCGGATTGACTCCCGGTGCCACCGTGACCCTGCAGGACAACGGGTCGGACGATCTCGCGCGCACCGCCAACGGCGCATTCACCTTCTCGAAAGGCGTTCCGGCTGGTTCGGCATACGGTGTCACCGTGCTGGCCCAGCCGCTGCATGAAATCTGTTCCGTGACCCACGGCGCGGGGACGGCAAGCGGCCCCGTGACGGGGGTGGCCGTTTCCTGTTCCGCGGGTCCCGAGTTCGTGTACGTTGCGAACGTCGGGAGCAATGATGTCTCCGCGTACCGCATCGATGCGGCGACGGGCGCGCTGGCGCCGGTTTCAGGATCGCCGTTTCCAGGGGGGCGGGGTCCGTACGCGATCACGACCAACGTCAGCGGAACGTTGGCGTTTGCCGCGAACGTCAACGACGACACCGTATCGGTCTACCGCATCGATTCGGCCACCGGAGCGCTTGTGCAGGTTCCGGGATCGCCCTTCCCGGCCGGAACCAACCCGCAAGCCGTCGCGGTCAGTGCGGCGGGAACCTTCGTCTATGTTGCGAACAATGGCGGCAACATTTCGGCGTACGGCGTCGACCCGGTGACGGGTGCACTGACTGCGGTGCCGGGGTCGCCGTTTGCCGCGGGAACCGGCCCCGACTCTGTCGCCGTCAACGCTGCCGGAACCTTTGCCTTTGTGGCGAACCAGGGCAGCAACGACGTCTCCGTCTACCGCATCGGCGCGGGCGGCGCGCTCATACCGGTGCCCGGATCACCATTCGCCGCAGGGAATTCTCCGATTTCGATTGCGCTCAATGCCGCCGGCACCCTCGCATATGTCGCGAACGTAGGCGACGGCACGGTTTCGGCCTACCTCATCGACCCGACGACCGGCGCGCTCACGCCGGTGGCAGGCTCTCCGTTCGTCGCGGGCAGCGGTCCCAATTCCGTCGCGGTCAGCCCTGCCGGGACGTTCGCCTATATCGCGGACAACGGCAACAACGCCGTCTCGGCGTACCACATCGATGCGACGACCGGCGCGCTCACGCCGGTGGCGGGTTCACCGTTCGCGGCCGGGAATCTCGCCATCTCCGTCGCGCTCGACCCTTCCGCGACCTTCGCGTATGTGTCGAACGTCGGGGACAACACCGTTTCGGCCTATCGCGTCGACGCAACCACGGGTGCGCTCGCGCCGGTCACGGGATCGCCGTTCCTCGCCGGAACCAGCCCCCAGTCCGTCGCCGTGGCCCAGCCGTGATGCGCGCGGGGCATTGGCGCACCAGACGAAGGCGCGGCGCAGCGCCACCGAAACGACATCGGCAGAGGGCGGCGATTCGCGGCTTTCCGGTTCGCGTCGCTTCGGCGCTGGGCATGACGGCTTGCTTGCTCGCCGGTTGCGGCGGTGGGGGCACGGCGTCGTCGGGATCGGCCGCCGGATCGGCCGTATCCGGTGGCGGCTCCGGCTCCTCCGGCGGACCCGTCGCGAAAACCGCGGTTCCGGGATGGCCCGCCTACATCGCCATGGGAGCGATCGGCGGACCCGATGTCACGCCCCCCACCGCGACCTCCACCGGAGGCAGCGACGATTTTGGCGGTCGCCCGGTGGATGTGGTGTTCAAGTACGCCGGCGTCGACGGCAACGGCGACCCCGGGGTCATCGATCCGCCGACCAACGCCTATCGCATGACGCGCGACTTCGACCTGTTGAGCGCGATCAATCAGCACCCGACCCGAGTGGCGATGGTCGAGTACACATCCCAGATGAGCGGCGGCTTTTCGCTTGACGACTTCACCGACGGCCCGCCCGGACTCGCCGCCGGCAATCCCGCCGCTTCCTATGTGATGGCGCGGCATTTTGCATCCCTGGGTGCCGACGCGATGCAGCTGGCATCGGAGCCCGTGCGCTACAACCAGACGAACTACTATGGGGCCCTGATCATGAATCCCGATCTGCTCGGAACCATCGAGCAGAACAATCTCATTGCGCAGGTGAATGCGGCACTGCCGTCGGGCGCCGTGAACACCGCGGTCGCGCAGGCGCTGTGCCTGTTGACGACGCCGCACGGCTTCACGGTGATCACCGATCCGAACGGCAATTCCACGGCGCCCTATGTCGGAAGGACGTTTTCGGGAACTCCGGTGCAGATCCTGCAGCAGATGCTGTCGGCGGGCTACCCGGAGTGGAGCCTGGATGGCGGCAACGATCCCTACTGGAACAGCGGGATCGACAATCGGATCGGGGCGTCGGCATACAGCGCCGTCGGCCAGTGGTTCGTGTCCTGCATCCAGAACCCGGCGTACGACACGACGCGGTATCCGGTCCCGAACTTTCCCGCCGGATTCGAAGGCTGGGTCGCGGCGAACAACTGGATCGTTCGCGCCCTCGCTCCCCACGGTACCGTCACCGTCGGATGGCAGGACAATATCTGGGCTGTCGGATCGGGGTTCTGGGTGCACCAGACCTTGAGCGCGTCGCAGGTCGCTGCGATCTACGCCGATCCGGTCGCCCGTTTCCTGCAGGCCAATGCGCCATCGGCCATCGACATCACCCTTGCCACCGGGCCCGACTTTTTCGTCTTTGACCGCTATGAAATGGATGACAGCGCGGCACCCGCGGCAGCGACGCTGTACAACGCCCGATCGTGGGACAACTATCTCAGCGCGGTCGGACAAGTAAGTCGGTCGAATCACGACATTCCGATCATGCTGTGGCAGATTCCCGGATCGCATATCCCCAACACCGCCGAGGCCGCGCCGGAAATCTACCCGGCGGGAAACGGCGACACCGGCTATGTGTTCAGCACCGCGCCGGTGTATTTTTTCGGCGACCCGGATCTGACGCCGAACCTGGGTGACATGGTGCTCGGTCCCGCGAACGCCGCGGCGCCGATCGCGGTCGGGAGCTTCGCTGTTCCCTGCGGACCGACCGCGTACAACTGCCTTGTGCCCAATGCCACCTACCAGGCGTACCTGCTGGAATACGGTGGACAGGCCAACCATTACGACTGGAGTTCCGGCAACGGCAAGCTCGCCATCGCGGCGAACGACGGGGTATTCGCGATCCTCTGGGGCGGCGGCAACACGACCAACGTGATCAAGAATTTCAGCAACGCCGACGATCACGGCTGGCTTGCCGGAAAAATCAAGGCGTATTACGCCAACCCGACCCCGGTCGTGGTGCATTGAATCCGTGTTTGCGGAGTCGGGTCGCGTCCGGGGCGTGCAATCGATCGAAAACGAAAGGACCCGGTGATGGTACGGGCAAGCAGGGTGCGGAACCTCCTGTCCGCGATCGGGATTTCCGTGCTCACCGCCTGCGGCGGCGGGAGCGGAGGATCCTCCGCCGGAGCAACGGCTTCGGCCGCCAGCGGTTACAAGATCGTCGCCAACGTGACCGGGCTGCAAAGCGGTACAAGCCTGGTTTTGCAACTCAACGGACAGAACCCGTTGGTACTTGCAGCCAATGGGGGAGTTCCGTTTCCTGTTTCTCTGCCTTCCGGGACGGCGTACCAGGTGGCAGTTGCCACCCAGCCTGCTGGCGAGGCTTGTTCGGTAACCAACGGCGCGGGAACGGTTGCCGCCACCAACGTCACCAACATTGAGGTGGCTTGCGCGGCCAATCCGGCGGTGACCTACACCCTTGGTGGAACGGTCTCCGGCCTCAACGGATCGGTGACGCTGCAGGATGACGGCGGCGCGCCGACCCCCCTCAGCGCCAACGGCAAGTTTTCCCTTCCGGGACGAATTGTCGATCAGGCCGCATACGATGTGACGGTCTCCAGTCAGCCGGTCGGACAAACCTGTACGGTGACCGACGGTGCCGGAACGGTCCAGGGGGCCGATATCACGAACGTGTCGGTCGCGTGCGTCGACAACCCGGCTGCGAACTTCTCGCTGGGCGGATCGATCGATGGCCTGCCGGCAGGGACATCGGTCGTCCTCGACGACACAGTATCGGGAACGACTCAGGCATTTGCCGCCAACGGCACCTTTTCCTTTGATGCCGTCATGAGCGGTCATCCCTACGACGTCACGGTAGCCACCCAACCCGCTGGCGGATCCTGCACGGTGACCAACGGTTCGGGCACCGTCGGAACCGGCAATGTCACGAACACCACCGTGACCTGCAACGTGCAGTATGCGGTGGGCGGTGTGGTCAGCGGCCTGACCGCAGGCAAATCGGTGACCCTGCTGGACAACAACAGTGACACCGTCACGGTAAGCACCAACGGCTTCTTCACCTTTCCCACACAACTGGCCAGTGGGGCGACATATGCCGTGACGGTAGGAACGCAGCCTGTGCATCAGACTTGCGCCGTCACCAATGGCAGCGGCACGGCCACGGCCGATGTGACCAGTGTCACGCTAGGGTGCACCACAAATCCGACATACGCTTTCGTGGCGAACTATGACAGCAACAATGTTTCGGTCTACAGCGTCGGCGCCACCACGGGCGCGCTGACGCAGGTCCCGGGCAGCCCCTTTGCGGCGGGGTCGAGCCCCGCGTCCGTGACGGTAAGCCCGGCGGGTACGTTGGCCTTCGTGGCGAACGCAAACAGCAACAACGTTTCGGTCTACCGCATCGCCGCCACCACGGGTGCGCTGACGCAGGTCCCGGGCAGCCCTTTCGCGGCGGGGTCAAGCCCCTACTCCGTGGCGGTGAACCCGGCGGGCACGCTGGCCTTCGTGGCCAACGCGGTCAGCAACGACGTTTCGGTCTACGGCATCGACGCCACCACGGGCGCGCTCACCGCCGTCCCGGGCAGCCCCTTCGCGGCGGCGGCTCCCTTCTCCGTGGCGGTCAATCCGGCAGGCACGCTGGCTTTCGCGGCGAGCAATGGCAGCAACGACGTTTCGGTCTACGGCATCGACGCCACCACGGGCGCGCTGACGCAGGTCCCGGGCAGCCCCTTTGCGGCGGGGTCTTACCCCTCCTCCGTGACCGTTGCGCAGCCTTGATGCGGGAGGAAGCCCGCGAGCGCTCCCGGCAGGACGCCTTGGTATCCTGGGTGGCCTATCAGGGGACGGCCCACCCCCGACATGGGCCCGCCGTTCCCTGAAATGCCGGACCTGCGTGAATTGGTGCAGTCGTTTTCTGCGGTGCGGTCGACGAATTCCGATTGGCCGAAAAGTTCTGCCTTGTGAACCTTGCGATGCACGCCATCGGAACATGCCAGGCGGTGGTGGCCTTCGCACGCACGGTGCTGGCAAGATTCAGGCATGCTCGTATGGACCCATTGAACGCAATTCGGAAAAGCCGAACCCCGGGCGGATTCTCCTGTACCCGGTCGACGATCTGCGCGGCGAACTCGTTCTTGGAACCGGAGACGGTCATGTACGTTTCCGCGGCATTTCGCGCCGACGATGCCCGCGTCCTGCATGCGCTGGTGCATGCCCACCCCCACTGGGACCGATCATGCAAAACAAACCCGAACCCAAACCCGAACCGTTAGGCGCCCCGCTACCGAACTGGCGTCCGCCATCCTCACCCGAGCGGCATGTTCGCCGGGGCCGTCTTTGCCGCCTGGAACCGCTGGACCCGGTCCGGCATGCGCGCGATCTGTTCGACGCCGATGCCGGCGATGTCGAAGGGACCGGCTGGACATATCTTCCCTACGGTCCGTTTGCCGATCCCGGCGCGTACGAGGCCTGGGTGCAGTCCGTCCATCTCTCCGCCGATCCGCTGTTGTTCGCCATTGTCGACAACGCAACCGAACGCGCGCTCGGTGTGGCGGGGTACCTGCGGATCACGCCCAACGCCGGCACGATCGAGATCGGGCATTTGCATTTCTCGCCGCTGCTGCAGCGTACCGCGATGGCGACGGAGGCGCTGTTCCTGATGATGCGCGAGGCGTTCGCCCTCGGGTACCGCCGACTGGAGTGGAAGTGCAATTCGCTCAACCAGCCATCGCGCCGCGCCGCGCAACGCCTCGGCTTTCGCTTCGAAGGCATCTTCCGACAGGCAGCCGTCGTCAAGGGCCGCAATCGCGATACCGCTTGGTTCAGCATTATCGACGGAGAATGGCCCGCGCTGCATGCCGCCATCGAGCGCTGGCTGGCCCCTGAAAACTTCGATCGCGATGGCCGACAGCGCGTCTCCCTGACGTCGCTCACGGAAGCGGCCAACCGCACGCCAGGAACGTAGCGGGAAGGGAGCTCCGTCTTGTCGGAGGCCCGTCTCCGACAGTTCAATTTTTCTCAGGTAGAACTTGGGGGCCTCGCCAGCCGGCCCCGTGCCCTCCTCGCGCATTCAGTTCAAGCTGGCTTGTGGCGCTTGAGCCAATCCTTCAGGGCAGCATCAATGCGGGTCTGCCACCCGTCACCGGTTTCACGAAAACGGTCGACGACGTCCCGCGACAAACGGATTGTGATTCGGTCTTTTGTCGGGGCCTTTTGCGGGCCGCGTACCCCAAGCTTGCGTGCTACCGCAGGCGGCAACACATCCGCAGCCGGCTTGAAATGGCGGAAGTCCTCCGCCGTCAATTCCCTGACCTCACCTTCGGCGTCAGTCAGCGGAGCGCGTTTTTTCATAATCTCTCACCTCTCTGGCATTGGCCTGCGGAAGCTGATCACGCGGATTCCGCTACGGACAGGCGTGAAGCACAATACGTGCAAACGCCCGTCGAGGAGCCCAACCGCCACGTATCGAGCCTCGGGGTACGGATTGCGAATATCTTCGCAAACAATAGCTGTATCGAAGTCGAACTCGGCGGCGCGCCCGAACGGCAGATGCCGTTCCCGTATGTTTCTCGCGTTCTTTTTCTCGTCGAATTCGATCTTCACGCATCAAATTGCACGCACAAATAGCTTGCTTTGCAAGCAATTTGTGCGTGCATGCTCCTGAATTCCGGGCTCTTTCCTCGCCCTGTGGAGCAGCATTTTCCGCTCATCGGCCTGTTCAAATTTCCTGGTTGCGAACAATAAACTTCCACTGTCGACCCGGAGCAGACCGCCGACATGGGGGGCGCGCCAACCTCCCGATACTTGGCGCGCGCAAGCTCAGGACCGGAGCAGACCGCCGACATGGGGGGCGCGCCAACCCCCTCTCGCGCCTGCGCGGGAGAGGGGGTTTCGTAACCTCGAGCAGCCGCTCCTGGCCGGGTCCGGGCAAAGCCGGCTATCCGTAGCCGACATCCTAGCGCCCGGTCCTGAGGCATAGCGGCCGCGCGTTTGCGCGGCGCAGCATTCCAGCGTTTCCGCCGTTCGATCGCTCCCGTTCTTCCAACTCCGAATCTGCGGTTTTCGGAACTTTATTGTTCGCGACCATTTCCGCCGCCCGCTCACTCCACCGTCACCGACTTCGCCAGGTTCCGCGGCTTGTCCACGTCGCTTCCTCGCGCTACGGCGGTGTGGTACGCCAGCAATTGCAACGGTACGACGTGCAGGATCGGCGACAGATCGCCGTAGTGCTCCGGCATGCGGATGACGTGCATGCCGGCGGCGGGCTGGATGCGCGTGTCGGCGTCGGCGAAGACGTAGAGTTCGCCGCCCCGCGCCCGCACTTCCATCATGTTGCTCTTGAGCTTTTCGAGCAGCGCGTCGTTGGGGGCGACTGTCACCACCGGCATCGCCTCGGTGACGAGGGCGAGCGGGCCGTGCTTGAGTTCTCCCGCCGGATAGGCTTCGGCGTGGATGTAGCTGATTTCCTTGAGCTTGAGCGCGCCTTCGAGGGCGATCGGGTAGTGCAGCCCGCGCCCGAGGAAGAGGGCGTTTTCCTTGCGCGCGAAGCGTTCGGCCCAGGCGATGACCTGGGGCTCGAGGGCGAGCACGCTCTGCACCGCCGCGGGCAGGTGGCGCAGATTGCGGACGGCATCCATCTCGGCGTCCGGCGACAGGCGGCCCTTCGCCTGGGCCAGCGCGTTGGCGAGCAGGTACAAGCCCACCAGCTGGGTCGTGAACGCCTTGGTGGACGCGACGCCGATCTCGGTGCCGGCGCGCGTGGGAAAGACCATCTCGGTTTCGCGCACCATCGCGCTCGTCGCCACGTTGCATACCGCGAGCGTGTGCTTCATGCCCAGCGACTGGGCATGCCGCAGGGCGGCCAGGGTGTCGGCGGTCTCGCCCGATTGCGAGATGACCACGACCAGCGCATCGGGGTCCGGTACGGATCGGCGGTAGCGGTACTCGCTGGCGATCTCCACCGTCGTCGGGATGCCGGCGATCGCCTCGATCCAGTACCGCGCCACGCAGCCGGCGTAGTAGCTCGTTCCGCAGGCGAGGATCAGGATGCGATCGACGCGCGGCATGATCGATTCGGCGATCTCGCCGAATCGCGCCGGCAGGATGGCGTGGATCTCGTTGAGCGTGTCGGCGATCGCCTGGGGCTGCTCGAAGATCTCCTTCTGCATGTAGTGCCGGTAGGGCCCGAGCTCGACTGCGCTTGCGACCGCGCCCAGCTTGTGTTCGATCCGGTGCGCCGGGTTTCCGTCCGCATCGAAGACGACGGCGCGGTCGGCGCGCAGATCGACGAGGTCGCCGTCCTGCAGATAGACGAAGCGGTCGGTGGCCCCGGCCAGGGCCAGGGCGTCGGAGGCCAGGAAGTGTTCGTTCTGCCCGAGTCCCAGGACGAGGGGGCTGCCGGCGCGGGCGCCGACGATCCGGCCGGGCTCCTGCGCATGCAGCACGGCGATCGCGTAGGCGCCGTGCAGCCGCGTCACCGCCTTGCGCACGGCGTCGAGCAGGTCGCCGGCATAGAGGGAATCGATGAGGTGGGCAACGACCTCGGTGTCGGTTTCGCTGGCGAACTCGTACCCCGCGGCCCGCAGTTCGCTGCGCAAGGCCTCGTAGTTCTCGATGATGCCGTTATGGACCAGCGCCACACGGGACATCGGCAGTTCCGGGCGCCCGCTTGCGGTGCCCGTCCGGGGGCCGTAGGAGACGTGCGGGTGGGCGTTGTCCGTGGTGGGTGCGCCGTGGGTGGCCCAGCGGGTGTGGGCGATGCCGGTCTGTGCGGTCCGTGCGGCGGTCTGGGCGTCGAGCTCGGCGACCCGCGCGACGCTGCGGACGCGCTCGATCCCCGCGCGGGTCTGCACGGCCAGGCCGCAGGAGTCGTAGCCCCGGTACTCGAGCCGGCGTAGGCCTTCCACCAACAAGCGCACGATGTCGCGCTGCGCGACGGCGCCAACGATGCCGCACATGGATTCAATCCCTTTCTGGGTTGCGGGAACGCGGCGGCATGGGGTCCGCACGGGTTCGCCGCGATTTCGGAGCGATTTCGGAGCGATTTCGGGCACGGAGGAGCCCGCGGATTGCATGCCCGCGCGCCTCCGGCACCCAAGCTCCAATGATAGGGCCTTCAAAGAAACCGGAATATCGGAATTACGATTGCTGCTCGCTCCATTCCGGGAAAACGGCCCCCGCCGGGAAGGGGGGTCGTACAATCCGCACTCGGCCGCGGCGGTTCGCGGCGTCGTCCGCAAGCCCTTGCGCACCGGTTGCCGGTTTCGGCGCCGCGCTCCCGGTTCACGGACCGGTCCACTCCATCTGAACGTCATGAAAGCTCATCAGGAACCTACGGGAAGCCACGCCGCGGCCGGAGCGGCACACGAGATCGAAACCGACGCCCTCATCATCGGCGCCGGGCCGGTCGGATTGTTCCAGGTATTCGAATTGGGGCTGCTGGAGATCAAGGCGCACGTCATCGATTCGCTGGCCCACGTCGGCGGACAGTGCGTCGAGCTCTACCCCGACAAGCCGATCTACGACATTCCCGCCGTGCCGGTCTGTACCGGTCGCGAACTGACCGATTCGCTGCTCAAGCAGATCGAGCCGTTCGGCGCCCAGTTCCATCTCGGACGCACCGTCACCAAGGTCGAGCGCCGGGAGGATGGCCGCTTTCTGGTGGAAACCTCGCGCAACGACCGCTTCCTTGCCCGTACGGTGTTCATCGCGGCGGGGGTCGGCGCGTTCGAGTCGCGCCCGCTGCGCCTGCCGAACATCGAGCAGTTCGTCGACAAGCAACTGTTCTACCGGGTCCGGAATCCGGCCGATTTCGCCGGCAAGGACATCGTGATCGCGGGCGGCGGCGACTCGGCGCTGGACTGGGCCTTGAACTTCGTGCAGGAAGGCCCGAACCAGGCCGGCAGCGTGATCCTGGTGCACCGGCGGGACGGGTTCCGCGCCGCGCCCGCGAGCGTGGCGAAGATGCACGAGCTGTGCGAGCAGATGCAGATGCAGTTCCTGGTCGGCCAGATCACCGATTACGAGGTGAAGGGCGAGCGCCTGTCGGCGATCAAGGTGACGGGCGGCGATGGCGTGACCCGTGTCGTGCCGATGGATGCGCTGCTGGTGTTCTACGGCCTGTCGCCGCGGCTGGGGCCGATCGCGAACTGGGGTCTCGGCATCGAGCGCAAGCAGATCGTCGTCGACACCGAGAAGTTCGAGACCAACGTCCCCGGGATCTTCGCGGTGGGCGACATCAATATCTACCCGGGCAAGAAGAAGCTCATTCTCTCGGGCTTCCACGAGGCGGCGCTCGCGGCGTTCGCGGCGGCGCGCTACGTGTTCCCGGAGAAGCACATCCACCTGCAGTACACCACGACCTCGCCCAAGCTGCACAAGGTGCTGGGCGTCGAGACGCCGGTCTTCGACTGACCGGCGGCCCCGCCGCATTCACCCTCTCCCGCCTGCGGGAGAGGGCAGGCGGCGGCGCAAGAGCCAAGCTGCGCGACGCCGCCGCGCGCCCGCCTCGTTCCGCGCACCCGACCCTCCCTCCAAGGGAGCTTTCTGCAGGCCGCGACCGGGGTTCGCAGTCCGCTCCGGTACACTTGCCCCATGTTTCCGCTCCCCCCCGGTACGCAACTACTGTTGTGGATGAACGTGGGCACGTTCCTCCTCGACTATCTGCTCGGCGGGACCCTGAGCACCAGTCTCGCGCTGTGGCCGATCGGTTCCCGCGCGTTCGGCGCACCCGGCTTCATGCCCTGGCAGCTCGTCACGTACAGCTTCTTCCATGCCGGGTTCATGCACATCTTCCTCAACATGCTCGGCCTCGTCATGTTCGGAGGCGACGTCGAGCGCGTCTGGGGGCGCAACCGGTTCCTGACGTATTACTTCGTCTGCGTGATTTCGGCCGGGCTGACGCAGTTGCTCTTCACCTGGTTCACCGGTTCGCTGGAGCCCACGATCGGCGCGTCCGGCGGTGTGTTCGGAATCCTGCTCGCATTCGGGTTGTTGTTCCCCCGGCGCATCGTGATGCTGATCTTCCCGCCCATTCCGATGCCGGCCTGGCTGTTCGTGACGATCTTCGGCGTGATCGAATTGTTCCAGGGGGTCGTCGGCACGCAGGCCGGGGTCGCCCATTTCGCCCACCTGGGCGGAATGCTGGGAGGCTGGCTGCTGATGAAGTTCGGCGGCGGTCGCGGGCGCGGTCGCCGCTACTGACGCCCCCGATCCGGAGCCGTCACTCCCGCTCCCGGTAGTTCCCGGGCCGCGATCGCGGGCTACCGTTCTCCCCTCGTACATGCGATCGGGGGAGCGAAAAGTGGCAAATATGGCAAACGGTCGGGCGCTGCCGGACTGCCGTCGGATCAGGGTGGTGCAATGACCCGCCGCGCCGGCATCTGGGCCGTCTTGCTCGCGATCAGCGCCGCGGCCGGCTGGTACGGCCGAGCCCCGCGGGCCATGCCCGAACGTGCCGACTACCTGTGCGCTCCGTTTGCGCGCGCCGTCGCGTTCGGAACCGGATTGCAGGCCGCCATGCAGTACGAGGTCCTGCCGTTCCGCTCGGCGTGGCTCGTGGCGCCCCGCCGGGAATGTGCCCGGTTCCTGCTGCAGTGGGCCGCCGATGCTCGGGAATGATGCCGCGCCGCGCCGCGGGCCGCCGACGGCGGAACGGACGCTCGGCGAGCTCGGTTATGACACGCAGGATCTGGCGGAGATCCGCCGCATCCTGCAGCAACCGGACGGAATCGTCCTGGCCATCGGTCCGGCGGGGTCTGGGCGGACCGCCTCGCTCCATGCCATGCTCGAGGCCATCGCCCCCCAATGCAACCGCATCCGGACCGTCGAGGACACCGTCCCCCGTCGCCGTCCGGAGTGGTCGCAGAGCGAGGCCGCCGATCCGGACGACGGCCGCGGGCACGATCCGCTGGCGGCGCGGTTCCGGCGGCTGCTGCGCAGCCGCCCCGATGCCGTGCTGTTGGCGGAAATCGATTCGTCCGAGGCGGCGCAGCTGGTGCTTCGGGCGGCGCAGGCCGGCTGCCGGGTGTTTTCGGCGCTGCACGGCGGCCGCGCGCACCACGTCTTCCCCCGTTTCCGTGCCTGGGGCGTTGCGGCGACCGATCTGGCCGACCATCTCGTGCTCGTGGTCGCGCAGCGGCTGGTGCGTGCGCTGTGTCGCCATTGTTCGCGGCCGGACGACTCCGAGGTGGTGCGCGAAGCGCTGGTACGGGCCGCCGACGGATGGCGATCGCCGCCCGCCGCGCGCGATTCCGTGCAGGCCCGTATGGCCAATCCGGGCGGGTGCAGCCACTGCCGCGGCGAGGGATATCGTGGCCACGCTCTGGTCTACGAGTGGATCGAGGTCGACTCGGGCGTGCGCTCGCTGGTCGAGGAGGGCGTCGGTGCGACGGAGATGGAACGGCGCTTGCTGGCTGATGGCCGCGGCCTCTGGGAGCGCGGGCTGCGTCTCGTTGCTTCGGGCGTCACCTCGCTCGGCGCCTTGCGTGCGTCGGTCCGGGAGCCGCGATGACCGGGCCGCCGCTCGCGGGGTGTCGGCTGCGGCGCAACCCGCTCGTGCCCATTATGCACGGGCGATGCGCATCGGTTCCGGGGGAAACCCGGCGGGATTTCCCGCACTCGCCCCGATTCCCCCATCGGTTGCCACTTGAAAATCGGGCGGAGAGGCCGATATAGCAGGTGTGACGGACGACGGCGGCGGGCGTAGGAGCCCACGGAAGGGCGGGCGGCACGAGGATGGAGAAACGGATCGCATCATGAACATGGTCTACAACAGCTCGAATTTCTGCATTGTCCAGTTCTCGGATCTTGGCGACGACGCCCGGCATCCGGCCGGCGGATTCGAGATCATGGACAAAGGGTCCCGTCGCGAAATTTTTCTCGACGGCCGGCAGGCAGAGCAGTTTCGGGACGACATCGCGCGACTCATCTCCCATGAACCCTCGGTCGACGAGTTCGACGACTTCCTGGCCAGCTACACCGGATTGATGACCCAGCCGGTCGTTCTGCACTGACGCTCCGCCCCGCCCGTCTGCCGGGCCGGGGCGCCGTTCGTTTCGTCCCGCGGCGCCCGCTTCGCGCCGCCGGAAACCCCCTCCCCCGTACAATGCGGCCTGCACTTTTCGACGCCGCAGCATGCCTCCGTCCTCCAATACCAGCCCGGAACCGTCCACCGAAGACCGCCTGCGCGCACTGCTGGCGCATCGCATCCTGATCCTCGACGGTGCCATGGGCACCATGATCCAGCGCCACAAGCTGCGCGAAGAGGACTTCCGCGGCCTCGACCGCACGCAGCGGTTTGCCGATCACCCGATCGACTGCAAGGGCAACAACGAGCTCTTGCTGCTGACGCGTCCGGAACTGATCCAGGACATCCACGAGCAGTATCTCGCCGCGGGCGCCGACATCGTCGAAACCAACACCTTCGGCGCCACGCGAATCGCCCAGGCCGACTACGAACTCGCCGACCTCGCCTACGAAATGAACGTCGCGGCGGCGCGGATCGCGCGGCAGGCCTGCGACCGGTACACGACCCCCGAGCGGCCGCGTTTCGTCGCCGGCGCGATCGGACCGACACCGCGCACCGCCTCGATTTCCCCCGACGTCAACGATCCGGGCGCGCGCAACGTCACCTTCGCGGAACTCGTCGCCGCCTACGGGGAACAGGTCCGGGCACTCCTCGACGGCGGCGTCGACCTGCTGCTGATCGAGACGATCTTCGACACGCTCAACGCCAAGGCGGCGGTGTTCGCGATCGACGAGGAGTTCGAACGCCGGGGCGTGCGGCTGCCGATCTTCCTTTCCGGAACGGTGACGGATGCCTCCGGCCGCATCCTTTCGGGCCAGACGGTCGAGGCGTTCTGGAATTCGCTGCGCCACGCCCGGCCCCTGGCGGTCGGATTGAACTGCGCCCTGGGCGCCGCCCTCATGCGACCCTATGTCGAGGAGTTCGCGCGACTGGCGGACACGTTCGTCTGCATCTACCCCAACGCCGGCCTGCCCAATCCGATGTCGGAGACGGGCTTCGACGAGACGCCGAACGTCACCTCGGGCCTGATCCGCGAATTTGCCGCGGCCGGCCTGCTCAATATCGTCGGCGGTTGCTGCGGCACCACCCCGGACCATATCCGCGCCATTGCGCAGGCGGTCGAGGGGCTGGTCCCGCGTACGCCGCCGACCGTCGAGCCGCGCCTGCGGCTTTCCGGCCTGGAACCGCTCAACATCGGTCCCGACACGCTCTTCGTCAACGTCGGGGAGCGGGCCAACGTCACCGGATCGCGCCAGTTCGCGCGGCTGATCCTCGAGGGGCAATATGAACAGGCGGTGGCGGTTGCGCGCCAGCAGGTCGAGGCGGGCGCCCAGATCGTCGACGTGAACATGGACGAGGCGATGCTCGATTCGGTCGCCGCCATGCGCCGCTTCCTGAATCTGATCGCCGGCGAACCGGACATCGCGCGTGTGCCGGTGATGATCGACAGTTCCAAGTGGTCGGTGATCGAGGCCGGCCTGCAGTGCGTGCAGGGAAAGTGCATCGTCAACTCGATTTCGCTCAAGGAAGGCGAGGCGGAATTCCTGCGCCAGGCGCGCCTCGCGCGCCGATACGGCGCGGCGATGATCGTCATGGGTTTCGATGAGAACGGGCAGGCCGACTCCTACGAGCGCCGCATCGCCATCGCCGCGCGCAGCTACCGGCTGCTCACCGAGCAGGCCGGCGTCCCGCCCGAGGACATCGTATTCGACCCCAACATCTTCGCCATCGCCACCGGCATCGACGAACACAACCACTACGCGGTGGATTTCCTCGAGGCCACGCGCTGGATCAAGGGCAACTGCCCGCATGCCGGGGTGAGCGGCGGCGTCTCCAACGTGTCGTTTTCGTTCCGCGGCAACGACCTCGTGCGCGAAGCGATCCACACCGTGTTCCTGTACCACGCGATCCGTGCCGGCATGACGATGGGCATCGTCAATGCCGGGCAACTGGGCGTGTACGAGGAGATCGAGCCGGAACTGCGCGAAGCGGTCGAGGACGTGGTGCTCGACCGCCGCCCGGATGCGGGCGAGCGGCTCGTGCAGCTTGCCGAACGGCGCAAGGGCGCCGGGCGCAAGCGCGAAGAGGATCTGGCCTGGCGCAATGAACCGGTCGGGAAGCGGCTGGTGCATGCCCTGGTGCACGGCATCACCCAGTTCGTCGAGGCCGATACCGAGGAGATCCGGGCGCAGATCCAGGCACGGGGCGGGCGCACCATCGAGGTGATCGAAGGTCCGTTGATGGAAGGGATGAACGTCGTCGGCGACCTGTTCGGCGACGGCAAGATGTTCCTGCCGCAGGTCGTGAAGTCGGCCCGGGTGATGAAGCAGGCGGTCGCCTATCTCGTGCCCTACATCGAGGCGGAGAAGGCGGCCAGCGGCGAGACCGCGCGCTCCAACGGCAAGATCGTCATCGCCACCGTCAAGGGCGACGTGCACGACATCGGCAAGAACATCGTCACCGTCGTGCTCCAGTGCAACAACTTCGACGTGGTGAACCTCGGCGTCATGGTGCCGGCGGAGAAGATCCTGCAGACCGCGATCGAGGAAAAGGCGGACATCGTCGGCCTGAGCGGTCTCATCACGCCGTCGCTCGAAGAGATGGCGCACGTGGCGTCCGAAATGCAGCGCCTCGGCATGACCATTCCGCTGCTCATCGGCGGCGCGACCACCTCGCGGGTCCACACCGCCGTGAAGATCGCGCCACGGTACGACGGCGCGGTGGTCTACGTGCCGGATGCCAGCCGTTCGGTCGGCGTGTGCCAGTCGCTGGTTTCGAGCGGGCAGCGTGATGCGTTTCTCGCCGAACACCGCGCCGAGACCGAGCGCGTGCGCCGCCAGCACGCCGGCAAGAAGGGACCCGAGATCGTCCCGCTGCCCGAGGCGCGCGCCAACGCGGCGCGCCTCGACTGGCAGGCGTATGTCCCGCCGAAGCCGAAGTTCCTCGGGCGCCGGGCGCTGCGCGCCCTCGATCTGGCCCAGGTGGCCGACTACATCGACTGGGGGCCGTTCTTCCAGACCTGGGATCTGGCCGGGCCATATCCCGCGATCCTCGACGATGCCGTCGTCGGCGCGCAGGCGCGCCGCGTGTTCGAGGACGCCAGGGCGATGCTCGCGCGCATCGTCACGGAGCGCTGGCTCACGGTGAATGCCGCGGTGGCGTTCCACCCCGCCAACGCCGACGGCGACGACATCGCGGTGTTCACCGACGAGTCGCGGACCGCCCGGCTCTTCACCTGGTACGGCCTGCGGCAGCAGATCCGCAAGCCGGTGATCGACGGAGTTCCCCGCCCGAACCGCGCGCTGGCCGATTTCATCGCGCCGTCGGGTATTGCCGACTACATCGGACTGTTCGCGGTGACGGCCGGCCTGGGCATCGAAGCCCACGAGGCGACCTTTGCGCGCGCGCACGACGACTATGGCGCGATCCTGCTCAAGGCGCTTGCGGACCGCCTTGCCGAGGCGGCGGCGGAAATGCTGCATCTACGGGTGCGTCGCGACCTCTGGGGCTATGCGCCGGACGAGCATCTGGCGCAGGATGCGCTGATCGCCGAGCGGTACCGCGGCATCCGGCCGGCGCCGGGCTATCCCGCCTGTCCGGAGCACAGCGTCAAGCAGGAGTTGTTCGCCGCATTGCATGCCGAGGAAATCGGCATGCGTCTGACCGAGAGTTTCGCGATGCATCCGGCTTCATCGGTCTCCGGGTTCTATCTTGCGCATCCGGAGGCGCGGTATTTCAACGTCGGCCCCATCGGGCGCGACCAGCTGGAAGACATGGCGCGTCGCCGCGGCATGGACGTGGCCCGATTGGAGCGCTGGCTCGCGCCGAATCTGGGGTGATTCTGAGGTGATGATGCGCACCATGTTCCGGTCGATGATTGCGGCAGTCCTGGTGGCGGCATCCGCCGCCTGCACGACGACGTCCCCGGAATCCGGTCCGGGCGCCGTGGACAACGGCATCCATGCCTTGCCGTGGCTCACGCCGACACGTCTCGCCGCGGCGATGGCGCGCGAACCGGTGGTGCTGTCCGGCGAGGTCCATGACAACGCCGCGCAGCACGCCATGCGCGCGCAGGCATTGCGCCTGCTCCTGCAGGGCGGCGCGCGGCCGGCGATCGCGTTCGAGCAGTTCGACGCCGATCGGCAGGCGGCGTTGAATGCGGCGCGCAAGGCGGCGCGGGGCAGCGTCGCCGCGCGGGCGCAACGCATCATCCGGGCGGCGGGCGCCAAGGGCTGGAATTGGAACTTCTATCGTCCCTACGTCGAACTGGCCCTGGAATATCACCTGCCCATCGTCGCGGCCGACCTGTCGGGCGCGCAGGCGATGAAGGTGGCGATGCACGGCGTGTCGTCGGTGTTTCCGCCCGATCGGGCGGCGGCGCTGGGGTTGCGCGACATCCCGCCGCGTCTGTTGCGCGCGCAGGAGCACGAAATCGCGATCGGGCACTGCGGCCTCGCGCCGAAGGACATGCTGGCGGCGATCGCGACGGCGCAGATCGCCCGCGACGCGGTGCTGGCGGAGTCGATCCGGCCGTACTTTTCCCGCGGCGTGGTCCTGTTGACCGGCAACGGCCATGCCCGTCGCGACATCGGCGTGATGGTCCACCTGTCCGATGCCGAGCGCGCCCGCGCCATCTCCATCGGGTTGCTCGAGGACGATCCGCAATCTCCGGAACGCGCGTCCGCGTACGACCTCGCATTCCGCATGCCGGCGCAGGCGCGTCCGGACCCCTGCGCGCGGCTCCGCGCGCACCAGCACGGCTTGCCCTTGTTCCAGCGCCATTGACGCCCCCGGCGTCCGGCGGCCTTCATTCCCGCCCGTTCTTCGCTCGCAAGATTTTTCGTCGCCACGGCGTTCGTCGGGAATTCACGGCGTTCTCGCCACCACCAGATTGACCACCCGCTCGACTCCGGCGCGCTTGAGCACGCCGGCCGCTTCGTCGAGGGTCGACCCCGACGTCATCACGTCGTCGACCAGCGCCACGCACCGGATGGAGCCCGGCAGCGGCATTCGCAGCGCGAACGCCCCGCGGATGCCGGTGCGCCGCTGCGCAAGGGGAAGATCGTGCTGGGCCGGACCATCGCGGTTCCGGATCAGGTGGCGCGCCAGGACGGGGAGGCCGAGGCCGGCGGCGGTTGCGCGTGCGATCTCTTCCGCCTGGTTGTAGCCGCGGCCGCGCAAGCGTTGCGGTGCGACGGGGATCGGGATCAGCGCATCGAAGCCGCGCCCCGGCCGGCGTGCCGCGCGCCGCGCCAGCAACCGGCCGAAGGCGTGCCCGAGATCCAGGCGACCCTGGAATTTGAGCGCGGCGATCATACCGCTGATGGGGGCGGCGTAGTCGGCGAGCGCGACCGTGGCATCGAAACGACGACGGCGTACCAGGCATCCGCCGCACAAGTCCACAACGTGATCCACAGGGAAATCCCCAGGGATGTCCACAGGGTTTTCCCCGGAAATCGCCGACTTTTCCACCGGTTGCTCCACAAGGATCCGGGAGTTGCCCACAGGGTCATGCACAGGGTTTTCCACAGCCGGGTCCGGCGATGCGGGAAGACGGTTGGCGCAGCGCCGGCAACGGCGGACGTCCTCCGGCAGGAAATCCTCGAGGCACCCCGGGCAGACCGGGTCGCCCCGTTCCACGCCGCAGATGACGCACCAGGGCGCAAGGGCGCGCCGGATCGAATCGAGGAAATGGCTGTCCACGCGGTACAGCGTATGCGGCGTAGCGGCCCGACGCCCCCCCGCTTCCGGTAGCCGGACGCGCCCTCTGCCGCGATGCGCCGGCCACCGGCGCGGGCGCTATGTCCGGTGGATCTTCAACCGGTTGCCCGCTTCGTCGATTTCTTCGAGCACTACGTCGAACCCCCAGAGCCGCTTGACGTAGCCCAGCACCGTTTCGGTGCTTTGGGCGTCGAGCAGCCGGCCGTTCTCGACGCGGTGCTGGAGCAGCAGCGCCCGTTCGGTGTCGTCGTTGGCGCGCGCCACGGTGAGCGGGGGGATCGTCGTCTCGCCGCGGGTCTGCCGGGCCAGCGCCTGGCGGATCCGCAGGTATCCGGATTCGTTGTGGATCGCCTGGACGTGATAGTGGTCGCGATCCTCTTCGCCGTCATGGAGGAGAAAGAGCCGCATGTCGCGCATGACCTTGGGCGAAAGGTACTGCTCGACCAGACTGTCGTCCTTGAAGTTGGCCATCGCGAAATGGATCGCCTCCTCCCAGGGCATTCCGGCGATGCCGGGGAACCACTGCCGATCTTCGTCCGTCGGCGCTTCGCTGATGCGCCGGATGTCGCGGAAGATCGAGAAGCCCAGCGCGTACGGGTTGATGCCGTGGAAGCCGCGGGAATCGAACGCCGGCTGCGCCACGACGTCGCCGTGGTTGGCCAGCCACTCGAGCATGAACCCGTCGTCGATCTCCCCCGCGTCGTAGAGGTCGTGCAGCAGCGTGTAGTGCCAGAAGGTCGCCGCCCCCTCGTTGGCGACCTTGGTCAGACGCTGGGGATGGAAATACTGCGAAACCTTGCGGACGATGCGCACCAGTTCGCGCTGCCACGGCTGGAGTCTCGGCGCGTGCTTTTCGATGAAGTACAGCAGGTTTTCCTGCGGCTCGAAGCTCTGCGCCGGTTCGGCGGCCTTTTTGCCGTTGAGGTGGAGGTGGGCGAAGTCCGGGTTGTAGTGCTTTTCCGCAAACTGCAGCCGTTCGTTCAAGCGGGCGCGCTCGCGCTTCACCGACAGGCGGGCAGGGCGCCGGTAGCGGTCGACGCCATAGGGCGCCAGGGTGTGGCAGCAGTCGAGGATTTCCTCGACCTCCCGCCAGCCGTAGCGCTCTTCGCAATCCTGCACGAAGCCGCGCGCGAACTGCAGGTAGTCGAGAATGGCATCGGCCTGCGTGAATTGCCGGAACAGGTAGTTGTTCTTGAAGAACGCGTTGTGCCCGTATCCCGCGTGCGCCATCACCAGGACCTGCAGGGCCGTGGTGTTGGTTTCCATGAGGTAGGCGATCGCCGGATCGGTGTTGATGACGATCTCGTAGGCGAGACCGCTCATGCCCTTGCGGTAGCTGTGCTCCTGCGCAAGCAGCTGCTTGCCGAAGCTCCAGTGCGCGTAATGCACCGGCATCCCGACCGTGGATACCAGATCGATCATCTGGCTGGCGGTGATGATCTCGTACTGGATCGGGTAGGTGTCCAGGCCGTGCTGCCGGGCATGGTGCGCGAGCGCATGGTCGAACTTCTCCAGCGTCCCCAGCGTCCATTCCGAACCGGTGGCGATCGGCTCGGCGCGGCGCTTCATGCCGGGCTTGGGCATCGGCACGGTGGGCTTGGCGAGCAGCTTCGGCCACGGGCGCTGCCGGTGGCGGTCGTCGTCCCGGGTTTCGTCCCGGATTGCTCCTGGGCCGGGGTCGGGCTTGCGGGTCATGCTGCGGTCCTCCGCGCGAACAGTTCCCGGAATACCGGCCAGATGTCGCCGCGGTCGTGCACGGCGCGGCGGGCGAAGGCCGGGCTGTCGATCGCGTCGTACGCCTGCCAGAGATCCGAACTGCGGCGGAACCAGCCGGTCGCGCTGGGCGTGTCGATATAGGCGAAATACCGCAGGCTCGGCAACAGGGTCTGCCGGACGAAGGCGGCGCTGCGCCGGCCGTCGTCGGCGGTGCAGTCGCCGTCGGAAGCTTGCGCCACGTACACGTTCCAGTCGGGGCCGGCGTAGCGCGCCAGGAGAATGCGGTGCGCGAGTTCCAGCGCTGGCAGCACGAGGGTGCCGCCGCTGAGCGGATCGTGGAAGAACCGCTCTTCGTCGACCTCTTCGGCGGTTTCCGTATGGCGGACAAACACCACGTCGACGTGGCCGTACTTGCGCTCCAGGAACAGATAGAGCAGGGCAAAGAAGCGCTTGGCGAGATCCTTCTTGCGTTCGTCCATCGACCCCGACACATCCATCAGGCACAGCATCGCGGCGCGTGTGGCCGGCGCGCTGGTCGGCACGCGCGCGCGGTAGCGCCGGTCGACGTCCTCGAGAAACGGCAGGTGCGCCCGGCGATCGCGCAGGACGGCAATCTCGCGTTCGAGGGCGAGGAGCGCCTCGCCGTCGGCGGATTGCGCCTGCCGCTCGAGTTCTTCCAGTCTTTCGGCGATTGCGCCGCGCAGTGCGATCCGCCGGGCGATGGCCATGCGTACGGTCATCGCCGGCAGCAGGCTCGATGGGACGCCGTCGCGGCTGTGGCCGCCGCGACGCATGCGTTCCATCGTGACCTCGCCGAAGCGCGTGCGCTCGAGGTTGGGCAACTCCAGATCGTCGAAGAAAAGTGCGAGGAACTCCTCGCGCGAGAGCACAAACCCGAACGAATCGGCGCCGCCCCCGCCTTCTCCGGCGCCGTCGCCCGCCCCTTGGCCTTCGTCGTCGCGCGGGCGGTCGATGGTGTCGCCGGGCAGAAACTCCCGGTTTCCGGGCAGCACGAAGTCGCGGCTGCCGGTGCTGTCGTCATGGATCAGGTGCGGTTCGGCAAGGCCCCGGCCGGGGATCGCGATGCGCCCGCCGCGGCCGATGTCGGTGATCGAACGCTTGTCGAATTCCTCGTCGACGGCGCGCTTGATGTCGTCCTTGAAGCGCCGGATGAAGCGCTCCCGATTGACGGCACCGCGCCCCGGCGGATCGGACCGGCGGTCGACGATGCGCAGCATGCCGCGGGCGGCAGACATGGTCACTCCGTCACGATTGCGCGCTCTTCTTGAAGTGCAGGTACCAGTCGACCAGCCGCCGAACCTGCTTCTCGGTATACCCGCGCGCCACCATGCGGCTCACGAAGGAGCGGTGCCGGTCGTCGAGTTCTGCGGACCCCTTGGCCTCGAACGAGATCACCGGCAGGATGTCCTCGGTCTTGCTGAACATCCGTTTCTCGATCACCGAGCGCAGCTTTTCGTAGCTCGTCCAGTGGGGGTTCTTGCCATGGGCGCGGGCGCGCAGCACGAAGTTGACGACCTCGTTGCGGAAGTCCTTGGGATTGGAAATTCCCGCCGGCTTTTCGATCTTTTCCAGTTCCGCGTTGAGCGCCTCGCGCGAATACTGCATCCCCGTTTCCTGGTCCCGCCAGTCCTCGTCGAGCAACCACTTGTCGGCGTACGTCACGTAGCGGTCGAACAGGTTCTGCCCGTACTCGGAGTAGGCGTCGAGATAGCTCATCTGCAGTTCCTTTTCCAGGAACTCCGCAAAGCGCGGGACGATCCACTCCTTGATGTGCGAACGCAGGCGCCGCTTGTACTCTTCGGGAAGGTCTTCCTTCGAAAGACGCTCCTCGAGCACGACCAGCAGGTTGACCGGATCGGCGGCGATCTCGCTCGGATCGCGGTTGAACGCCGCCGAGATCGTCTTGAACGCCCAGCGGGTCGAGAGCCCTGAGAACCCTTCCGGCGCGCCGGCGTCGTCGCGGTATTCCTTGACGCTCTTGGCGCGCGGGTCGAGATCCTTGAGGTTCTCGCCGTTGTAGGAGCGCATCTTCGAATAGATCGACGAGTTTTCCGGCACGACCAGGCGGGACAGGACGGTGAACTCGGCGAGGGTGCGCAGCGTCTGCGGCGCGCAGGGCGACTCGGCCAGCGTCGAAGACTTCAGCATCTTGTCGTAGATGCGGACCTCCTCGTCGACGCGGAGGCAGTACGGCACCTTCACGAGATACACGCGGTCGATGAATGCCTCGTTGTCCCGATTGTTGCGGAACTTGAGCCACTCGGCCTCGTTGCTGTGCGCCATGATGAAGCCGTTGAACGGCATGGCGGGCAGCGCCTCCGTACCCTTGAAGTTGCCTTCCTGGGTCGCGGTGAGGATCGGGTTGAGGACCTTGAGCGGCGCCTTGAACATCTCGACGAATTCGACGCAGCGCGCCGAGCCCAGACACAGCGCGCCCGAATAGCTGTACGCGTCGGGGTCGTCCTGCGCATAGCGTTCCAGCATGCGCAGGTCGATCTTGCCGACCAGCGTCGAAATGTCCTGGGTGTTCTCGTCGCCCGGCTCGGTCTTGACGATGCCCACCTGGTTGAGTACGGAGGGGATCACCCGCACGACGCGGAACTGGGAAATGTCGCCGCCGTATTCGCGCAGGCGCTTGAGCGCCCACGGGCTGGCGATCCCCGGCAGTGCGCGGCGCGGAATGCCGTAGCGGTCTTCCAGCATCGGGCCGAACTTTTCGCGATCGAACAGGCACAGCGGCGACTCCAGCAGCGGCGAGATGCGTCCGTGCTTCGAGTCCTTCAGGGCATAGATCGGGAACTGTTCGGCCAGTTTCTTGATCTTTTCGGCCAGCGAGGACTTTCCTCCGCCTACCGGCCCGAGGAGATATAGCACTTGTTTGCGTTCTTCGAGCCCCTGCGCGGCATGCAGGAAGTACGCATAGAGCTGCATCAGGGTGTCTTCCATGCCGTGGAACTCGGCAAAGGTATCCCACACCTGGATGGCTCGATTCTGGAAGATGCGCGATAGGCGGGGGTCATCCGCGGTGTTGACCAGCCGCGGCTTGCCGATGGCCTCCAGCACGCACTCGTGCGCGGACGCGTAGGCCATGTGGTCCGTCCGGCAATACTGGAGGAAATCCTCCAGCCCCATCTCTTCGTCCAGGGAGCGGGCGAAGTCGGATTGGAACGCGGAAATCAGCTCTGCTGGCGCACTGCTCATATCGCCTCCTGCAACTCGGAATACACGTCCGACGAGACACAGTGTAGGCGCAGACACGGCGAGCGGGTGAATGGAATATGAATCCGAAACCCGCCGCAATCAACCTGCAGCGCGCGGCGCCCGCACCCACACCGCAAATTAGTCCCCGGTCGCGGCAAATCGTTCAGGGTCGCTGTACGGGAAACGGGGGCACGGGGCCGCAGTGACGGTCGGCCGGGGACTCGGCAGCGCCCCGTGTCCCGAAAAAAGTTCGCCCCGCTTGCGCGGGGCGAGAATTCCGCCTCTACAGAGGAGAGGGGGAGGAAGAGAGGCGGAAAGACACAAACCCATCCACGGGGGGATACGTCAGGCGTACTCAGCAAGCTCCTCACGCATCGTCCGTAATGCTTTGAACTCGATCTGGCGAATTCGTTCCGCGGATACGCCAAACTCGTTTGCAAGATCTTGTAACGTCGCGGTGCCGACGCTCCCATCTTCGTTTTCGTCGAGCCAGCGGGCCTGCACGATCCGCCGGCTGCGGGCGTCGAGGGTGTCGAGGGCGCGAAGCACACCGTCGCTCTGCAGCACGTCCGTCCGCCGGCGTTCCAGCACCTGGGTGGGTTCCGATTCGGGATCCGACAGATAGGCGATGGGGGCCGGCGCCGCGTCGGCTTCCTCGTCCCCCCGGTTTTCCAGGGAGACGTCGCCGCCGGCCATGCGCGTTTCCATTTCGACCACTTCCTCCGGCTTCACCCGGAGTTCGCGCGCCACCTCCGCGACCTCTTCCCGGGTCAACGCCCCGGATTCCTTTTTCATGCTGCGCAGATTGAAGAACAGCTTGCGCTGGGACTTGGTCGTGGCCACCTTGACCAGCCGCCAGTTGCGCAGCACGTATTCGTGGATTTCCGCCTTGATCCAGTGCAGGGCGAAGGAAACGAGCCGGACGCCGCGGTCCGGATCGAAACGCTTGACCGCCTTCATCAGGCCGATGTTGCCTTCCTGCACGAGGTCCGCATGCGGCAGACCGTAGCCGAGATAGTTGCGCGCCACCGCGACCACCAGACGGAGATGCGAAAGGACCAGCTGCCCCGCCGCATCCAGGTCGCCCCGATCGCGGTATTCCCGCGCGAGCCGGATTTCTTCCTCCGCCTGCAGCATCGGAATGCGGTTGACCGCGGTTACGTAGGCATCGAAATTGCCCAACCCGCTGGGCGACAGCGCCAGCGCAGCGGTATTTCCCGGAAAGGACAGCGCGAACTCACTCGATTCCATGGATCCCCTCTCAAGCCTCGGACACTCGGTCACGAAAATAAATCCTAGCACTCGCAGTCCGAGAGTGCTAGTTTGAGCCGGAATGGAGATCAAAGTTCCGGCGGAAATCGCCGGTGGCTGTTGTCGGCTTTCATTCAGCGTCGACGGCTCCCAACTCAGTTCTGAACCCGCGCCCGGCGCAGGTTCTGCCGTTATGCATTGTTTTTATTGGGGAAAGTCGTGGTATTCGGTGGGAGGGTCGCGCTGATTCGCATTCGATGCCTTCGGTTGGACCGCCCTTCTTGTTGGCCCCGGCCCACTTTTTCCCCGGCAATGGAAGAAACCCCTACTTGTCCGAGGGTCGGGCGGCGGCGCCGGATCTCCTGCATCTCCGTAAAAGACCGCTGAAATTCGAACGAATCGGTTGGGTAATGAGAATTGTGTGCATCCCAGGCCCCGAGACAACGTGTTGGACTCGTGCGGGAAAAACGGGCAAGGGCCCGGGTTGGTTGCCGCGTCGCCTCGTCACTGCGCTACCGCGGACTCATGGCGCGGATCGGAAAACGACGGACTGACGCGGGACGACTTGCGTGGCGAAATCGGCGTGAGGGGGAATGGGTTTCCAGAAGAAATCTTTCTGGAAAATCGGCAGAAAGTCGAATTTTCGGGACCGGAAGATCCACCGGTTGCGCTTGAATTCGCTGTACCGGTCTCCCGTGAATTCCTTGTGAACGTGCGTGAATGGCAAGATATGTTCGGCGATGGTCTGGTTGATCTGGTTTGTCGAATCCCTTTGAAACTGCGCGAATCGACAAAGCTGATCCTCGCAAATGACTTGAACCGCCGTTTCCGGCATGCCGTACTTGGGCAACCACAGGGTGTGCCACCCGGAGCGCACATCGTTCAGGAAATCTGCCAATCGGGTGCTCAGTACGAACGCATCCGATTCGACATGGACGATCTTCTGCAGATTCATCGCTCGCGCCACATCCAGCGAGAAAAAAAAGCTTCTCCACCAACCCGGATAGGCAGACATGCTTTGCCTGCCAAGGTGCTTCGGAAAGCGGACCAAGAGGTGACTCGCGCCATCGCCCCTTCCGGCGATGTCTTCGCTCGAGACCGTTTCGATCTCGCTGCGATCCGGCGTGAATGGGGAGGCATCATCGAGCAGGAGCATTCTGGAGTACTGGATCGGACCGCCCGCGTAGTAGTCGATCCAGCGCCGGTATCGGGAAATCCAGGACTGCTCGTTCCGTACATGGCTTGTGCAGAAAAGTAGCGTGCGCATCACCGAGGAATGGTAGGAAATGTCCTGCGCGCAGTGAAAGCGCTGACAGGGAGCGGCAGCAGGCTACGCGACTTTCATTTCGTGAACAACATGGTTCTCCGGATCCTGCTGCGAGGGGAGGTGCGCTATCGCGCATGGCTTTCATGGAGGGAGCGGCGCCCGATGAAATATCCAGGGAGACCATGACAGATGAACGCCGAGACGGACTTTGTCCGTGTCCTCGAATGCGCGTTGCGGGTGGCGCCGGGTTCGGTGGGCCGGGCGCAGCCCGGGTGTACATTGACGCTCCGGGCCCCGCCGGACCCGTGACCGAACCCCATGGCCGATCAACGTCCAGACCCCGACGCGCTGCTTGCGCGGATCCAGAATGAAGCCGAACGCGCGGCGCGCGGCCGTCTGAAGCTGTTTTTCGGCGCCTCCGCCGGGGTCGGGAAGACTTACGCCATGCTGTCGGCGGCCCGCCGCCAGCGCGACCAGGGGGTGGATGTCGTCATTGGCGTGGTCGAAACCCATGGGCGCAGCGAAACCGAGGCGCTGACGCTCGGGCTGGAGCGCATCCCCCTGCGCGAGATCGCCTACCGCGACCGGACATTCGCCGAGTTCGATCTCGACGCGGCGCTGCAGCGCAAGCCGGCGCTGATCCTCGTCGACGAGCTGGCCCACAGCAACGTCGAAGGGTCGCGCCACCCCAAGCGGTGGCAGGACGTCGAGGAACTGCTCGCCGCCGGCATCGACGTCTACACCACGATCAACGTCCAGCACCTGGAAACGCTCAACGACGTGGTGAGCGGGATTACCGGGGTCCGCGTCCGGGAAACGGTGCCCGATCGGGTGTTCGACCGGGCGGACGAGGTGGTGCTCGTCGACCTCACCCCCGACGAGCTCCTGCAGCGGCTCAAGGACGGCAAGGTATACATCAGCCGGCAGGCCGAGAGCGCAGTGCGGAACTTCTTTCGCAAAGGCAATCTCATCGCCTTGCGGGAGCTGGCGCTGCGCCGGACCGCGGACCGCGTCGACGGGGAGATGCTGCAATACCGGCGGGACCGGGCGGTCGCCCCGGTCTGGCAGACGCGCGACTCCCTGCTTGCCTGCGTCACGGCGGGCGCGGACGACGACCGGGTGGTCCGCACCGCGGGCCGCATTGCGAGCCGGCTGGAGATCCCCTGGCACGCGATCTACGTCGAAACGCCGGAGCGCACCCGGATCGGCGACGCCGCGCGGCAGGCGGTGATGAAGGCGCTCAAGCTGGCGCAATCGATGGGCGCGGAGACGGCGACGCTTGCCGACCACGACGAGGTCGCGGCGACCGTTCGCTACGCGCGGGACCACAATCTCTCGCGGATGATCGTCGGCCATTCCGGCCCGCTCCGCCGGTGGCTGCCCCGCGGATGGTCGGCGCGCACCGGGTTGTCCCGCGCGGGGTTGCCAATCTGGCATCGCTCCTTCGCGGATCGACTCGCCGGAAGCGCCCCGGATCTCGAGGTGACGATCGTGAGCGCGGTCGACCCCGCCTCGGCCGGGAGTCGATCTCCGGCGCGCGAGGACCGGTTCGTGTTCGAGGCGGGGTCGCTTCCGGCATATGCCGGCGCCGCCGCCGTGTGCGCCGGCGCGGCGCTGATTTCCGCGCCGCTGCAGTCCATCTTCACGCTGCCCAACATCGTCATGCTCTTCCTGCTCGCCGTGGTGCTGGTCGCGCTGCGGTTCGGCCGCGGACCCGCCGTGCTGGCTTCGTTCCTGAGCGTGCTGGAATTCGACTTCTTCTATGTGCCGCCGAAGTTCTCCTTCGCCGTTTCGGATGTGCAGTACCTGCTCACGTTCGCCGTAATGCTGGCAGTGGGCCTGATCGCGGGGCAGCTCACCGCCGGACTGAAATATCAGGCGCGGGTCGCAAACCGGCGCGAAGGGCGGGTGCGCGGCCTCTACGAAATGGCGCGCGATCTTTCCGGCGCCCTGCTTCCGGACCAGATCGCGGAGATCTGCGAGCGCTTTCTCGACCGCGAGCTGCACGCGCAGGCGACCCTGCTCCTCGCCGATGACCAGGAAAAGGTCGTTCTTCCCCGCGACGACGGCGATCGCGCCGATTCCGTTCCGCTGGAACCGGGCATCGCGCAGTGGGCCCTGGATCATGGGGAAGCCGCGGGCATGGGGACGAACACGCTGCCCGCGACGCCTGCGCTCTATCTCCCGCTCAAGGCTCCGATGCGCATGCGGGGCGTGCTGGTCGTCCGGCCCCGGGAAGCCGCGCGCCTGCAGGGACCGGAGCAGAGCCGGCTACTCGATACCGTGGCGCGCCTTGCCGCCATCGCACTCGAGCGCGTCCATTATGTCGACGTCGCGCAGCGGGTGAGCCTGCAGATGGAATCGGAGCGGCTGCGCAATTCGCTCCTTTCCGCCATTTCGCACGATCTGCGCACGCCGCTGGCCGCGCTCGTCGGACTCGCCGATTCCCTGCAATGGTCGGGCGGCACGCCGGTGCAGCAGAAGGCGATCGTCGAACGCATGCGCGAGCAGACTCAGCGGATGCGCTCGCTCGTCGAAAACCTGCTCGACATGGCCCGTCTCCAGGCGGGGCAGGTGGCGCTCAACCGGCAGTGGAATGCCATCGAGGAAGTGGTCGAGCGCGCCCTGCGTGCAATGGCGCACGCGCTTGCCGCCCATGTCGTCCGCGTGCAACTGCCCGCCGATCTGCCGATGCTGGAAATGGATGCCGCGCTCATGGAGCGCGTGTTCGACAACCTGCTCGAAAACGCCGGCAAGTTCACGCCGCCCGGCAGCGTCATCGACATCGGCGCACGCGCGGAGCCGGAGCGCGTCGTGCTGTGGGTCGAAGACAACGGTCCCGGGGTTCCCCGCGGGAAGGAGGAAGCGATCTTCAGCAAGTTCGAGCGTGGCCACGTCGAGAGCGCGACGCCCGGAGTCGGCCTCGGACTGGCGATCTGCCGGGCGATCGTCGAAGCCCACGGCGGGATCATCCGTGCGGAAAACCGGCCCGGCGGCGGCGCACGGTTCTGGATCGAACTGCCGCGCGGCAATCCGCCGGACGTTCCGGCAGAATCCGTCGACCTGCAATGAGCCCATCCGCCGACGCCGCCGCCGCGCCTGCACCCGCTGTGATCGTCATCGAGGACGAGGCGCAGATCCGGCATTTCGTCCGCCTCGCCCTGGAATCGGACGGATGCCATGCGTTCGAAGCCGAGACCGGCAAGCGCGGCCTCATCGAGGCCGGAACGCGCCGGCCGGATCTCGTGGTGCTCGATCTCGGGCTTCCCGATCTCGACGGCACCGAGGTCATCCGCGACCTGCGCAGCTGGTCCGACGTGCCGATCATCGTGCTTTCGGCGCGCACGGCGGAAGCGGAAAAGATCGCGGCGCTGGACGCCGGGGCCGACGACTACCTCACCAAGCCGTTCGGCGCCGGAGAATTGCTCGCCCGCGTGCGCGCGCAGCTGCGTCGCCGGTTCCGCGGCGTTTCGCGGTCGGACTCCGTGGTCGAGTTCGGCGACATCCGGATCGATCCTGCGAAGCGGCTGGTCTGGCGCAAGGGGGAACTCGTCCGCCTCACGCCGATCGAGTTCCGCCTGCTGTCGGTGCTCGTCGCGCATCCCGACTGCGTGCTGACTCACCGCCAGTTGCTCAAGAGCGTCTGGGGGCCGTCCCACGTCGAAGACGCCCACTACGTCCGTATCTACATGGGGCACCTGCGCCGGAAGCTCGAAGCCGACCCCGCCCGGCCGGCGCACCTCCTGACCGAGGCCGGAATCGGATACCGGTTCGCGCTGTAGGGCAGGCGTTGCCCCGGGAGGCGGTTTTTACGCCGATTTTATGCAGCACCCGGTGCGTTTATAGAAAATCGATATTTGTTGCGCCATAGCATTCCGTTGGTCGAGACCTTTACGGAATGATGTGATGGCGGACTTTTCCTACGTCTTCGGAATCCTGATCTTCTTCGCGCTGGTGAGCCTGCTGACCATTGGCTGCGCACAGTTGCAGCAGCGGAAATAGGGACCACGACATGACCGCAATGCAATGGGTGGGCGCCATCGCGGCGCTCGGGCTGTTCGTCTATCTGGTCGCCGCCTTGATCGACGCGGAGAAGCTGTGATGACTTCCCATGCCTGGACACTGCTCGTTTTGTACGGCGCAGTGCTGATCGTTGTGAGCTACCCCTTGGGGACCTATCTTGCCGACTGTCTGGATGGGGGGCCGTCGCGCGTTGCCGCAGCTGCGCGGAGGATCGTCGGTCCGATCGAGCGGATCTTGTATCGGCTTTGCGGCATTCGCGCCGAAGAGGAGATGGACTGGAAGCGCTACGCGCTCGCGATCCTGATTTTTAGCGTCCTTGGCGCGCTGACCGTATACGCGCTGCAACGGTTGCAAGCCAAGCTGCCGCTCGATCCGCAGGCGTTGCCCGCCGTCGGCCCGGACTCCTCGTTCAATACCGCAGTGTCGTTCGCGACGAACACCAACTGGCAGGGGTATTCGGGCGAAACGACGATGAGCTACCTCACCCAGATGCTGGGGCTCGCCGTGCAGAATTTTCTCTCGGCCGCCACCGGCATCGTGGTCGCCATCGCACTCATCCGCGGAATCGCGCGCCACAGCGCGGCCACGATCGGAAACGCCTGGGTCGACCTCACGCGAACCACCTTCTACGTCCTGTTGCCGATTTCGTTCGTCTACGCGATTTTTCTGATCGGTCAAGGCGCGATCCAGAACTTCTCTGCATACAAGGACGTGCACACGGTCGAAGTGACCACCTATCAGACGCCCAAGCTCGATGCAGCCGGCCAGCCGGTCAAGGATGCGCACGGCAACCCGGTAAACGTGAACGCGCAGACGCAGACCCAAACCCTGCCGATGGGCCCGGTCGCGTCGCAGGAATCGATCAAGATGCTGGGGACCAACGGCGGCGGCTTCTTCAACGCCAATTCCGCCCATCCCTACGAAAATCCGACCCCGCTTTCGGACTTCGTCCAGATGGTGTCGATCTTTTTGATTCCGGCCGCATTGTGCTTTTCCTTCGGCCGCATGGTGGGCGACCGCCGTCAGGGATGGGCGATCTTCGCCGCGATGTCTTTGCTCTTCCTCATCTCCACCGTGGTCGTGATCGTCGCCGAACAGCACGGCAACCCGGCATTCACTCCTCTCGGCGTGGACCAGGCCGCGAGCGCAATGCAGGCTGGCGGGAATATGGAGGGCAAGGAAACCCGCTTCGGCATCGCCGACTCCGGGCTGTTCGCGTCGATCACCACGGCTGCGTCCTGCGGGGCGGTCAATGCGATGCACGACTCGCTCATGCCGATGGGGGGATTCGTTCCGCTCTGGAACATGATGCTGGGAGAAGTGGTGTTCGGCGGTGTCGGTTCGGGCCTGTACGGCATGCTGGTGTTCGCGCTCACCGCCGTCTTCATCGCCGGTCTGATGATCGGCCGCACGCCGGAGTATCTGGGCAAGAAGATCGAATCCTTCGACATGAAGATGATCTCGCTCGCCATCCTGGCGACGCCCATGCTCGTCCTGGTCTGCACTGCGATCGCCGTTGCGAGCGCCGATGGCCGTGCCGGGATCGCCAATCCCGGTCCGCACGGCTTCAGCGAAATCCTCTACGCCTTCACGTCCGCGGCGAACAACAACGGCAGCGCGTTTGCCGGCCTGTCGGCCGACACCCCGTTCTACAACGTGCTCACGGTGGTTGCGATGTGGTTCGGGCGCTTCGCGGTCATCGTTCCCGTGCTGGGAATCGCCGGCTCGCTCGCGGCGAAAAAGCGTCTCGCGGCCACCGGCGGCAGCATGCCGACGCACGGGCCGCTGTTCGTCGTGCTGCTCATCGGCACGGTCGTCCTCGTCGGCGCGCTGAACTACGTGCCGGCGCTGGCGCTGGGGCCGGTGGTCGAGCAGTTGACATTGCCGGCGGCGGGATAGGGGAGAAGGAACCCATATGACTCGCAAGACGTTTTCCCTGTTCGAGCGCGAACTCGTCGGCCCGGCGGTCGTCGAGGCGGTCCGCAAGCTCGATCCCCGGGTGCAGTGGCGCAACCCGGTCATGTTCGTGGTGTACGTCGGATGCTTTTTGACCACCGCGATTGCGGTCCAGGCGCTGGGCGGCCGCAGCGAGGCGCATGCGGGGTTCCCGCTCGCGATCGCGCTATGGCTCTGGTTTACCGTGTTGTTCGCCAATTTTGCCGAGGCGCTCGCTGAGGGCCGAAGCAAGGCCCAGGCCGCATCGCTGCGCGGGGCGAAGCGGGACACGCAGGCGAAGAAGCTCGACGAGCCGCGGTACGGCGCATCCTGGCAGACGGCATCGGCAAGCATCCTTCGCCGCGGTGATACGGTGCTGGTCGAGGCCGGGGACGTCGTGCCGGCCGACGGCGAGGTGATCGAAGGGGTGGCGTCGGTCGACGAAAGCGCGATCACCGGGGAGTCCGCTCCCGTGATCCGCGAGTCGGGTGGCGATTTCTCGTCGGTGACCGGCGGTACGCGCGTCCTTTCCGACTGGATCGTCGTCCGGGTGACGGCCAACCCCGGCGAGGCGTTTCTCGACCGGATGATCGCGATGGTGGAGGGCGCGCGGCGGCAGAAGACGCCCAACGAGATTGCGCTCACGATCCTGCTCATCGCACTCACCATCGTGTTCCTCGCCGTGACGGCAACCTTGCTGCCCTATTCGAAGTTCAGCGTCGTCGCGTCTGGAGCCGGATCGCCCGTCACGATCACCGTCCTGGTGGCGCTGCTCGTCTGCCTGATTCCGACGACCATCGCCGGGCTGCTCTCGGCGATCGGTGTTGCGGGAATGAGCCGCATGATGCAGGCCAACGTGATCGCCACGTCCGGCCGTGCGGTGGAGGCGGCGGGCGACGTCGACGTGCTGCTGCTCGACAAGACCGGAACGATCACGCTGGGCAACCGGTCGGGGGCCGCATTCCTGCCTGTTCCGGGGGTGACGGAGGCGGATCTGGCCGACGCGGCGCAACTGGCCTCTCTGGCCGATGAGACGCCCGAAGGCCGCAGCATCGTGATATTGGCGAAGGAGCGGTTCCGGCTGCGCGAGCGCGACATCCATGCGCTGGGCGCGCAATTCGTTCCGTTCTCCGCGCACACGCGGATGAGCGGCGTCGATCTGGGAGGGCGCGCGATCCGCAAGGGCGCGGCGGATGCGATCCGCAAGTCGGTGGATTCGCAGGGGGGGACGTTCCCCCAGGCGCTCGACCACCTGATCGATACGGTTGCGCGCCGCGGGTCGACGCCCCTGGTCGTCGCCGACGGGGCGCGTGCGCTCGGCGTGGTGGAACTCAAGGACATCGTCAAGGGCGGGATCAAGGAACGGTTCGCCGAACTGCGCCGCATGGGCATCAAGACCGTGATGATCACCGGCGACAACCGCGTCACCGCCGCGGCCATCGCCGCCGAAGCCGGCGTCGACGACTTTCTCGCCGAAGCCACGCCGGAGGCGAAACTCGCGCTCATCCGCGAACACCAGGCGCAGGGAAAGCTGGTGGCGATGACCGGCGACGGCACCAACGATGCGCCGGCCCTTGCGCAGGCGGACGTCGCGGTCGCCATGAACACGGGAACGCAGGCGGCCAAGGAGGCCGGAAACATGGTCGACCTGGATTCCAACCCCACCAAGCTCATCGAGATCGTCGAGACCGGCAAGCAGATGCTCATGACCCGCGGCGCGCTCACGACGTTCAGCATCGCCAACGACGTCGCGAAGTATTTCGCGATCATCCCGGCGGCGTTCGTCACGACCTACCCGCAACTCTCCGCGCTCAATGTCATGCATCTGGCGACGCCGGCCTCCGCCGTGCTGTCGGCCGTGATTTTCAATGCGCTGATCATCGTCTTTCTGATTCCGCTCGCGCTCAAAGGGGTCCGCTATCGCCCGCTCGGCGCCGCCACCGTGCTGCGGCGCAATCTCCTGGTGTATGGCCTGGGAGGCCTCGCCGTGCCGTTTCTCGGCATCAAGCTCATCGACCTGACTCTGTCTGCAGCGGGTTTGGCCTGAATCGGAGTTGGCATGAAGACCCTCGTTCGTCCGGCCCTGTCCCTGTTTCTCGTGCTCACCGTCGCGACCGGTGTGATCTATCCCCTGGCCGTGACCGGCTTCGGGCAGGCAATCTTTCCCCGGCAAGCCGCCGGCAGCCTGATCGAGCGCGGCGGCAGGGTGATCGGTTCGTCCTTGATCGGGCAGAACTTCGATGGCCCGCGGTATTTCTGGGGTCGCCCTTCGGCGACCAGCCCGCAGCCATACAACGGCCTGGCCTCCGGCGGTTCGAACCTGGGTCCGGAAAATCCGGCCCTGATCGACGCCGTCAAGGCGCGCATCGCCGCCCTGCGGCAGGCGGACCCGGGCAACACTCTGCCGATTCCGGTCGACCTCGTCACCGCGTCGGCCAGCGGCCTGGATCCGGACATCAGCCCGGCGGCCGCCCGCTATCAGGTGGCGCGGGTGGCGCGCGCGCGGGGACTTGCCACGGAGCAGGTGCAGGCGCTGGTCGATGCCCACACCGTCGGGCGGCAGTGGGGTGTATTCGGCGAGCCGCGCGTCAACGTGCTGGAACTGAATCTGGCCCTGGACGCGGCGCGCTAGGGGATCCGCCTGGCAGGCCGGTCGCGGGGCGGCGGATGCGCCCGCGTCGCCCCGATCGGGAACAGATCAACCAGGGGATGGCGGGCTCGGGCCGCCCCCTCTTCCCCCTTCCCGCGCGGGGATTCCCAGCGCCGAGAGCAGCGGCGCCACGGTCACGCCCTGCATCACGAGCGAGAACGTCACGACGACGAAGCATGTCGTCACGATCGGTTCGCGCAAGGGGACGTCCGTAGGCAGGCCGAAGGCCAGCGCCAGCGCCAGGGCGCCGCGCAATCCGCCCCAGAACAGAATGTGCTGGTGGGCCATGGAGAGCCGCCAGCGGGTCGCGATGAAGAGCGAGGACAGCGGATAGATCGTGGCGGCGCGTCCGGCAAGGACTGCGGCAACGGCGATCGCCGCGGTCGATACGGCCGGAAATCCGGCGCTCTTCCCCGCGTGCTGCAACCCGCCTTCGTGCATCCCGATCAGCAGGAAGATGAGCGAATTTGCCAGGAAGGCGACGACTTCCCAGAACGCCTCCACCGCCTCATGTCGCTGGCGCGTGCCCGGGCTGCTGCCGCCGGCCCGGGCGGCGATGAGTCCTGCGGTCATCGTCGCCAGCACCCCGGAGAGGTGGAGGTGGTCTGCCGCGAGGAAGGGCGCATAGGCGGCGACCAGACTGAGCGTGATCCGCACCAGATGGTCGGCAGTGCGCGCCGCGAGCCAGGACAGGGGGAGCGCGGCCAGCGCGCCGCATGCGATGCTGCCGACCGTCGTGATGGAAAGATCGCGCAGCACCCGGGAAATCGTCGGGTGCGCACCCTGGAAAACCGCGAGCAGCAGGCCGAACAGCACGGCCGCGGTGGCGTCGTTGAACAGGCTTTCGGCCTCGACGAGGATGCGCAACCGGCCCTTGATGCCCGATTGCCGGAACAGCGCGATGACCGAAACCGGATCGGTGGCCGAAATCAGCGCGCCGAAGAGCGCCGCCGAGATCGGCGGCCATCCGGCGAGCCAGTGCATGCCGAACGCGGTGACCGCGGCGGCGATGAGGATGCCGATGGTCGCAAGCACGACGACGACCGGCATTTCCCGGCGCAGCAGTTGCCAGGGAAGAAACAGCGCTGCTTCGAAGATCAGCGGCGGCAGCAGGACCGTGAAGATCAGGTCCCGGGTCATCGACAGGTGGGGGGCGTGCGGGATGTAGGCGAGTGCGATGCCGGTCACCACCAGGCCGGTTGCGTACGGCATGCGCAGGCGCTGCGCGAGCATCGCAACCGCTGCCGCGACGAGCAGCAGGATCGCGACGTTTTCGACGCTGCCGTCCATCAGGCTGCGGCGTCGTACTCCCGCAGCCACGTCACCAGCCGGGGCAGGCCGGTTTCGATCCCGGTCGTCGGCCTCCAGCCCAGATCCCGGCTGGTCGCGTCGATGTCGGCGGCGGTGGAGCGCACGTCCCCGGCCTGCATGGGGCGCAGGATGCGCTGGGCGGGCTTGCCGATGGCCTGCTCGAGGATCTCGATGAACCGCAGGAGCTCCTCGGGGTGGTTGTTGCCGAGGTTGTAGACCCGATGGGGGACGTCGCCGAAGCGGGTGGTTTCGTCGAGGGCCCGGAGCGTGCCGTCGACGATGTCGTCGATGTAGGTGAAGTCCCGGCGCATGTCGCCATGGCCGTATACCTCGATGGGCTTGCCCGCGAAGATCGCCCGGGCGAACTTGAGCGGCGCCATGTCGGGGCGCCCCCAGGGGCCGTAGACCGTGAAATAGCGCAGGCCGGTGAGCCGCAGGCCGAACTGCAGGGCGTAGACGTAGGCGATCAGTTCGTTGGCGCGCTTGGTCGCCGCGTAGAGGCTGATCGGATGGTTCACCGGGTCGTCGATCGAAAACGGCTGCTTGGTGTTGGCGCCGTAGACGCTGGACGACGACGCGTAGACGAAATGCGCCACGTTGCCCGCGGCCCGTGCGGCCTCGAGCAGGGTCACGAAACCCGTCAGATTGCTGTCGACGTAGGCTTGCGGGTTCTCGAAGGAATAGCGCACCCCCGCCTGGGCGGCGAGGTGCACGATGCGTCCGGGCCGGCGGTCCGCCAGCAGCGCGCCCACGGCGGCGCGGTCGGCGATGTCGAGTTCGGCCAGTTCGAAGGCCGATTCCCGGAAGTGCGGGGAGCGTCGGATCCGTTCGATCCGGTCGCGCTTGAGCCGGGGCTCGTAGTAGGTGTTGAAATTGTCGATGCCCAGCACGCGCTCGCCGCGCGCCAGCAAGGCTTCGCAGACGGCCGCGCCGATGAACCCGGCGCAGCCGGTCACCAGTACGGTATTGGAACCTGCCGCACCCCCCATCACATTTCGCTCCGCCCGATGCCGATGTATTGCAACCCCGCCGCGGCGACGGCGCGCGGATCGTAGAGGTTGCGGCCGTCGGCAAGCACACCCGCTTTCAGTTGCGCCGCGAGCTGCGCGAAATCCGGGCTGCGGAACTCCAGCCATTCGGTGATCACGGCGAGCGCGTCGGCGCCGTCGCAGGCCGCCGAGGCGCTGTCGCAGAAGACGATCCGGCGCGCCTCTTCGGCCAGTGCGGCGCGTGCCGTGGACTGCGCCTGCGGGTCGTAGGCGCGGATCGTCGCGCCTGCCGCGATCGCGTCGCGGATGAACACCAGGCTCGACGCCTCGCGCACGTCGTCGGTGTTCGGCTTGAATGCCAGCCCCCAGACGGCGATCACCTTGCCGCGCAGGTCTCCGCCCAGCGCAGCGCGCAGCTTCGTGCCGAGCACATGCTTCTGCTCCTCGTTGACCTCATGCACCGCCGACAGCAGGCGTGCCGAGACGACGTTCTCCCGCGCCATCGCCAGCAGCGCCCGCACGTCCTTGGGGAAACAGGAGCCGCCGTAGCCTGCGCCGGCATAGAGAAAGCTCGGCCCGATGCGCGGATCTGCGCCGATGGCGTGGCGGACCTTTTCGATGTCGGCGCCGAGTTTTTCCGCCAGCCGGGCCAGCTCGTTCATGAACGAGATGCGCGTGGCCAGCATCGCGTTGGCGGCATATTTGGCCATCTCCGACGAGTGCGGATCCAGCACGATCAGCCGGTCGTGGTTGCGGTTGAAGGGCGCATAGAGCGCGGTGAGCGTGGCGATCGCATCGGCGTCTTCGGTGCCGATGACGATGCGGTCCGGGTGCATGAAATCGGGCACCGCCGCCCCCTCCTTCAGGAACTCGGGGTTGGATGCAACCGTGAAGGCGATGTCCACGCCGCGGTGCGCCAGCTCCTCGCAGATCGCGTTCGACACCAGGCGGTGCGTGCCGACCGGGACCGTGGATTTGACGACCACCAGTACCTTCCGGCCCGGAACCGGGGCGAGCCGGCGTCCCAGTTCGCGCGCGGCGTTTTCGACGTGGCGCACGTCGGCCGAGCCGTCTTCATCGGTGGGGGTGCCGACGGCGATGAAAAAGAGGTCGCAACCGCGCACCGCCTCGTCGTAATCGCACGAGAACGTGAGCCGTCCGGCGGCACGGTTGCGGGCGACGACGACGTCCAGCCCGGGTTCGTGGATGGGGATCTCCCCGGCGTTGAGCCGGGCGACCTTGCTCTGGTCGACGTCGATGCAGAGCACCGAGTTGCCGACATCGGCCAGGCACGCCCCCGTCACCAGGCCGACGTATCCCGTTCCGATCATTGTCAGTCGCATAGAATGCCCCCTTGGACGAACCAGCCATTGTACGCAACGAGATAACGTGAGTATCGCAATATCGGTGGTGATCCCGGTCTACAACGAGGCCGAAAACGTGCGCGAACTCGTGGACCGCGTCGGCGCGGCGCTTGTCCCGACCGGGCGGTCTTTCGAGCTCGTGATCGTCGACGACGGCTCGAAGGACGGAACGCGGACCATCCTGCAGTCGCTTGCCGCGGAGCGCGAGTGGCTGCATCCGCTCGCACTCATCCGCAATTACGGCCAGTCGACGGCCCTGCAGGCGGGGTTCGACCATGCCCGCGGCGAGTTCATCGTGACGCTCGACGGCGATCTGCAGAACGACCCGGTCGAGATCCCGCGGCTGGTGGAAATGCTCGAGCGCGATCCGGACATCGACGTGGTGTCGGGATGGCGCAAGGACCGGCAGGACCGGACGGTATCGCGCAAGATCCCGTCGATGATCGCCAACCGGCTGATCTCGGCGGTGACGGGCGTGCATCTGCACGACAACGGCTGTGCGCTCAAGGCCTACCGGCGCCCGATCATCGAGAACCTGCGGCTCTATGGCGAGATGCACCGATTCATCGCGGCGCTGGCGGTGGAGGCCGGGGCGCGTCTGGTCGAGGTGCCGGTGCTGCACCATCCCCGCACCCGCGGGCAGTCCAAGTACGGCATCGACCGGGTGTTCCGCGTTTTGCTCGATCTGTTGTGGGTCAAGTTTTCCATGCGCTTCCTGCACCGGCCGCTGCATGCGTTCGGGGCGGTGGGGTTCGTCTTCATGGGGGTGGGCGGCATCGCCCTGGCATACCTGGCGGTGCTCAAGCTGGGATTCGACCAGAACATCGGCGGCCGGCCGCTGCTGATCCTGGGCGCCCTGCTGACGCTGATCGGCGTCCAGTTGCTGGCCGCAGGGGTCCTGGGCGAACTCCTGACGCGGGTCTATCACGAGCCGCAGGGGCGCCGGCAATACGTGCTGCGGCGATGAGGGCGGCCGCCCGATTCGTCGTGCGTCTTGCCGCCGCATTCGCCTTGATGGCGGCGGCGGTATGGATGGTGGGCCTGGACCGGATTCGCATCCAGATCGAACACGCGGACCTGCGGTGGTTCGCCGCGGCGGTTGCGGTGATGGCGGTCTCGCAGGTCGTCTCGGTCCTGCGCTGGGAGACGATCGCACGGATCTTCGGCCTGCGGGTCCGGACCGGGGCGATGGCCATCGCCTATGCGCAGGGCATGACGCTCAACGTGTTGCTGCCCGGGGCGACGCTGGGCGGCGATGCGTTGCGCAGCGTGCGCCTGCAGCAGTTGGGCAATCCGCTGGGGGTGTCGGCGCTCAGCGTGCTGCTCGACCGCCTGAGCGGGCTGTGGATCCTGTGCGCGCTGTCGCTGCTGACCGGCCTTGGCCTGTTCGTGTTGCTAGGGTTCCCTGCTGCGCATTCCGCGGCCGGGTCGGCGGCGCATCCGCCGGGGCCGCCGTGGCTCGCACGGCATGTCGCGACGTTTTTCGGAATCTACCTGCTGGGGCTGGTTGCGGTCTGTGCGCTGCCCTGGCTGCCCTTGCGGCCGCGCCCCGTCCCGTCCGCCGCGGATCACCCGCTACCCCTGGTGCGGGCCGCCGTGCGCATCTGGAACCGGATTTCGGAACTGCACGAACTGGCGCTGTCGCAGCGCGGCGCGCTGGGCCGGTCGATCTGGAGCTCGGCGGCGGTGCAGGTTCTGTGCGCCGTGACGCTGTGGCTCTGTACGCGCGCGGTGGGCGGCCATGCCGCCTACTGGCAGGTGCAGGCGGTTGCCGCGCCGATTTTCGTCGCGGGTGCGCTGCCGGTGAGCTATGGCGGATTCGGCGCGCGCGAGATGGCGGCGCTGGCGGCGTTTCCGTTGGTCGGACTCGGCGCCGATCTGGGCTTGACGGCGAGCGTGCTGTACGGTTTCGTATCGGTCGTGCTGGGCTTGCTGGCCGCGCCGGCGTTTGCGATCGGACGGCACCGGCATGGTGGATAGGCTTGCGGCGGAGGAGGATGCCATGCAGATCGTCGTGACCGGTGCGAGCAGCCCCTTGGGCCAATCCCTGTTGCGCGGCCTCGCCGCCAAAGGCTCGCTGTCGGAGGCCGACGGCCCGGTTCCCATCCGCCGCATCCTGGCCGTCGATCGCGCACAGGGGCCGGCGCTGTTTCTCGACGACCGGATCGAATACGTGCGCGGCGCCTTCGAACAACCGCGGTTCCTGGCCCGCATGATGGGCACGGCGACGGATGCCATCTTCCATCTCGCGGCCCTCGATCCCGGGCCGGAGGAGGGAGAGGATCCGGCGGTCGATCTGGAGTCCGATCTCACGCGGACCTGGGACGGAACGCGAGCCCTGCTCGATGCCTGCCGCTTTCAGACCGTGCAGCCGAAAGTCGTCATCGCGAGCACGGTCGAGGCGGCTGGGCAGGGTGGGTGCGAGGCGGCGCGATCCCGGGCCGGCGCTCTGGCGGCGATGTGCGAGCTGCTGATCGCGGAAGGTGCGCGCCGCCGCATCGTGCAGTCGCGCTGCGTGCGCCTGGCGACGCTCGCCGACGAATCGGCGCTCGCGGAAGCCGTTGCCGACCTGATCAGCGTGTACGAAACGATGCGTTGATTTCGACCAGCGCGGGACTGCGTTGCGTGCGGGCGTGGGTCAGCGCGTCGGCAAGCGCCGCAGGAAAATCATTGGCATCGGTGACCCGAATTCCCCATCCGCCATGGGCGCCGATCAGGGCGACCGGGTCCGGGCCGTGGAGCCGCGCGCCCGGCGGCGCGGGGTCCCCTTCGGCGCCGGACCGGTCGTGGAAGACCACGAAGAGCGTTCCGGCCGCGTACTCCATCGCCGTCGCGAGTTCGGGCGCGCCGGCGACCAGGTCGTCGGTGCGGCAGACGCAGACGACGGTCTTGTCCGGCGCGATGATCTTGGCGGAAACCGCCGCCGCCACGGCGGATCCGGGGCTGTCGTCGGGCGGAGCAATCTGGGTGGCCGGGCCCCGGTAGGGAAAGAATCGCTCCAGCCACACCGCGGCGATGCCGCTGCCGCCGCAGACGATGGCGTCATCGGGCAGCGCATCCCGCAGATCCAGCAGGATGCGCCAGGGGGCGAGTGGCGACGCATCCGCGACCTCGGGAATCGCCGGTCTGGCCCGCCAGGCGTGCAGCGCGGCATGGCCTTCTGCCGCCGAAGTCGCCCACGGCGGCCTTTCGATCGGCGTCATCATCGCCAGGCGTGCCGCCAGCTGCGGCATGCCGGTATGGATCGCCAGGTCGGCGCCGCCCGCGTACAGGAATTCGATTGCGGGGTGGGCCTGGACGAGGACCTGGCTTGCGGCATCGCCGCTTTCCGGCTCCGGGCCGCCCGCGGTTCCGATCCGGCGCCAGGCGATGCCCAGCGCCAGGACGAGGTCGGCGCTGCCGATCCGGGCCCGGCAACCCGGCATTGCGGTGTCGCCGATGTAGTGGGGGTGCCGATTGTCGAATTCATCCTGTCCACCGGGAACGCAGGCGACGGGGAGGAGGTTCGCGTCGACGAACGCGCGCAGATTGTCCAGGGTCGACCGATTCCCACCGGTGCCGCCGACCACGACCACCGGCCGCTGCGCCTGGCCGAGTGCCCGCCGCAGGGAGGCGATCTGCATGTCGCTGGGCGCGGGCAGGATCGCCGGCCGGCAGCGGCCGTTGCCGGTCGCCGATGCCTGCGTCAATGCGGCCTCGGTCACGGCGAGCACGATGGGGCCGGGGTGGCCGCCGGAGGCGGTCTGGAATCCCAGGGATACCAGGTTGGGCAGCCGGTCGGCGTCGTCCGCCCCCGCAGCCCACTTCGTCCAGGGGGTGACGTGCCCGGCCCAATTGCGGACCCGATCGTCCGGATTCGCGTCGGCGGTTGCGGCATCCATGCCGGTGGACGGTACGGGGAAGGGGTCGAGCGCCTTTTGCACCGCGATGAGGGCCAGAGGCAGTCCGCGCTGCCGGGCGTGGTGGAGCGCTCCGGCCGCCTGCAGCATGGGCGCGCCCGCCGCGACGAGCGCGACGCCGGGTTGCCCCGTCAGGCGGGCGTACGCGATGGCCATCTCGGCGGCGGCCGCGTTGTGCCGGGCGGCGACCACGCGGATGCCGCCGGTTTCGCCGAGCGCGCCCAGCAGCCCTTCCAGCTCCGGTGCGAATCGACAGAACACGTGGTTGACGCCCTGGATGCGCAACTGATCGGCCAGGATCCGGGCGCCGGTGCGGAGTGGGTTCATCGAAAGTCGTCCCGAAAGCGGTGGTCGGATTTCACCCCTGGGGCCAGATCGCAAGCGCCTGCTCGAGCGCCCTGCGGATCGGCTCCTCCAGGTAGGGCAGGAAGACCGCCAGCAGGAGGAGACCGCCGCTCAAGGTGATCGGGAATCCGACCGCGAACAGGTTGAGTTGCGGCGACACGCGCGCCATGATGCCCAGGATGAGGTTGATGAGGAACATCGTCGCCAGGATCGGCAAGGAAACCGACAGTGCGATCGAGAATACCTGTTTTCCCAGTCCGGCGAGGACGTCGAAGGCGATCTGGTGGCTGCCGCCGCCGGCAACCGGAAATACGTCGAAACTGCGGCGCAGCGCAGCCAGGAGCATGAGGTGGCCGTTCATCGTGAGGAACAGCAGCAGGACGAGCAGCGAGACGAGGTTCGTCACCGGGGTGTCGGTTTCGGGCATCTCCGGGTTGTAGAAGCCGCCGAAGGACATGCCGATTTCGAGGCCGATGACCTCCCCCGCGAACTCGACGCCCGAAAAAAGCGCGCGGACCGCGAAGCCGAGCGTCGCGCCGACCAGGATGTTGCGTACCAGGATCTCGAAGAACACTCCGTCGAGGGCGCTGCCGAGCGGGGGCGACTGGACGGTCGGAGCGATCACGAGCGCGATGGCGACGCCGAACGCGACCTTGGCGCGAACCGGAATCGCCTGGTGGGAGAACGCCGGCGCGGTGCCGAGGAGCGCGAGGATGCGAACCAGAGGCCAGAAGAAGGCGCCCGTCCAGGCGGCAAGCTGCGTCTCGGAAACGGTGATCGCGGGCATCCGTTTCACCCGATCGCGGCGGGAATTCCTTCGTAGAGCCGCCGCACGAAGTCGACGAAGTAGGTGACCATCCAGGGCCCGGCGATCACGATCGCCGCGATGATCGCCAGCAGCTTCGGGATGAAGGTCAGCGTCATTTCGTTGATCTGGGTTGCCGCCTGCAGGATCGACACCACGAGGCCGACGACGAGCGAGGTGAGCAGCATCGGCGCCGAGAGCAGCACCGTCGCGTAGAGCGCCTGCTGGGCGATCGAGATCACTCCTTGTGCATCCATTCGTCGACTCCTTGCGGTTCCGTCAGTTTCCAAAGCTCGCCACGAGCGAGCCGATGAGCAGATCCCACCCGTTGGCGAGCACGAACAGCATCAGCTTGATCGGCGTCGATACGAGCACCGGCGAGAGCATCATCATCCCCATCGACATGAGCACGCTCGACACGACCATGTCGATCACGAGGAACGGAATGAAGATCATGAATCCGATCTGGAAGGCGGTCTTCAGTTCACTCGTCGCGAACGCCGGGATCACCACGCGGATCGGCAGGTCGGTGAGGTTTTTCGCGGCGGCGGCCTCCTTGTCCAGGCGCGCCATGCGCACGAAGAGCGCCAGATCGTCCGCGCGGGTGTGCTTGATCATGAAATCCTTCATCGGCAGCGCCGCCGCCTGCGCCGCCTGCTCGAACGACATCTTCTGTTCGCGGAATGGGACATAGGCGGTGTCGTAGACCCGGTCGAAGGTGGGCCCCATGACGAAGAAGGTGAGGAAGAGTGCAAGGCCGATGAGGACTTGGTTCGGCGGCGCCGTCTGCGTGCCCAGCGCCATGCGCAGCAGCGAGAGGACGATCACGATCCGCGTGAACGCCGTCGTGAGCAGCAGGAGCGCGGGCAGAAAGCCCAGCGCGGTCAGGAAGATCAGGGTCTGTACCGGAACGGAGTAGGTCGTGCCGCCGCCCGCGTGGGCGGCCGTGATGGCGATCGGCGTGACCTGGGCCAGTGCCGGATGCGCCGCCGCCGCGAGGACGGCGCCCAAGGTGGCCGGCAGGAGACGGGATCGGCTCATCGCGTGCCGCCGCGCAGGCGTTCGAGCAGGGCCCCGAAGGCGGGTCCCTGTTGGGGCGATGTCGGAAACTCCCCCTTCGCCACCGTGCCGAGCCGGGTGATGCCGCTCGCTCCGACCCCGAGCAGTACCCAGCGCTCGCCGACTTCCACGATGACGACCCGCTCGCGCGGACCGAGGGCGAGCTGCGAGACCAGCCGCATCGGCCCGGTTCCGGCGCGGGGGGCGATTCCCATGCGACGCAGCCCCCAGACGGCGGCCGCGAACAGGCCCAGCACGATCAACAGGGACGTGAACATCGGGAGAAACGACGGCATGCTGGTTGCGTGATTCATCTGGGCGCTTGCTCGCAAGACGTTGGAAAGGCCGCCTACTTGTTGATTCTGCGCATGCGTTCGCTCGGCGTGACGATGTCCGTGAGCCGGATGCCGAACTTCTCGTTGACGACCACCACCTCGCCCTGCGCGATCAGGCATCCGTTGACGAGCACGTCCATCGGCTCGCCCGCCAGCGCGTCGAGTTCGATCACCGATCCCTGCGCCAGTTGCAGGATGTGCTTGATCGGGATGCGCGTGCGCCCCAGCTCCACCGTCAACTGGACGGGGATGTCGAGGATGAAATCGAGGCCCTGTGTGCCTTCCGCGCCGTCGCCGGGAGCGAGGTTCGGAAAGATGTTGGCGGGCTGGGCCAGACCCTCGACCTCGGCCGATGGCATGACGTTTCCGCTTCCGGAGGACGCCGCGGCCTGCTCGGCGAGCGCCGCAGCCCAATCATCGTCGGCGTTGGGTTTGCCGGTCTCGTTCATGGTTCAATCTCCTGGAGTGCCAGGTTTTCGTTGGGATGCGAGTACCGCAACAGGCGCTCCGCGCGTACCGCGACGTGCCCGTTGGTGGCGCCGAAGCGGCATTCGAGAATCGGCACGCCATCGACTTTCACCGGGATGATTTCGCGGATCGATAGCGGAATGAAATCCCCGACTTTCAGGTGCATCAGCTCTCCAACCGTCAGTTTGGCGGTGGCCAGTTCGGCGACCAGTTCGACGTCGGCGGACTGCACCTGCTGGGTGAGTTGCTGCACCCAGCGGCGGTTCGGTTCGGCGCCGTCGGCCTGGATCGACGAATACAGCACGTCGCGGATCGGCTCGAGCGTCGAGTAGGGGAAACAGATGTGGATTTCGCCCCCGCTGTCGCCGAATTCGACGTTGAAGGTGATCGCGACCACGATCTCGGAGGGCGATGCGATGTTCGCGAACTGCGTGTGCATTTCGGAACGCTGGTGGTGAAACTGGAACTGGAACAGCGTTCCCCATGCCTTGGTGTATTCCGCGAGCGTGACGTCGAGCAGCCGCTGGATGATGCGCTGCTCGGTCGGCGAAAAGTCCCGGCCCTCGATGCGGAAGTGCTGCTTGCCGCTGCCGCCGAACAGCGTGTCGACCGCGCAGAACACCAGGCTCGGATCGAGGATCACCAGACCCTGTCCGCGCAGCGGCGAGAGCGTGATCACATTGATGTTCGTCGGCACGACGATGTCGCGCAGGAACACCGAATATTTGATCACGCGGACCGGGCCGACCGAGATCTCCGGACTCCGCCGCATGAAATTGAACAAGGCGACGCGCAGGTTGCGGGCGAAGCGCTCGTTGACGATCTCCATCGTCGGCATCCGCCCGCGGACGATGCGCTCCTGGCTCGACAGGTCGTAGTTGCGGATGCCTTCTGGCGCGGCATCCTTTTCGACCTTCTGCGATTCTCCCGTGACGCCCTCGAGCAGGGCGTCTACTTCATCCTGGGAAAGAAACTGGTCGGACATGGCGTCGTTCCGGTCACTGGATGATCATGTGGACGATGAGTACGCCGCTGACCGGGTCGTCGATCTTGCCGCCGGCGAGCGCCTTGTTGACGGCGTTGACGAGCGTCTGTTCGAGCTTTGTCTTGCCGGCGTCGGTCATCAGGTTCGCCTCGGTCTGCGAGCTCAGCACCGGAATCACGGCGTTGCGTACGACCGGGATGTAATCCTTCAGATACTCGCCGGCATCGACGGACCTGGTCTGGAAGGTGAGCTTGATCTGGAGATACTTGTCGGGATCCACCAGGTTGACGGTGAAGTTCTCGAATTCGACGAAGGTCGGCTTTTCGTCCTTCTTCTTTTCCGCCGCTTCCTTCGCCGCCTGGGCCGGCGTCTCGGGCTTTTTCACGACGAGGAAGTAGTACGCCGCGCCGCCCCCGGCCGCGAGCAGCAGCACCACGATGGCGATGAGTATCGGCAGTTTCGACTTTTTCTTCCCGCCTTCCGCTGCTTGCTTGGTTTCCGCCATGGCTTCCGAATCCTCGACAAAGAATCTTTCCGCGGCGGGCCCCTATCGGCACGCTCGCGGAAATCTTGAGGGGAATTATTCGGAAAGGAGGCGGGAATCGGTCGCGGGAAATTCGTGGCTTTCCCGCTTCCTTTTCACGCAAAAGTGTCGACGAGGCGCAGGCTGCTTGTGCTAGCACGGCCGCCGGTCGCCGCGAGCGCGGCCGGAGCGGTGATGGAGCCTCCGGTTCCGGAACCGCCGCCGCGACCGCGGCCGCCCGAGCCGGGTCGTTGCTGCGGCAGGGGGTTGTACGCCGACCCGTTGCCGATATGGGCATCGGCAAGTTGCAGGCCGTTCTGCTGGAACATCTCCTGCAGGCGGGGCAGCGCCTGCTGCATGGCGTCCCGCGTCGCTTCGTGGTGGGCGGCGAGCGCCAGCGTCGCGGCCTGACCGTTCATCTGGATCGAGACGCTTACCGGCCCGAGGTCGACGGGGTGGAGGGACAGCTGCGCGCTGTGCGTGCCGTTCTGGGCGAGCAGCACGACGCGGCTGGCGAAATCCTGCGCGAACCCGGGCGTGCCGACCGGAGCGGCGACGTGCGCCGCCACCGGAGGTCCGACCAGGCCCGAGGCGGGCGCCATGCCTGCGGCCAGCGAGGCCATGGGCGATGTGGCTCCGGTGGAGCCCAAACCGGTCAGCGCTCCCGCGGCGGTGCCGCTTCCCGCGGTCCCGCCGTTGGCCGACTGCGGGCCGGCGGAGCCGGCAGCCGCCAGAGTGGTGCCGAACGAGGTTTGGGGGCCGGCATTGGCCGCCGCCGCACCGCGGTTCGAATCGTTCGTCCCGGCGGCCGTTGCGCCATTGGCGCCGCCGTTTCCCCCGCCGTTCACGGCGCTGGCCGTGGATCGGTTGCCGCCCTTGCCGCCGGTCGTGAGCAGGCCGCCGCCGCGCGCGTCGATGCCATGGGTTGCCCGGGTGCGTACCAGGGTTGCCTGCGCTTCGGGCGACATCGCCGTCGAGGCCGAGACCGTCCCGACCGCCGAACCCGACCCGCCGTTCGTGCCAGCGGCGCTTCCTGCACCACTTCCTGCCGGGCCGCCGGACGGCGCCGGCGGGTGGGCGGGTGCGGTGAGATGCATCGCGGCGGCGAGCGCCTGCTGCACCGGATCGTTGGCCGCGCGCGAGGCCGGCGCCGACGATCCGGCGGCCGAATGGGATTTGCCGTGTGCGGCGGCGGCTTTGGCCGGGGCTTTCGGTGGTGCGGTCGATGCCGTCGCCGAAGCGGTGGTGGCGGGGGATGCGGTCGAACCGGATTCCTGGGCCGTCGCGCGGCTGCTGCCGCCGGCGCTGACCGACCCGCTCGGTTGGGACGGACCGCTCGCCGCGGCCGGCGGATCGCCGGAGGCTGGCGTGGTCGGTTCCCCGTTCCCGTTCGGCGAGGGCGGCGTGCTTGCCGAGGGTTGCGTCGCCGTCGGAGCCGGGGCCGGGGGTGGGTTCGCGGCCACCTGCGCCATGACGGATGCGAACGGCGGGGGCGATGCCCCGGGTGCCGCTCCGACCGGTCCGGCGGAGGGAGGTGCCCCCGAGTCGACCGGGGATGGCGAGGATGCGGGGGCCGGATCGCTGCCGGCGAGGAGCGCAAACGGGATCATGGTTCTCCGATCGCAGATGCGGGGTAGCCCCCGGAAGCGGCAAGACGGCGCTCGAAGGCGCGCTGTGCCAGTTCGTCCATATGGTTTTGTTCGCGGCGGTTGTTGCGCAGCCGCTCCGTTTCCGCGCGCCGCGTCATCAGGGTTTCGAGAATGCTCAGCTTCCGTTCGCATTGCACGACGTCCTCGGACGCGTGCCGGACAGCGTGTTCGCGGGCCTCGAGTTCCTGCTCCTGGGACGCGACGGCGAGCTGCAACCGTCCGAGAAAGGCCCGTTGATTGCGTTCGGCGCTCGGATCGCGCGCGTCGCCCGCGCGCGGGAGCGCACGGCCATCGTATTCGGCCGCGTAGCGGCGCAGCATTTCGCCGTGCGCGCGTGCCTGCTCAAGGGTTCGCAGCAGGTTGGCATGGCGTGCCTGCGCGGCCTGGAGGCGCTTCCGCGCCAGTTCGAGAAGGATGGTGGCGGTGGCTGGGTTCATGACGAGAAGTTCGGGATTCCTTGTACGAGGCCTGCCAGCGCGGCTTGCGCATCATGGAGGGGCGCGCGTTCCTCCATCGCCTGGCGAAGAAAGCCTTCCATCTGCGGATGGGCTTCGATCGCCGCGTCGAGCGCCGGGTCCGCTCCGGGCACATAGGCGCCGACAGCCAGCAGGTCGCGGTTGCGCTGGTATCGGGAATACGCGTTGCGGAAGCGCCGCGCGGCGTCGATCTGCTGCGGCGTGCTGACCGAGGTCATGACGCGGGACACCGAGGCTTCGATGTCGATCGCGGGGAAATGCCCGGATTCGGCCAGCTTGCGCGACAGCACGATGTGGCCGTCGAGGATGGCGCGCGCGGAGTCGGCAATCGGGTCCTGGAGGTCGTCGCCCTCGGTGAGCACGGTATAGAACCCGGTGATCGACCCTTCGCCGGGACCGGCATTGCCGGCCCGCTCGACGAGTTGCGGCAGTCTGGCGAACACCGACGGCGGGTAGCCCTTGGTCGCGGGCGGCTCCCCGATGGCCAGCGCGATCTCCCGGGCCGCCATTGCGTAGCGGGTGAGCGAGTCCATGAGCAGCAGGACGTTGCGCCCGCGGTCGCGGAAGTACTCGGCGATCGCCGTCGCGTACGAGGCGCCCTGCATCCGCACGAGCGGTGTCGTGTCGGCCGGCGCCACCACCACCACGGCGCGCGCCAGGCCCTCCGGCCCCAGGATCTCGTCGATGAACTCCTTGACTTCCCGGCCGCGTTCGCCGATCAGCCCGACGACGATCACGTCGGCAGCGGTGTATCGCGCCATCATCCCGAGCAGAACGCTCTTCCCGACCCCGGAACCGGCGAACAGGCCGATCCGTTGTCCCCGGCCCACCGTCAGCAGCGCATTGATCGCGCGCACTCCGACGTCGAGCGGCGTCCGGACCGGATCGCGGCGCATGGCGTTGATGGGTCGGCTCAGCAAGGTCCGCGATTCGAGGTCGGCACCGGGACGAGGTGCCAGCGGACCGTCGGTGTCGAGGGGCACGCCGTTCGGGTCGAGCACCCGGCCAAGCAAGGCGGCACCCATCGGCAGGCGGCGCGTCCGGTCTTCCGCGCGGCGCCACGGATGGTTGCGCTGGCCGTATCGCGGCCGCAGCGCCTCGGGATCCTGGGCGATCACCATCGCGCCCGGTCGGATGCCTTGCGGCTCGACGGTTGGCATCAGGAACAGGCGTTCGCCCGCGAATCCGACGACCTCGGCATCGAGCTGCGCGCCGTCGTCCTGGACGATCACGGCTCGCGCCCCGACGGGCAGCTTCAGTCCGATCGCCTCCAGAACCAGTCCCGCGGACCGGGTCAGCCTTCCGCGTTGCGCCAGCGGCTCCGCATGGTGCGCGATGCCGCGGCACTCTTCGAGGAATTGCACCAGGCTGCGCGAGGGCTCGGCGATCGCGTTCACGGCGCCTCCTTCGGGTCATGCGGATCCCGGAGCGCCGCGTTGCCGTCCGGCTCGCATCCGAGGGCTTCCAGCGTGCGCCGCCAGCGCGTGCCGATCGTGGCATCGATCTCCACCTGCGATGTATCGACCCGGCAGCCTCCCGGTTCGACGGTCGGATCTTCGACGAAGCGGGCGCCGCGGAGGTGACCATCCTCGGAGAGCGCGTCGCGCACGAAGGCGATGTCCGCCGGAGACAAGCGCACGGTGGGATGGCCGTGCGATTCGGTCACGAGGGCGAGCGCCTCGCGCACGACCGGGAGGATCGCGTCGCGCTGGGTGCGGACCTCGCGGCGCAGCACCTGGGCTGCGATTTCGATCGCGAGGTCGAGCAGCGCATCGGCGCCCTGCGCGGTCAGTTCGTCGAAGCGCGATTGCATCCGCACCAGGATCGCTTCCAGGCGCTGAAGATCGGCGGCCCGAGCCTGCTGGGCGGCGCGCCGGACCTCCGCGGCGGCGTCGGCATAGCCTTGGGCGCGCCCCTCTTCGTAGCCGCTTTGCCGTTCCTGCGCCGCATGCAGGCCGTTGCGCGGCGTGAGCCGCTTCGCGGTCGCGAGGCTGACGCCGTCGGACAGCGGATGCAGTTCCCATGGCGTCGTGGCTTGCGCCGGTGCGGATGGACGGAGGTGGCGATTGGTGCTGGGCATCGTGGTCGGCTCCGTCAGACGAATCCGTCGTCACCGCCGCCGGATCCGATCTGGATCTGGCCTTCGTCGGCGAGACGGCGCACCGTCTTGAGGATTTCGCGCTGCTCGCGCTCCACTTCGGAGAGGCGGACCGGCCCCTTCGACTCGAGGTCTTCGCGCAGCGTCTCCGCCGCACGCGAAGACATGTTCTTGAAGATCTTTTCGCGCAGCGATTGATCGGCGCCTTTGAGCGCAACGATGAGCGAATCGGACTGGATCTCGCGCAGCATCGTCTGGATTCCCCGATCGTCGAGGTCGATGAGGTTGTCGAAGGTGAACATCTGGTCGAGGATCTTCTGCGCCAGGTCACCGTCGTGCTCGCGGATCGACTCGACGACGCTCGATTCGATCGAGCCGCCGAGGAAGTTGAGCATTTCGGCAGCCGTCTTGGCTCCGCCCAGGGTCGTCTTCTTGACCTTGTCGCCGGCGGCAAGCACCCGCGACAGAACCTGATTGAGTTCGTCGAGCGCTTGCGGCTGGATGCCGTCGAGCGTCGCCACCCGCAGGAGTACGTCGTTGCGCATGCGCTCGGGGAAAAACTTCAGCGACTCGGCGGCATGGTCACGGTCCAGATGGACCAGGATCGAGGCCACGATCTGCGGATGCTCGTTCTTGAGCAGTTCGGCCACCGCCGCGGGGTCCATCCACTTCAGCGACTCGATGCCGGAGACGTCGCGCCCCTGCAGGATGCGGTCGATGAGCAGGTTCGCCTTGTCGTCGCCCAGGGCCTTGCGCAGCACCTGGGAGATGTATTCGTCCGAATCCTTGACGAGCGAGTACTGCTCGCCATGGGTCTGATGGAACGCCTTTACCGTATCGTCGATCTTGTCGCGCGACACCGAGCGCAGCTTGGCCATGGTTTCGCCGAGCTTCTGCACCTCTTTCGGGCTGAGGTACTTGAAGACCTCTGCCGCACCTTCCTCGCCGACCGACATCATCAGGATGGCGGCGCGTTCGAGTCCTTCTTCTGCGGTTGCGGTACTCATGCCTGCGCTCGGTTCGCGTTACTTGTTGTTGTCGCCGACCCAACTCTTGACGACGTTGGCGACGGCCGCGGGATCGCTCTTGGCAATCTGACGCAGACCTTCCAGGGTGCTTGCGGTGTGGGATGCGGGCGCTGCCAGTGCGGCGGGCTCGGCCGCCATGGCGGAGGCGGCTTCCAGTGCCGCCGGCGCCGGGGTGGGCGTCTCGGCGATCATCTTGAGGGCCGGGCGCAGCACGCCGAACACGACGATGCCGGTCAGCGCGAGAAAGAGCAGCGCCTTGCCGCCTTCCTTGACGATGTTGAGCACGTCGGGGCGCTGCAGCAGCGATGGCGGTGCGATCGGCTCCATCTCGGGCTGCTGGAACGCCACGTTGACGACATTGATCTTGTCGCCGCGCTGTTGGTTGTATCCCATCGCCTGCTCCGCCAGCGCCTGGAACTTCTGCATGTCGACGGCGCTCCACGGTACCGAGATGGTGCGCAACGACTGGTTGGCGGGAGCGGCCTTGCCTTTTCCCTTGCCTTTGGCGGACGGGGAGAGGGATTCCGGCGCCATATGGTCGTTGATGACGACCGCGGCGGTCAGGCGCAGGATGCGGCCGACCCCATCATGGACGCGGCGCACGTCGCGGTTGACTTCGTAATTCGTCGTTTGTTGCTTGTGGACGCTCGGCTGGGGCGCGGCGGGATTGGCGGCTGCACCGGCCGCCGGGGCGCCGGGGCCGCCGGCACCACCGGCTCCGGGCTGCTGCTGCGGCGACGCCGGATTGTTGATCGGGGCCTGTGGCGGCGCGGGGGGCTGATTGGACAGTGCGCCGGGAATGCCCTGCGGCGTGGCGGGACCGGGTTCGACGCTGCTCTCCGTCGTTTGGGAACGGATCGTCGCGTTGGTCGGATTGCCGTTGGGCGCGTAGGTCTCATCCATCGTATCGACGTTGGAGAAATCGACGTCGGCGGTGACTTGGGCGCGCACGTTGCCGGGACCGACGATCGGCTCGAGGATGTCGAGGATGCGTTTGGAGGTCGCCGCTTCGATCTGCGAGACGTAGTCGAGCTGGGTCGGGTCGAGGCCGTTCACCCCCTCGGCCTGGGTCGACAGCAGATTGCCGTACTGGTCGACCACCGAGACGTTCTTGGGGTTGAGATCCGGCACCGAGGACGCGACCAGGTGCACGATGCCCGCGATCTGGGCGCGGTCGAGCGTATCGCCGCCGCGCAGTTGCAGCAGCACGGAGGCCGTCGGGGGGTCGCGGTCGCGCAGGAATCCGGAGGTCTTCGGAATCGCCAGGTGCACCCGGGCGGCGCTGACCGGGGACAGCGACTGGATCGAACGCGCCAGTTCGCCTTCCAGCGCGCGCTGGTAGTCGACCTGCTCCTGGAACTGGGTGAGGCCGAACTTCGGCGCGTCGAGCAACTCGAACCCGACCACGGAGCCTTTCGGCAGGCCCTGCGATGCAAGCTTGAGCCGGATCTCGTTGACCTTGTCCTCCGGGACCATGATCGTGCCGCCCTCGGTCGTGCGGTAGGGGACGTTCATCTGCGCCAGTTGCGCGATGATGTCGCCGCCGTCGCGATCCGAGACGTTGGTGAACAGGACGCCGTAGTTGGGCGTGGCGCTCCACATCCATGCGGTCACGATGAGCGCGATCATTGCCGCGGAGCCCAGGCCGAGCAGCGCCAGGGAGCGGGGGGAGAGTCGGCTGAAGATGCCCATTTCGGTTTCGGCGTGAGGGCCGGACGATCCCGGCCGGATTTCCTGGGGTTTCGGTTTCCGGTTCGGACGATCGCGGGATTCCGGAATCGTCCACGAATCCATTATTGGCAGACTTGAGGGCGCGAATGCGTCGATAAGCCGAGGAAACCGGGAGCTTTCGCAGGCTTGTCTGTCCAGGACGGCAGCGCATGCAAGACGGAACGCCCCCTCTTCCGCAGAGGCGGGAGATGGCGGGGGTGAGGGTGCGGAGAAATGGACCGCTTTCCTGCCGCTACCGCGTCGACCATCTCCGCTCGTGCCGCGCTACCGTTTCCTGAAAATCAAGCGGGAGCACGGCATGAACATCACGGCGATCGGAACGCAGCTCGCGGGTGCGGCGGCGAACATCGCGCTCGGCGGGCCCGGGGCCGCTGCGGCGTCGGCGGCGAGTGCCGGGATGGATTTCGTCTCTGCGCTCGACTCCGCGCTCAAGGCGGTCAGCCAGAGCGGAAACCAGGCGGACGCGCTGCAGCAGCAGTTTCAGCTCGGCAACCCCAGCGTGAGCCTGGAGCAGACCATGGTTGCGATCAACAAGGCGCAGCTGAATCTTTCCGAAGCCGTCCAGGTGCGCGATCGGCTGACGCAGGCGTATAGCCAGATCATGAACATGCAGGTTTAGCAGGCTGCTGAAAACGACCGCGCGGACCCGGTTCGCGGTCCTGCGGTGCTCGCTGTATTGCTCATACCGGTCCGCTCCCGCGCTCCTGGTGCCGTGCTCCATGCTGTTGGGAGCGCAAGTGCTTCGCGCATGTTGGGGCATGTCGTCCGTGCGCGCCGGATCCGTGCGAGGAATGTCGCGCGCGAGATCCGGGTGTCCTGCACCGGTTCCGGCCCGGGGGTGCAGTCGGCCCTACGGGCCGACTGCGTTGTGCTGCTCGAAGTCGGGGCGCACGGCCGAACTCGCGCCGCGTCCCCGATGGGGACGCTTCGCTCAAACATGCGGCCGTGAGTCAGAAAAGGAGGCGCGCAAGCGCGCCGCCCCGGCTCCTGCGCTGCTTATATGGACGCCTCCCTTGTGTCAAGAGAAGTCTTGAAGTTCTGGTATGGCGGTTCAACTGCGGTCTTATATCCGGCCTGTTCGTGCGGTTCGGATGTAATTCCGCCGCTGGCCTTGATGGTCATTCGCGAGGTCGGATCCCATCTCACCACAGGGCTTTGCGTGAAGCTTGCCCGAGCAGCGCATCGGATTTTCCGACCCACGGTCTGGCCGCTTGCCATCACCTCGTCAACTTCTCTCGCACACTCGTTTTGGCATCTGCCATTGTTTGTTGGTTATTTACCCTTCGGGGAAGCCGTATTCAGGCCGCCACGGGTGCGCTCGCCTTCCAGCTCGCGTCATAAGCGCGCCCGTGCCGGATTAATGCCCAGGCTGTTCTTGCAGTCTTGTTGGCCCATGCAACCGCAGCGACGTTCGTCGGTCGGCGCTCCAGGATCTTGGTGAACCATTCGGTGCGACTCTTCGATATTGCCACCGCGTGCGCACCGCTGATGAGCAGCGTGCGCAGATACGGGTCGCCGCGCTTGGTGATGCCGCCCATGCGAACCTTGCCGCCGGTCCCCTGATGACCCGGGCTCAGCCCCAGGCTGGCGGCAAACTCCCGCCCGTTGCGCCAGGCCTTGCCATCGCCCAGAACGGCCGCCAGGGCGGTCGCCCCCAAGACACCCACGCCCGGGATCTGGCGCAGCGCCTTGGCCGTCTCTGAGCTCTTTTGTACGGCGGCAATCTCGCCTTCGGCCACCTCGATGTTGTGCGCGATCTCCTTGAGCGTTCGCTGCAACTCATCGACCAGACGCACCATCAGCTCCGGCAAGCTCTCGTTAAATTGGGCGCGGCGCTCGGCCAGCACACGCAAGCCCGCATGGCGCCCTTGCGGCAGCACCACCCCGAACTCATACATCAGTCCCCGGAGCATGTTGACGGTCGCTGTCTGCGTGGTGATCCAATGCGACCTGATCCGGTGCAGCGACTGGATGGCTTGCTGGTCACAGCTCTTGATCGGAACGCGCCGGATATCCTCGTGCGAGGCCGCGACCCAGATTGCTCGCGCATCGGCGGCATCATCCTTGTTGCCGCGCACGAACGCACGCACCTGCTTGGCGGGCAGCAACTCGGGCTCATGACCCATCGCGACAAGACGGCGGGCCCAATGGTGGGCACCCCCACAAGCCTCCATCACGATCCTGGCCGGCTGAAGCTGTGCGAAGAACTCCGAGAGCTTGGCGCGGCTGAGCTTCTTACGGTGGATCTCCCCGCTGGCGGGATCAACCCAATGAACCTGGAATACATGCTTGGCAAGATCCACTGCATAGGTTGTAGCATCCATCGTGGGGCCTCCGTCATCGAGTGGTTGCGAGAACCTCCACTTTGGCACTTGATGCCGTTGCACGCGAGGCCCCCCGATCAAGCAGCTTGGGAGCGCGGCGAAGGTGGGAGGCGTCCATACCATCTCACCGCGCCCCCTGATGGGGCCGGAACCGGTGCAGGACGCCCGGATCTCGCGGCAAGCACCGCGGCATGGAAAGCAGGGGATCGCCCATTCCGGATCGTGGGACTCGCAATAGAGGGGGGGGTGTTTCGTTTGCCCGGTCGAGGTCGTGACTGCGAGCGGTGGCTGCGCCCCGCCGGGGCCGGCATAAGACGCGGTGGCGAGCAGGGCAAGGCTGCGGGCGGGGCGCGCGACCGCGCGCCATCCCCTCTGACTCACGGCCGCATGTCTGAGCGCAGCGGCCGCAGGCCGCGGAGCGAGTTCGGCCGTGCGCCCGCGGACTGCGCAGCGCAGCGCAGTCGCTCCGCAGGGGCGACCACCGCGTAGCCGGCCCCGGCGGGGTGCAGCCATCGCTCGCTGGCGCGCTGCAAACACCATCGCCGAAATTGCACATCGCCCCCAGCGCCGCGCGGTGCGCCCAGCCTACCGATGGCGATCCTAGGCCGCAACCCGGGGCCCCGCCCGCGATGGCAGATGCTCGCTCGATGGCTTTCAGAACCCCAGGCTGGCCAGCAGATCGTCGACGCCCGCTTGGTCGGTCACGACGTCGTCGCGGCCTTCCGCATTCACCACCGGGCCCTGGAGTCCGGTCGGCTCGGGCTTCTTGCGGAGTTCCGGGGGCGTCGTCTCGACCAGCAGCCTGATGAGCTGCTCCTCGAGCGTCTGGGCGAGGTTCACCACCTTGCGGATCACCTGGCCCGTCAGGTCGTGGAAATCCTGCGCCAGCATGATGTCGGTGAGGATCGCATTGGTCGCTTCGGCCTGCTTGTCCAGCGCCCCGAAGAATGCGCAGGTTTCCTGCACCAGTTCGGCCCCCGCCGGGGTGGCGCGCGACCCCGGGGGGTTCCCCCCCTCGGTGAATGCCTCGACCGCATCCCAGCGCATGCGCAGCCGCCGGGCGTGATCGGCAGTTTCTTCCTGTACGGACCGCGCGCGATCCACCGCATTGAGCACCTTTTCGGCGGCGTCCCCGGTCATTTTTGCGATGTAGGACAGGCGGTCGCGCGCATCCGGAAGATTCGCGCGGACATCCGAGAGTTCCTGGTCATAGCCGAGCTCGCGCAGCGCATCGTGCAGCATCCGCGTGAGATGGCCCAGCCGGTGGTACATCCCGTCGTCGGCTGGTCCGCCGTCGTCGGGCGCCCCGGCCGGCCCCGCGCCGTTGATGGCTACCGCGGTCGAGTTCGTCGGTTCGAGATCCATGACCGCCCCCATCAGGCCTGCCCGCTGAGCTTCTGGAAGATCTTTTCGATCTTTTCTTCCAGCGTCGCCTTGGTGAACGGCTTCACGATATAGCCGCTGGCGCCGTTCTGGGCGGCATTGATGATGTCTTCCTTCTTGGCTTCCGCCGTCACCATGAGCACCGGAAGATGCTTCAGGCCATCATCGGCCCGGATGTTCTTCAGCAGGGTGAAGCCATCCATGTTCGGCATGTTGATGTCGGACACGACAAAGTCGTATTTGCCGTTGCGGAGCATGTTCAAGGCGACGGCACCGTCTTCCGCCTCCTCGGCATTGTTGAAGCCGATTTCCTTGAGCAGGTTGCGCAGGATCCTTCTCATGGTGGAGAAGTCGTCGACGATGAGAAATCGCGCGTCGGTATTCATGGGGAAACTCCATCGTGCGCGGGACCGCGGCTACCCGTGGTCCGCGTAGGTTTGCAGCGAAGGTATTTTCGTGGGGCGGCGAAACGGCCGAATCGCCGAAAAGCGGCGGTTTCCGCCGTTTCCCGCCGACTGATCGCCGTGAATGAGGGATGGCACATGCGAGGTCATTTCGGCGGCGCGGCGACGAGGGTCGGGAGCTTGATCGGATTTCCCGCCGGGTTGATCGCCACGGTCCGCCGCAAGTCGCCGGCCGTCCCCTCGTTGACCTCGGAATTTTCCTTCGCCATTCGCGCTTCCGCCATCCGGTTCAGGATGAGGATCGAGATGCGCCGATTCAGCGGGTTCATGGGGTCGTTGGTGACCAGCGGCGCGGAGTCGGCCATTCCAACCACCCGCATGACCAGCGCGGAATTCATCCCGCCGGCGATCAGTTCGCGCCGCGACGCATTGGCGCGGTCCGACGAGAGCTCCCAGTTGGAGTACGACCGGTCGCCGTTGAGGTACTGCGACGAATCGGTGTGACCCGTGACGATGATCTTTCTGCCGAAGTCGTTGAGCACCGGCCCGAAGTCCTGCAGGATCTGCTGCATGTAGCTCTTGATGTGCGCGCTGCCGGTCGCGAACATCGGCCGCTTGTCGTTGTCCACGATCTGGATGCGCAGGCCGTCGGGAGTGATCTCGATGCGGATCTGGCTCTGGAATTTCGCCAGTTCCTTGTTCGCGAGGATGGCCTGCTCGAGATGGCGCTTGAATTCGCGCATCTTTGCCCGTTCCGTGGCCATCATCTGGTCGCGCTGACGCCGGACCGCGTCGGCAGCGACTTTGTGCACCTGCCCGACCTCCTTGGTCAGGTCGTTGCCGCCGCCGGTCATGACGGTGGTGGAACTGCCGGTACCGGGACCGCCCGACAGGGAAATCTGCAGCGGGGAACGGAAGTAGTCCTGAATCCCCTTGAGGTCGCCCTTGGTCGTCGAGCCGAGCAGCCACATCAGCAGGAAAAACGCCATCATCGCGGTCACGAAGTCGGCGTAGGCGATCTTCCATGCGGCGCCGTGCGCGCCATGACCGCCCTTCTTGACGCGCTTGACGACGATCGTCGACTTCGCCTTTTCGCTGGGAGTGCTCATGACACTCCCTCCTCCCCCCTGCGGGCGGAGACGGCCAGGGCGCGGGAGACGTGCGCTGTGTCAGCGCTTCTGCTTGACATGCTTTTCCAGTTCGAGGAAGTTCGGCCGCTCCGTCGAATACAGGATCTTCCGCCCGAACTCGACCGCCAGCGCCGGCGCGTATCCCTGCAGGTTGGCGAGCAGCGTCGTCTTGACGCAGTTCAGTTCCTTGGTTGACTCGTCGACCTTCTGTTCGAGCAGCGCGGCGAGCGGTCCGATGAAGCCGTAGGAAAGCAGAATCCCGAGGAATGTTCCCACCAGCGCCGCGGCGATCATTTCCCCGAGAATCGCCGGCGGCTTGCCGACCGATGCCATGGTCCGGACCACCCCCATCACCGCCGCGACGATCCCGAATGCGGGCAGCCCGTCGGCGGCCTTTTGCAGGGATATCGACGGCTGCATCGCCTCGTGGTGGTGGGTGTCGATCTCCTGCTCCATGAGACTCTCGATCTCGAACGGGTTCATGTTTCCCGACACCATCATGCGCAGGTAATCGGTGATGAACTCGACCAGATGGTGATCGGCGGCGACCGTCGGGTGCTTTTGAAACAACGGGCTTTTCTCGGGCTCCTCGATGTCGTTCTCGACCGCCATCATCCCCTCCTTGCGGATCTTGGTGAGGATGTCGTAGAGCAGCGCCATGAGCGCCATGTAGCGCTCCTTGGTGTACTTCGATCCGCCCAGCAGCTTGGGCAGCGATTTGAATGTCGCCCCGAGCACCTTGGTCGAGTTGGCGGTGATGAACGCGCCCAGGGCGGCTCCGCCGATGGTCATCAGCTCGATCGGCTGGATGAGGACGGCGAAGTCCCCGTGTTCCATCGCGTAGCCGCCGAACACCGCGCCCAGGACCAACACGTAACCAATGATGACGAACATGCTCTGCGGGGAATGGAAAGGTCGTAGGGTGCATTAGAAGGCAGGATCGCTCCGGCGAAATCGGCTAAGTCCGGCCGTCCAGGACGACATTTCGGGCGATTGCCGGGAGTTTGCTCCTTGCGTTCGTCCTCCCGCCCCTGCGGGAGGGGGGCGGGAATACGGGTTCCACGCTCGCGGGAAGTGGTGACGCAGGGCGCGGCGGCGAAAAAAAGACCCGGCGTCGACCGGGTCCATGGGGAGCAAGGGAGTCGAAATCGGTTCAGGCGAGGGCGGCTTCTTCCTCGGTTTCCACCCGTGGGCTGCCGCGACCCTTGCCGGCACGCGCCGGCGGCTCGCAAAGGCCGCAGACGTAATTCTTGGTCAGTTCGTAGGTATGGGTCACGAACTTGCCGCCGCACTTGCAGCACGGCGTGAGGGTGATCATTCCGGCGTCGACGAACTTCACCAGGCGCCAGGCCCGGGTGACCGAGAGCAGCGGTTCGATGTTTTGGGCGCCGGTTTGCTCGAGATAGAGCTCGTATGCCTTGATGATGGCGTCGATCTCCTCGAGCTCGCTGGTCTTGTTCAGGTATTCATAGATGTTCAGGAACAGTGACGAGTGGATGTTCGGCTGCCAGGTCATGAACCAATCGGTGGAGAACGGCAGCATCCCCCGGGCGGGCGATTCGCCCTGTACCTCTTTATAGAGACGCAGCAGGCGTTCGTAGGACAGGTCGGTCTCGGACTCCAAGACCTGCAGGCGCGCGCCCAGCTTGATCAGCGCGATCGCGCGTTGGATCTGACGGCTTTCGCTGACGATGCTCTTGATGCGCATGGCGTCTCTCCTCGTTCGGTTCGGCTGGGAAGGATCAGTTCGCTTCGGCGAACTGGCCCGCCATCACGATGTTGGCGTGCAGGCCGGTGACGGCGGCGCCCGGAGCCAGCTTGGCGCGGGAGTGGTTGGTGAGCAGGTTCCATACGACATCGTCGTCGAATCGGAATCGCAGGATCAGCTGGTTGCTACCGGCGATTTTCATCAATTGCGCCGGGGTGAGCTGCTCCACAATGGCGGCGACTTCTTCGGAAACGCCGAGGCGGTAGCGGGCCTGGGCCTTGTCGGCGCGAATCATGTGCTGCGCCAGCATCAGGTAGGCGAGATTGACCTCGCGGATTTCCTGCAGAAGCTGTTCGTTGTTTGCGGTTTCCATGGCGTCCTCTCCTGGGTTGGTGCCGGGGGGGATGCCCCGGAATGCGTGATGAAGTGATGCCATTTTGCGGGATGGAGTCGGGAACGATATAGCGGTGAGTTACCCAAAATCCGCGTCGGAGTCTTGCCCGTCTGTTTGTAGGAATTTTCCCTACAGGGCGGGGATCCCTAAAGTTTCCGCAACCCGGCACCGATATAGGACCTAACGCGGCACAAACCGCACCGAAATCGAAACGGAGAGAAGGAAAGGACCGATCATGCTGAGTCTCCAAACCAATTCCCTGTCGTTGTTTTCCCAGAACGCCATGACGGTGAACCAGCAGAACGTCGCCAACGACGTTCAGCAGTTGTCGTCCGGATATCGCATCAACACCGCCGCCAACGATCCGGCGGGCTTGCAGGACGCCACGCTGATGCAGGCGCAAGTCAACGGCCTGAATCAGGGTGTCATGAACGCCAACGACGCCGCCTCGATGGCGCAGACCGCCAGCGGCGCGCTGACCTCGGTCGTCAACATGCTGCAGCAGATGCGTACCCTGGCGGTGGAGGCGAACAACACCACGACCAGCACGTCGGATGCGGCAAACCTGAGCGCAGAATTTACTGCGTTGAGCGCCGAAATCGGCAGCATCATTTCCCAGACCCAATATAACGGCATCACCATGTTCGGAACCGGCGGGGTGACCGTGGCGACGTTCCAGGTGGGTGCAAATAGCGGGAATACGATTTCGATTGACGTTAGTGGTTCTACGCTCAATAGTAGCGACGCTCTGAGTACGGCTCTTGCTTCGACCATCTCGGCCGGGGCGAGCGGCTGCGTGATTTCCAATATCGATGCCGCACTCAATGAGGTTCTTGGCGTCGAGGCAAAGTGGGGTGCCGGGCAGATCAAGGCGCAGCAGGCTGCCGCCGTCGGGCAGGTCGACTCGCTGAACCTGGCGTCAGCCCGGTCGCAGATCATCGACACCAATTATGCCCAGGCGTCTTCGGCGTTGTCCCAGGCGCAGGTCATCCAGCAGGCGAGTGCGACGATGCTCACCCAGGCGAACACCCTGCCGCAAACCGTACTGACGCTGCTCAAGAACTTCTGAGCGCGTTCGCCCGGAAAGCGGGATGCGGCGGAAACCGGGGGAATTCTCCCCGGTTTCCGCCGTTTCGCTTTTTCTTCGCGCAAGAAAATCAAGGTTCCCGGAAGATTGCACTCAAGATCGTTTACAAACTGCCGTTATCGGAAAGCGAGTGGGGTGATTTCGTTCTACGAGGTGGCATATGGCATCCAGTCCTATTTCCGCTGCATCCGGGGCCCCCGGCTATCCGGCAGGGGCGGCGGCCGCCCTGCCCGGCGACGGAGTGCCCCCGGGTTCGAATGCGACGCCCGGGATGCCCGCCGCGACTGCAGGGGCACCGGTGTCGCCGGAGGTCATCCAGAAGGCGGTCTCCGACGCCAACGCGGCGCTGGCGCAAGGCGGGACGGAATTGAATTTTGTCTTTGACAAACAGGCGAACGACATGATCGTCAAGGTCGTCGATACGCAGACTCGGCAGGTCGTGCAGCAGTTTCCGGCGCAGTGGATGACGGCGGCGGCTCGGGCCTTGTCCGACGCCACGCCGGGCGCCCTGATCAATACGAACGCGTGACGATGGCTGTCGCGAACCATTTCCGGGGGATCGGACCATGATTGGCACTTACGGCAACCCGTTCCAGACGAGTTTTCTCACCAATTACACGACCAACACCTCGGGCACTGGTTCGCTGATGTCGACCGGGGTGATCAACGTCGGACAGCTCGTCACGCAACTGATGAACGCCCAGTCGCAGCCGCTGACCGCGCTGCAGAATCAGCTCTCCGGCATCCAGACGACGCTGAGCGCCTACGGCAAGCTGCAGGGTGCGGTGTCTTCGCTCCAGACGGCAGCGCAGACGCTGAGCAACCCGTCGTCCTTCCAGGCCGCCCAGGCGACGGTGACGGGGACCGGCGTCGCGGCGACGGTGACCGGGACTCCGGCGACCGCTAATTACTCGATCGGCGTTTCCTCGATCGCTCAGGCGCAGTCGGTATTTTCGTCGCCGGTTTCCGACCCCACCGCCCTGAACATGGGCACCGGAACACTCACGATCCAGATGGGAAGCCTGAGCGGCAGCACGTTCACGGGAAGCGGCAGCGCGATCAACGTCTCGATCACGTCGAGCAACGACAGCCTGAACGGGATTGCCGCGGCGATCAACGCGGCGGCGTCCGGTTCGGTGAACGCATCCGTGGTGACCGATGCCAGCGGCAGCCGGCTCGTGCTGAGCTCCGCCAACACCGGCCTGTCCAACGCATTTTCAGTCACGAGTACGGGAGCGAGCGGCACCGGTCTGGCGGGCATCGCCTTCAACCCGGCATCGCCGTCTACGAGTCCTTCGTCGGCGGCGATGGGGGAGAGCCAGGCGGCGGCCGATGCCAATTTCACCGTCAATGGGCTGGCCTTGTCGTCGGCCTCGAATACCGTGACCTCGGCAATCCAGGGGGTGACGCTCAACTTGACACAACCGACGCCATCGGGTGCGCCGGCCCAGGTCGCAATCGGCAGCAATGTGACGGCGATCACCAATTCGGTGGTGTCGTTTCTCCAGGCGTATAACAACTACGTTTCCATCAATAACAGCCTGACCGCTTATAACTCGCAATCGAACACGGCATCGGTTCTGACCGGCGATCCGACTGCTATGCAGACGAGCAACTCCCTGCAGGCGATCATGAGTTCCGCGACGACGGCAGGCGGCAGCAGCAGCTATTCCTATCTCGCGCAGATTGGCGTGTCGTTCAACTCGGATGGCAGCTTGGCGCTGAATACCACGCAGTTCCAGGCTGCCCTTTCGGCCAATCCGTCGGCGGTGAGCGCGATGTTCACGCAGGGCGGAACCGGATCGAGTGGCGGATTTGCGTTTCAGGTTGCCAACCTGGCGACGCAGCTGGTTGGGCCGAACGGCGCAATCGGCAGCGCGGAAAATTCCACCAACAATCAGATCGCGAACCTCAATTCGCAGATCACGACAGAAAAGGGCATGCTCGCGCAGATCAAGCAGAACCTGATCGCACAGTATAGTCAGCTCAACGCGAATCTGGTGCAAGGGCAGCAGACCCAGGCGTCGCTTTATACGCAGCTCGCGGCGCTGCCGTGAACGGATTCCGCCGGATAGTTGATCGGGAAGCCACAGTCTCCTGAAAGGCCCACTGCATCTTCTGGCAACCTGCTAAAAATTGGTGCGGAAATGCCGATATGTGGTTTGCGACCATCGACAAACCGGAGGAAATCGTGAACCGATTTGGCGCCAGCTTCTACAAGAAAACGAGCGTGGACGGGGAAATCTTCGCTGCCCACCCACACAAATTAATCCTCTTACTGTTCGACGGCGCACTAGCGGCGATGAACCAGGCCAAAGGCTGCCTGGCACAGCGCGACATTCCCGGCAAGATTCGGTATATCACGCAGGCAATGAAGATTGTCCAGATGGGCTTGCGCGCCAGCGTGGATCGCAGGCACGATCCGGCATTCGCCAATCGCCTGATCGAGCTGTACGACTACGTGTCGCATCGTCTGCTGCATGCCAACGTGCATAACGATGCGGCCGCGATCGACGATGCCGTCGGCATCCTCTCGGGATTGCGCGATGCGTGGGTCAAGATCGGCCCCGAGGTGACCGGCAGGCAGGGTACCGCCGCGGCGTCGCCCTTGGCGGCGGAAATCGGCGCGGCCGGAGCAAGTTCCGCCGGGGCGTTGCCCCGGCCCAACTCGCTCGCGATGCGTGCGTATCAAGCAGCATGAGCCGACCTGCTGCCCCGGAGCCGTCGAGATTGATCGAGTATTACGAAGAAGTTGCGCGCGCGAGCCGCACCATGCTGGATGCGGCCAAGGAAGGCGATTGGGAGGGGGTGGCCCGGATCGAGGCGCAGTGCCGGGACATCATCGACCGGATCCGGACAGCCGCCAAGGACGAGACGCTCGGGGCGGCCGAGGCTCGCAGGCGGATGGAGATCCTGCGCGTCGTTCTGCAGGACGACGCGCAGATTCGAGCGCGATCCGAGCCTTGGTTGCAGGACCTGAACCGGATTCTTGGCATCGCTTGATCGCCGCGGTTCCGGCTTCGCGGCGGGAACCGACTGCAGTTTGTGTTCCCGGGCGACCTCGCCAATAATCGAGGTTCCGTGGATTGCAGCCCCAAGGAGCCGGGTGTTGGCAATCGAAATTCCTCCAGTCAGTCCCGATCGCCCCCCGATGCCGAACTGGGGACAGGGCGCGGCGTCGGCGCGATCGGTCGTGCCGGCAGATCGCCTCTTGGCCGCTCTGGGGCGCCTTGCTTCGAATCTTCCGGCGGCCGCAGTGGACGCCTTGCGTCATGCCGCCGCATCGGGGGCCAACGTCGAGGTGATCCTGGCCGGGGATCGAGCCCCGGCGCAGATTGTCGTCGCGGGTCAGCGAATTGCGGTGACGGCGGCGGTCCGCCAAGCATTGCTGGGACTCGTCACCGGCCCCGGAACGCCGGCGCCCCAGCCCGATGCGTTGCCATTTCCCGAGTTTCCAGCCCTTCCGGATGCCGCCGCCGCGACGCGGGCTGCGATCGTCGAAGCGCAAGTTGCCGGATTGCGTCTGCAGGCCCCTTCTCTGCCGGGGGGCGGGGGGGCAGGGTCGGTGGCGGGAGCGGCGCAGGGAACGGGCGAGCCGGCTGCTGCGGTCCTGCTGCGCCAGCCCTTGACCTTGGCCGCATCGGGCGGTGACCCGTCCGCCGCGGTGTTGGCCCGAAACTTGGCATCGGCTGTCGAAAGCAGCGGCCTCTTCCTTGAGTCCCATCTTGCAGCCTGGGCACAGGGGAAGCGCTCTTCGGAGCAGGTGCAAGCGGAATCCCGTGCCTTGCTCGCCGATGCCCTGGCCGGGGCGCAGGGGAACCCGCAGGCGTGGTCCGACCAGCGCGCCGCATCGCAGATCGACGCGCTGCAGCAGCAGGCGTTTTCCCTCAGCGGACCGGTATGGCCCGGTCAGGAGTTCCGGCTGGAGATTGCACGGGACCGCGGCGACCGCCGTGCACCGGACGATCCGGCGCAAGTCGCGGGCCCGCTCACCGCCACGCTCTCGATGACCTTGCCGAATCTGGGCGTGATCCGCGCGAAAATCCGCGTGGCCGCGTCCGCCGTTGCTGTGCAAATGGAATCCCGCGATGCGGCCGTGCTCCAGGGAGCATTGCCGGCACTCGCGTCGGCTCTCGATGCGCGTGGACTGACCGTGGCGCAGTTGACGGCGCAGGATGCGATCGAAGCGCCGGGAGACCCGTCCTGATGGCGCCGCATCGGAAGTCAGGCTCCGGTAGGAATGCCGCATTGCCACGGGCCGTGGCCCTTTCCTACTCGGATGGCGATGCGTCGAAGGGGCTTGCCCCGAAGGTCGTCGCGGCGGGTCAGGGGTTGATCGCCGATACCATCATCGCCAAGGCGCGGGAAGCGGGTGTACCGGTGCATGCGTCGCGCGAACTCGTCGCAGCGCTGATGCATTTCGACCTGGATCAGCGGATTCCGCCAGCCCTGTATGTTGCGGTCGCCGAAGTGCTGGCGTGGGTGTACCGCCTGGAGCGACACGGAGATTCCCTCCGCCGAACGGTCTTGCCCCCGGGCAAAGGGGGACCTTGACCGGAAAAGCAAGCCGTTCTCCCTTGATTGGGTGACGGTGACGCCGAATAGCATCCGGGAAGCCGCGTTGGCGTAGCGTTTTGTGTCAAATCATGGCCGAGAAGCCGATTCCCGTGAGCGCAATCGAGGAAAATGCAGCCTCCGTGCGCGTGTCAGACATGCTGCGAAATGCGCTTTCGCTGCATCAGGAGGGAAAGCTGATGCAGGCGCAGCAAGTGTGCGTGGCGATTCTCCGGATATGTCCGACCCACTTCGAAAGCCTGTATCTACTCGGTCGCATCGCTGGGGAATGCAATGACGATGACCGCGCCTGTGCATTGCTGCAGTGCGCGATCCAAGCCTGCCCCGGCAATCCGGCGGTGTACCTCGACTTCGGAAACGCCCTTGGCAGGCTTGGCCGGGCCGAGTTCGCGATAGCCAGTTACGAAACCGCGATTGCGCTGCGACCGGAGTACGCCGAGGCATACAACAACCTGGGAAACGCGCTTCTGGCGCGCGGATCCTTTGCCGAAGCCGCCTCGAGCTATGAGCGGGCCATCGCCGGAAAGCCGGAGTTTCTCCCTAGCCGGTACGGCCGTGCCCGCGCATTGCAGGGGTTGGGGCGTCAAGTCGAGGCGGTTGCCGCCTACGACGAGGTCATCGCGCGCAAGCCGGACTACCCGGAGGCGCACTACGACCGGGCCAATGTGCTGCAGAGCCTTGGGCGATCGGAGGATGCCGTTGCCGGATACGACCGGGCGATCGCGCTGCGTCCGGAATATGCGGAGGCATACAACAATCGCGGAAATGCGTTGTTGGGTCTGGGACAACCCGACGCCGCCTGCCGCAGCTACAGCAAGGCTGTCGAGATCCGACCCGGGTATGCCGAGGCGCACGCAAACTTGGGAAACGCATTGCTACAGGCGGGCAAGCTGGACGATGCGATCAGGAGCTGCGACCGTGCGATCACAGCCGATGCGACCCTGCCGGAGGCCTATTGGAACAAATCGATGGCCATTCTTCTTTCAGGGGATCTCGAGGCTGGTTGGCCGCTATATGAATGGCGCTGGAAAACCCGCGACTTTTCCTCCCGGAGACGGAATTTTCCCCAGCCGGCCTGGGATGGTATGGAATCCATTTCCGGCAGGACGATCCTGTTGCACGGAGAACAAGGGCTGGGCGACTGGATCCAGTTCTGCCGATACATCCCGAAGGTAAAGGCTCTCGGCGCGCGCGTCGTGATCGAGGTTCCAGACGTCCTCACTCCCCTGCTGGGGGGGCTCGACGGGGTCGACGAATGTATTCCTCGGGGCGAGCCGCTGCCGTCCTTCGATATCCATTGCTCGGTGCTGTCCCTACCGTATGCCTTTCGGACCACGACGAAATCGATTCCCGCTGCCGCGGCCTATCTGCGCAGCGACGACTCCAAGCGGGAGCTGTGGCGGAGGCGGCTTGGGCAAAAGGCGCGGCGGCGTGTGGGGCTGGTGTGCAGCGGGAGTGCTTCGCATAAGGGCGACCGGGCGCGTAGCATTCCGCTCCGCTTGCTTTTGCCCGAACTGCCTGATTGCTGTGACTACATCTGCTTGCAGAAGGATTTGCGCGAGTACGACAAGGAAGTGCTGACCGGGACGGACCGAATTCCGTATTACGGTGACCTGATCTCGGACTTTTCGGATGCCGCTGCATTGTGCGATCTCATGGATGTCATCGTGAGCGTGGACACCAGCGTCGCGCATCTGGCCGGAGCCTTGGGAAAGCCGACCTGGATCCTGCTGCCGTTTGCCCCCGACTGGCGCTGGATGCTGAACCGGTCGGATAGCCCGTGGTACCCCAGCGTCCACCTGCTGCGCCAGCTCCGGCCCGGCGACTGGGCGGATCCGTTGGCAAGGCTGCGATCCATGCTGAGCGATGGGCATGATTGAAGCCCTCGAAGAGCCGGTCATTCCGCATCCCGGAGACGAGGGAAGCGTGCGAGCGCTTCTGGAGCGCGCAGCGGCATTCCACAGAAACGGGGACATTGACAAAGCGCAAACGCTCTACGAGGAGATTCTATGCGCCGATCCGGATCACTTCGGCAGTCTGCGTCTCCTGGGCGCGCTTTCCTACCAGAAAGGGAACGACTTTCGTGCGATCGAGTTGTTGAAACGGGCAATCCGGATCAACCCGCATTTGGCGTCCGCATACCTGGACCTCGGCAATGCCTTGCAAAGGACCCGACAGTGGGAGATGGCGGAGGCGTGCTATGACGCCGCGATCGCGCTCGAACCGGACTATGCCGCCGCACACAATAATCGTGGCAAGGTGCTCCACGAGTCGGGAAAGCTCGAGGAAGCAATCCTTTCCTACCGCCGGGCGATTGCTCTGGGAGAGAATCCTGCCGAGGTGCTCAACAACCTTGGCAATGCGCTGGAAGATGCCGGACGGTCCGCGGATGCGGCATCGTGCTATGACCGCGCGATCGCGATCGACCCTGCCCACGCCGAGTCCTACTGGAATAAGGCCTTGCACTTGTTGCGTGCGGGAGACTTTCAACATGGGTTTCCACTCTATGAGCGGCGCTGGGAAAACCCCGCGCTTGGAATCCCGGCGAGGAAATTCTCGATGCCTTGCTGGACCGGCGTCCAGTCCTTGCGAGGAAGGGCGATCCTGTTGCACAACGAGCAGGGGTTGGGGGACCTCATCCAATGTTCCCGATACGCCCCTTTGCTGAAGGATCTCGGGGCCCATGTCATACTGGAGGTGCCCAGCGATCTTCAGGCCGTCATGCAAGGTATGGAAGGCGTCGACAGGCTGATCCTCCAGGGCGAGGCTGTTCCGGCCTGCGATCTCCATTGTGCGGTCCTCAGCCTGCCTTTGGCGTTCCGCACCACAGCGGCCGATGTGCCGAAGCCCGCGCGGTTGCGGAGCGATGAACCCAGGCGGGCGCGCTGGGGTGCACGCTTGGGTACGGGGTTGCGCCCGCGAATCGGCGTGGCATGGAGTGGCAACGCGGCGCACTGGAACGATCGCAATCGCAGCGTCCCGCTTTCGACTCTCGCGCCGCACTTGCCTGCGGATTGCGAGTATGTCTGCCTCCAAAAGGAGTTGCGGGACGAGGATCGGGAGGTCCTGAACCGCCTTGACGGAAAGATTTCCTTCCATGGCGGGGACATCGCCGATTTCGCCGACACCGCAGCACTGTGCGGGCTGATGGATCTCGTCGTTAGCGTCGATACCAGCGTAGCCCATCTCGCCGCAACATTGGGAACCCCGACCTGGATTCTTCTTCCCTATACCCCCGATTGGCGCTGGATGCTGCATCGTGGTGATAGTGTGTGGTATCCGAGCGCTCGGCTGATCCGCCAGCACGCATACGGCGATTGGACGGCGGCACTGGCGCAACTTCACCGGAACCTATCCTTCATGTTCCATTTGACCGGATCTGGCTTATGACGACCCGCCTCAACCTCTACTGTCACTTCAACCACACGGGAGTGGGTCGCCACAGTGAAAATATCCATGCAGCCCTGGCGAAGCGCATTCCTGCGGACATGGAACTCCGCTACCTGGACATGAAAGACGAGGCTGCGGTCGCGAAGGCGATCGCGGAAAGTCGGGATGGACTTGATGTCACGATCTTCTTCTGGCGTCAACCCGTCGAGTTCGTGCGCCGCTTTCGAGGACGTCGGGTCCTCTGGTGGGCATTCGAATCCGATCTGTTGCCGAAAGCCTGGCTGGATCAGGTCGAACCGTATGATGAAATCTGGGTCCCTAGCGGCTGGGGGCAGGCGGTCCTGCATGCTCACGGCATTCCGGATGAACGAATTCGCGTCGTCGCGGAGGGGGTGGATCCGACGGTGTATTGCCCTGAACCGCTGCTCCATAGGGGATTCATCTTTCTGTCGGTCGGAAAGTATGAAAGGCGGAAGAGCATCGACGAGATCGTCGCTGCGTTCGGGGCCGAATTTCCAGCGGACCGATACCCGGAGGTTCGGCTGTGGCTCAAGGCCGATTACCCTCTCTATCCGCATCGCGTGCAGGAGCTGAGCGAGCGCGTGCGCGATGACGGCCGAATTCGGATCATCTCCGGTGTGGCGTCCGACGAGACCATCTCCAAACTCTACCGAGTGGCGGATGCCTTCGTTTTTCCGTCCAAGGCAGAGGGATTCGGGTTGCCTTGTATCGAGGCCATCGCCTGCGGGGTACCCGTAATCGCTACCAATGTCTCCGGCCAGTCTGCCTTTCTAGAGCGCATACCGGGGCTTTTCGTGCCGGTAGTACATGAGCGCGCGCCAATCGTGGATCCCGATTATTCGACGTTCTATCGCGCCGACTATGGAAATGACGATTTTGGCAACTGGGCGATTCCGTCCATGGCTTCACTACGCGCCGCGATGCGCACCGTTTATGAAAACCCTGCTGAATGGCGCAAACGTGCGGACGAGGCCGCCGCGGTGATACGCCGCGAGTTTTCCTGGGATGCGGTGGCGCGGAATGTAATTGCTGCGAGTCGTCGATGAGCGCCTCGCTTCTCCGACAGGGACCTCCCCCTGGCAAGAATGGTTGCCGGTGGGCCGGAAGACCGGTTGCTACCGGTTCGGCGGAGGCATATACCAAGGCCAGGCGCGCATAAGCGACGCCGGCTCGGAATTGCTGCGCGGGAAGATAAACTTGTCCAGCGCGCGGTCGTAGTGCTCCGTGCGATCTACGGGGAAGACTTCCCCGGCTTTTCGTACGGACTTCAGCCCGGGCCTAAACAACATGCTCCGCTGGATGCACTTCCGGTGGCCATCAGCGGGACCCGGGTGAACCGGAACCGGACTCGGCACACCGGAGACCTCCAACTTCCTCGGCTTCACGTTCATCTTCGGCAAGTCGCGAGGTGGCGCCCCATCGCGACCCTACCAGCGCGTGTCATATATTTCACTTGGGTATCGCTCCCGGACAGGATTGTTCCGATGGGCTACCACAAAAATATTGTCACCACGGTAGTCCGTGGGGTATCCACGTTCCTTTAATAGCCTTACGGCTTCCAAATCGGCAGCAGAAAATGTGTCCGCCGTCCAAAAATGGGAAATGGTAAAGCCGGAGGCCTCCAGCAGAATCCGCAACTGACCTGGAGCGTATTCAAAGTTGTGGCGATATGGATCCCTGTCCTTTTGGTATTGCATATAAAACTGCGGCGCATAGCCCTTGAGGATCTTCCCCACAATCTGGGAAGAGGTTGAATTTGGCGTAGACAAAACGAGGCAGCCACCGACGCGCAAGCTGCGATTGATCTCCGCCATCATATGCATTGGATCTACGTCAAGGTGTTCAAGAACTTCGCAGCAAAGGACGAAATCGTAATAACCGTCTGGCACTGGAATCTGGTCGGTTTCGATGTCAATATTAAATGATCGAAAGGTATGGTTGAAGCCTGCCAGAGGACATTCCAGATGGCTTATCCGTTCGGCGCGCTGGTCGAAGTTGGTAACATCAACAGTATCGAATACTCGATTCTCTCTTAGGTAGGTCGAAAAAACCCACGACGTACCGACTTCGAGCGCGCGCGTGAAGGATGCCTCCGGAAATGAAAGTTTTTTCAAGGCACGAAATGTCTCCAGGTATCGCTCCATGTGATCTCCCCACATCCCGGAACGAAAGCCGATGCGAATGAGAAACTGCTGGAAGTGCACCAGCTCGAACGATTCCATAGGAAAAGCTGATGGACTAAGCTTTCCGGAATCGACGACATTCGTCTGCAGAAACTTGCCCTCGCCTTTGGTAAAGCCGGGCGCGTTTTGCGTGCCATGTCGTACTGGAGTGCCAGCCAGCCTTGCTTCAACGACCTTCCCTGATAACAGGTCGATCGCAATATGCGCGAAGACGTCTTCGTGGCGATTGATATATTCCGACTCTCGATCCATAAGGTCGATTAATGAGAAATTCGCAGCGAACTCAAGAATGGTCTGTATTTTTACGAGAACCTCTGCCGTCGGGCAGTGGGTACGATGGTTCGGTAATTCAATTTCATTCCGGAAGACGATCGTCTTCCGCTTTAGTAGATCCGGAAGATCCTGGTCGAATTCCCCATCACATTCAATATGGAATTGAACTGAAAGTTGAGGAGTCCCAACGCCTTGGAAGCGCGCGATCGCCCGTAGCGCTTTTAGAGTCGGCCGATCGCGTATAAATCCTGCAATCGCCCTTGGAATGATTGACGAGATATGCGAAGCAGCGTCGTTGTACATTCCTCCATCGCCGCGCAGCGTGTCCTTGGCTTCGGCGGGCCGTTCTAAATCAATGCCGAGGTGCTTGAGGATACGTTCGTCGTAGGTTTCAATGAACGCGTGCGCGTCATCGTATCCGATGCCAATAGAAAGCATGCCGTCTTTCGCTAGCAGGCCGGTCGCATATTCGACGGATAGGCCCCGCGTCCGAAATGGGCGGGAGATGCGAACTTCGGAGAGGTCCGCGGAAATCCAAACAAACTGATTGGCATAGAGCCGCATTCCGAAATTGGTGCGTCGTATATGGGTGACGGCAAGGTGTCCACCCTTATAGGGGACGAACGCGCTTCCCCCCGACAGCGTCTTGTCTGCAGGCGGGAAAGGTTGGGGTGCCGCAACTTCATGCAGGAGCGCCTCGTGCTCGGAAAGCGTAACCTTAAATATGCGAACGGGGGCGAAGCTGTGCAAAACATAAAGCTCATCTCCCCGTACGATCGGCATCCAGTTTTTTTCCCTCGCCGCGCCGGTTGGAGACCTCAACATCCAAAATCGCGTGACGCGCGCCGCCGAAATGTCGAGTTCCGCGATCACCATGGTATTCGTCACGTGCGGCTTGTGCGCAAGGGCATTGGCAATCAAGTACGCCGAATCCCTGTAGAGGAAAATTCGGGCATCCTCAATGGTCACGATGTCGGGGTGCAGGCGCTTAATAATCGAGTCATCAACTTCCCGACTAAAATGTTCAGATGAAGTTGGGCCGAAAGTTGCTAGGTGGGTTACGGTTGCGGGAGTCTTGGACTGGTTGAAAAAAATGTACTTTTGCAAAGGATCGATCAGGTGATTTGCGGTTCGAATCGCCGCTAGCATGTGACCGGCACCCAGATCCAAGAATGACGGATTGCAGCTCGGCCAATTGCTGTTCGCTTTCAACTCGATGGAGGAAATTGGGCTTTCCAGCTGCTCAAGAGATGACGCCACCCCCCCCACGAAATCGCCATATGCCTCGGCAAATAGAATTTTGCCGCGGATGACATCGATGCGCACCATTCCCGAAACATTGGTGCGGCTGACTAACATATCCTTATTTGCCACGTTGTAGATGGCATGGGTTGCCGCGACGGTTATTAGTTCTTGAAGCGACGCGCTCGTTACGCTTCGATCGAAGTCCTGCTCCCATGGCGCGTGGAGATCACCCTTGTAAAGAAATATGGTGGAACGGAGTCCCGTGAACTGGGCCGATCCGGTATCGCTGGTGGAACCAAGGCTGATGGAGATCGATGGCGCGTGTGTTTCGAGATTCTGAAATCGAACCGTGGCGCACAGATCATTCGTGCTGGACGATGTAAGGACTATCGGGAGCGCAGCCCTCGGAATGAAGGAGGCGACGTGACTTGCGGCAACTTCATATTTCTTTGAAAGGAGCGGTGCATTTGTGACGGTCGTGCCGTATACCGGCCTGCGGTCGACAGGCCTGATATTCGGATTCATGATGGTCGCGGTGACTTCGCTCTTGATCGCTTCAATCGCTTTATCATTCTGGGTGGGTTCCGGAATCTCGACATTTTCATCGGAACTTGGGGCGAGGACCCGAATTCGAATGCCCGCCTCGTGCGAATTGGCGGCTTTGTAACGGGCGATTGCGTCGAGTATGACGAAGCACTCGAAGGAGGAAATGTCATCGTGATCAAATGCGGCGATCTTGCTTTCATACGCCACGTCTGCGGCACGAAGAACGCGCTCGATCGTGAAGGGAATGTCGACGGGGATCCCGTCGTCCGGCGGTTGTGAAAGGGAAGCGACGATATTCCACTGTCTGGCCAAGGTGTCTTCCAAATCCCGCATTCGGTCGGGTGGCTCGGCCGTGAGATGGTCGTGCACTAGAGAAATAAAAAATCGATCTCGGAGCGTCTTAATTACGCGGCGAACGTCAGCGATGTCTGCTGCGGGATCCGCCATAAGGCGAATTTCACCTGAGTCGATCTTGGTACTCATAAATGCTCCGGGTTCGGCGTTGAAGGGGGGGCGATTGGTGCGGTGGTCAAAAGACTCTGGGAATTCCGTCGATCTGGATGCGGCATTCGGCCGGCACCGCAAGCAGGTCGGTGTCCTTTTGGTATGCCACGTATCGAGCGCGCTTTAGCTCTTCGAATATTCCACCAATATCCGATTTCAGAATTTCCAGAAACAAGAAGGGGCGGTGTAGATCAAGTGTCCTTCTGGCTCCGGCCAACACCCTGTCTTCCATTCCTTCTACGTCGATCTTTAGAAAGTCGACACTTTCGCCCAAGTCGTCAACCGCGACGGAGGTGACCGATTCAAGCCCAGCCTTGACCATCGATTCATTGTCGGATCTTACGGCCGGCAACATTTCAAATCCGCCGAAGTTGTTGTTGCTGTAATAATCGGGGGGGGAAAATTCCAGCGTGATCCCGGTTTTGTCGCAAACGGCGTTTTGGTGGCAGAGGACATTCGGCAGGCCATTGATGGCAATCGTTCCGCATAGCATGTTGTAGATCTGACGCTGTGGCTCGAATGCCCGAATGAGGATTTTATCGAGGTAGGTTTTGGCGAATGCAAGGGCATGGGTGCCGATATTTGCCCCTATGTCATAGAGGACAATCTTCGGCTTCGTGGCGAGCCGCAGATCAATCAGTTGCTTGATCAGTGCGATATCTGTGGTGGCCCAGTACCCGTGCTGACTGACAAACCGGCCTATTACCGTGTCGTTGAGATTGATGATGATCGGTCCGTAGTCCGATGAAACGATTGCATTGGGGTTTTTCATGGAGCATTACCTCGAAATGTTGGATATGGAGTAATTCCTAGCGCTTTTTGGCACGTGGTCCATTGAAGGGAGGAAAGGTCGTCGTGAATCTCGCTGAGAATTGATGGCCAAGCGCGTTCCGGTCCCTGACGGTAGAGCTGGACCGTTGGATACCAAATGCTATCGGCTGTGTGCAGAAGCCAACGCCAGTCGGGACGGTACGGCAAGAGGATCCAGGTCGGCTTGCCGAGCGTGGCGGCCAGATGCGCGACGCTGGTGTCAACACTGACGATGATGTCCATCAAATCACATAATGCCGCCGTATCGCCAAAGTCCGCGATTTCGTCACCAAAGAACGCAATCTGCTTAGCGGACTGCTGCAATGTGTCCTTGTCGGCATCCCGCAACTCTTTTTGTAGGCAAATATAGTCGTGATCCTGTGGCAGGTATGGCAGGAGTTGGGACAAGGGAATGCTGCGGTTCCGGTCGTTGGTGTGTGCCGTGCTGCCGCTCCATACGAGGCCAATCCGCTTGCGCGTTGACGGACCGAGGCGTGACGCCCAGCGCTCCTTGGTGCAAGGATCGATTTGCAGTTTCGTTGGCGGTGGGACCTTGTCGACGGTTGTCCCGAAAGCGAGAGGGAGGGTGAGTACCGAACATTGGAAGTCGAAGTCGGGTACTGGGTCGCCCGCGGCCACGAAGCGGTCGACGCCGTCGAGGTCTTTGAGAAGACCGAGCAACGGAGGCGGCGTTTCGAGGTATACCGTCGCGCCAAGTCCCTTCACGAGCTTGATGTAGCGGCTGAACTGAATCAAATCGCCAAGCCCCTGTTCGTTGTGGAGGTAGATGGCCTTGCCCTGCAGCGGCTCTCCGCCAAACCAGATCGGCTGCGTGAATCGCAGGACGCGTGGCGAGTACATCTTGTTTTTCCACCGCCACTCGAAGAGGGGAAGACCATCTTGGTAGTTTCCCTGCAGCAGTAGAACCAACGCCTTGTTGTAGTTTGCTTCCTCGAAATATTGGGACGGCGTCGACGCCGCGAGGTCGTAGCTTGCGATGGCCTCGTCCAGACGTAGGCATTCGAGCATGGCGTTCCCGCGGTTGATCTGCACCTCGGTGTACCCGGGCCGGATTGCAAGCGCCTGATCGTAGCTCGTAATCGCGCCATCGATGTTTCCGCGCTCGAGTTGCGCCAAGCCTCGGTTGTTGTAGGCCTCGGCGAAATCCGCCTTTCGGGCGATTGCCTCGTCGTAGGCGGCCACCGCTTCCTGAAGGCGCTTTCGCTTCAGCAGGACATTGCCGCGGTTGGCATGGGCCTCGGCGATGTCCGGTCGCAATGCGATGGCGTGGTCGTAGCTCGCCAATGCCGCGTCCAGTTCCTTTCTTTCAAGGAGGGCATTGCCGAGATTGTTATGTGCCTGTGCGAAATCCGGCTTGTGCTCGATTGCCGTCCGGAAGCAGGAAATGGCGTCGTCGAGTTTTTTCTGGGCCATGAATGCATTGCCGCGCGCCGCATGCACTTCGGCAAAACCTGGATCGATCGCGAGCGCATAGTCGAAGCTGATGATCGCGGCATCCCATTGCTGAAGGGCGATGAGCGCGTTTCCGTGACCGGCGTACGAAATCGCGGAGTCCGGGTTGAGGGCGATGGCCTGATCAAACGCAGCGACGGCGTCGTCGAAGCGGCGTGCGGCGTGCAGGGCATTGCCGTGATTGACGTGGAGGTCCGCAAGCTCGGGGCGGTACCGGATCGCCTGTTGGAACGTCGCGATTGCCTCGGTGACCCGGCCGGCGCGGAGCAACGCGCTGCCGCGGTTGTTGTAGGCTTCGGCGTAATCCGGCTTGTATTCGATTGCGCGGTCGTAACTGGCGATGGCGGCGTCGATCCTTCCCAGCGTGAGGAAGGCGTTCCCCCGGTTGTTGTATGCCTCGGCAAGCGCGGGCTGGATGGAAATCGCACGGTCGTACGCGGTAATGGCCTCGTCATTTCGTCCGAGTGACTGGAGCGTATTTGCCCGATCGTAATGAGCCTGTGCGAGATCCGGCCGGATTTCGATGATGTGGTCGTATTCGGAAAGGGCCAAATCCAGATTGCCAAGATCCTTCCACGCGCGGGCGAGACCGTTCCGCGGTTCGAGGAAACCGGGGGAGATTGCGATTGCCCGGGCGTAGCTGTCGATCGCATCCTCGATCCGCCGCATGTCCAAAAGCGTGTTTCCGCGGTTGTTGAACGCGGCGGCGTAGTCCGGCCGCAGCGCGATTGCGGCGTCGTAGCTGGCAAGAGCCATTTCGAGATTCCGCAAGCTCTTGAAAACATTCCCGATATCGAGGTATCCAACCGGGTTGGCGGGATTGATCCGGATCGCGGTCTTCAGGAGATCGAGTGCGCCGAGGTCGTCTTCTTGTTGATGCAACAGAACGCCGAGCAAGCGGTTTGCCTCGGGGTGTTGTGGGCGGAGGCGAAGGATCGATCGGTAGATTTTTGCCGCTTCCGGGAGCTTTCCGCTCTGATGCAGCGCGAGGGCGCTTTGAAGGCGTTCGCGGCAGATCCGCTCGGAGTCGGGTGCGGATCGTGGAAAGGGCTGTGGATTTCGCGCCATGGCAGGAATGCGGTGCGGTTCAAAGGCTGGTGCTGGGCGGGTGCGTCCGCGCCCCAATCGGCTCGGGTGGCAGGCCGCAGTCGTTGCGGTCGATCAGCAAGTTCAGGAGAGCCTCGAAGTCCTGCACATATCGAACGCTGTCAAAGAGAGAGCAGGTCAGGCGGCCGCGATCGAGTTGCTGGCGGATCGAGCGCGCTTTCGCGGGATTTTGAGCAAAATTGATCACCGTCGATTCGTAATCGTCGAGATCCGTCGCGACAAGGTCCGGCAGGTTGGCCGCGCGGAGTGCGCTTGCAGCAACGCGGGACACAAAGGAGTCTCCGAGGATCGTGACCAACGGCAAGCCGGCCCAGAGTGCGTCGCTGGCGGTGGTGTGGGCGGTAACCGGGAAGGTGTCGAGCATCAGGTCCGAAAGCGGCATCCGTCCGAGATGCGCTTCGAGCGGCAGATGGGGCGCCCAGATCAGGCGAGTGGATGCAACGCCGAATCGTTCCGCGGCGATGATCAGATTGCGCTTGGCTTGGGCGTTTGCCTCATATAGCCAAAGAACGCTGCCATCCACCTGCCGAAGGATTCGGCACCAGCGTTCGAACATCTCGGCGGTAATCTTGTAACAGCTGTTGAAGGAGGAAAATACGAAGCGACCTTCGGGAAGTCCGCAATCCGCGCGGCTTGGCGTCGGACCAATGCGTCGTTGGCGGTCGTTTGCCTGATAGCAGTTCGGAAGTTGCGCAATGGCCTCGGAATAGCTCGCGCCGTGGTGCAGCGGGGTGACAGTGGGGTCGCCGATGATGTAGTCGTGGCAGCGACTGCCGAGCGTTCCCGGATATCCGAGGTAATTGACCTGGACCCGCCCCGGTCGATGGGCGAAGATGCCCGGGCGCGGGTCGAGAGCGTAGCCCTTCAGGTCGAGCAGGATGTCGATGTCGTCGCGCCGGATCCAGTCGGCGGCGGCGTGGTCCGACAGGCGGGTGATGTCGCGAAACCCGGTGCCGACGGCGGCGAGGATCCGTTGACGGATTTGGGATCCGTCGTCGGCGCCATACGAGTACAGGAACACATCGAAACGGCTGCGGTCGTGGCGCTCGAGAACCTCCGCGATGAGATACGCCGTTGCATGGCGGTAGATATCGTTGGTGACGTACCCGATCCGGATGGGGGCGTCGCGCATTCGGGGCGGGGGGGGCGGAAGCGGCAGAATGGTTCCGCAATGCGCCTCCCAGAATGCCTGGGCGGTGGAACGTTGTTCCTCCCGGGTGGATGGTGCAGTCAGGATCTGGAACGGTACCGCCGTCCGGGCGCCGCTTGCGAGTTCCTCGCGCAATGCAGCGTAATTCGGCGCAAACAGATCCCATCGGCACGCTTGCTGCGCCTGATGTGCCATCGCCGAGAGCAGCTTTGCCCGATCGCCTCCGAGCGCGAGCGCGGTTTCGAAACACTGCCAGGCTTCTTCGTGCAGGCCCAAGCTCTTGAACACGTTGCCCAGTTGTATGTGGGCGGGGGCAAAGTTCGGCTTACGCTGCAACCCCGCAAGGTAGGCTTTGATCGAATCGCCATGCCGGCGGAGGGTGAAGCGGGAGTTGCCCAAGGCGAACCAGTATGTCGCATTCCCGGGATCCCCGATTGCCGCCTGTTCGAATGCTGCGGTGGCATTCTCCCAATCCAGTGTTTCGGCGAGGGCCAGGCCGCGCTGGAATGCTTCCCGGGCGCGCGGATCGCTGCCGGACACGCCTGGCGTGACGGGCGCCGGCGAAGCGGGTGGCGGGCTGGTCGCGGATGGAGGGAACATTGGAACGAGGCGTCGTCTGGCGTCACGAGTTATGGAGGAACCCTAAAGTTCAATCTACCAATGCCGATACTGTGTCGATAAGCCGAAATGCGGCGGGTTTGCGTGGCAGTTTGGGGTGGTTCGTGGGTCTCGGTGGCGGGGAGCCGATGCCTCGAATCCTCCTCGAGGCCCGGGCGCCATTCCGCGGCGCCACTCCACGGAATTGCGTCAATCGGCTTTGCAAATCCCGCGATATGGTGGGTGAGTACCCAGCCTATACTGCCTTCTTGCCCGTTATTCGCCGGAGGCGTCCGGCTTGGCGGGGGCCAAACGGGCGCTCGGCCCCCGCTTGGCAGACTTTGTACGGAGACCGCGACCCCATGCAACTGCACCCCTTTCCGGAGCCGGATACCCCGGAGCTCGAACCGTACACGCTGTATGGCCGGCCGGAGATCGTGTCGCTGCTGCGGCGGATCACGGGCGATCGCACGCTGGTCACGGTATATCCGGGGCGGGCCGGCGATTTCTCCGTGTCGATGATCCTGGAGACGGACCCGGACCGCGGTCGGCTGGTGCTGGACATGCCGGCGGGCAATGAGGCGAGGCAACGGGTGCTGCAGGCCCGGGAACTGGTGTTTGTCGCGTTCTTCGAGAACATCAAGGTGCAGTTCACGGCCGCGGGGGCGCGGGAACGGCCCTTCGACGGCAAGCCGGCATTCGAGGTCGACCTGCCGGAGCAGATGCTGCGCCTGCAGCGGCGCGAATTTTTCCGCGTCCGTACCCCCAAGCTCGCGCCAGCGAGTTGCCTGATTCCGCAGGCCGACGGCGCTTCCCGCTACGAGTCGGTGCGGGTGGTCAATCTGAGCGTGGGGGGGCTGGCGGTCCTGGTGCATCCCCACTTGTTCGATCTGCCACCTGGGGAGGTCGTCCGAAACTGTTTTCTCGACCTTCCCAGTGTCGGCCCGATCAATGTGGCGTTCCGCGTCGTCAACGTCTATGACATCGGCGGCGGCGCGGGCGAGTGGGGGCGCCGCTGCGGCTGTCAGTTCCTTGATCTGGATCCTCAGGCGCGGATGATGTTGCAGCGGTACGTGAACCGCGTCGAAGGGGAGCAGCGGAAGGTGGCGGTGGAGGCGAAGCGGGAGTAAGTGCCGAAGCGGGAATCAGCGCGGCGCTCTTCTCCGTCCACGGGAATGCGGTGGGTGGGGATGGGGGCAAGATGGGCGCAAATGCGGAGCCATGCTTGCGGACCTCCCCATCCCCGGATCCGCTCCCGTGTGCGGGAGCGGCGGAGAGACTCAGGACGGCAGGATTTCCTCGGTCGCGTACAGCGCGTTCCACGCCAGTTCGTACTGCAGGCCCGACCCGATCCAGGCAACCGTTCCGACGGCGAGCGCCGCGGTATAGATTGCCGCAATCCGTTCGCTGCGGCGATCCTGGCAGCGGATGCGTGCCGCGGATAGCAGGTGGGCGTGGCCGGTGACATAGTGTCGCTCGATCACGCGCATGCCGGCGCCTACGGGAATCAGGCACTCGGGCAGGCCGGCCATGCCGCATTGGCCGTCCCGCAGGCGGTCCGAGGTGTTCTCGAACCAGACGAAAAGATCGTGCGCATCTTCCGATTCCTCTTCCTGGATCGGCTTGGGCGCGAGGTCGAGCGTCGGGACGTCCCCGAAGTCGTGCAGCGGGCGGGTCGCTTCTTCCGCCATCTGCCGAATGAGTTCTGCTTTTGCCATGATCGGCCCCTGTTGTGGCTTTCCGGACATCTGGCCGCGCAATGCGGGCCATCCGTCTGATCATTTCGGCGGCAAATCCCAAAGCTGTAGGGCGGGTTGCGGCCGGAGGGGTCGTTGGAAGCCCGAAATTGGCGGGGGATTCCAGGGCAATTCCCGGCTTCTGCGCGCAATGGGGAGCGCGCGCAAGCCTAAAGAACGCCGAACTCCGGCCGATATTCAATCGTTACCTCTGGGTCCTTCCTCGAAATAATCGAGGCAGTCTCACGATGCGCGTTGCGCGCCGGCAATGTCGGCGGGCACGGCGACTGCCACGATGGCCGAAGAATCCGACAGCGGACAGGACCGCACCCTAGACCCATCCGCCAAACGCTTGGCGGATGCACGCAAGGAAGGGAATGTTCCCCGATCGCGGGATCTGGGGAACCTCTTCATCATCGGCGCGTCGGTCGGCGTGATGACCTTGGCGGGTGGCTCGGTGGCGTCGGCAAGCCGCGCTCTGGTCGCCGGCGGGCTGCGCTTCGATGCGCAGAGCGCCACCGATCCGGCGGCGATGCTGGCGCGGCTGGGAACCTGCGTTGCCGCGGCGATGACGGGCACGGCGCCGATTTTCCTGGTTCTGGCGATCGCGGCCGTGGCGGCACCGCTGGCGATCGGCGGATTGGTGTTCGTGCCGGGTGCGGCCGCACCCAAACTCGAGCGTCTGAGTCTGGTTGGCGGGTTCGGGCGGCTGTTTTCGTGGCAGTCCCTGGTCGGACTGGCCAAGACGTCGCTGTTGGCGATCCTCCTCGCCATCGTCGGCGGCAGTTATGTGGCCACCCACCTCGACCGCTTCGCGTCCCTCGCCGCCGAAGGCAACGCGGGGGCGGTTGCCGAATCCTTTCACCTGGCCATCGCGGCGTCGGCGCTGATGGCGGTCGCACTGGCCGTCATCGCGGCAATCGACGTTCCGTACCAGATCATTTCCTTCCGTAACCGCTTGCGCATGACGGTCACCGAAATGCGCGAAGAAGCGCGCGAGATGCAGGGGGACCCGCAGATCAAGGCGCGGGTGCGCCGCGCGCAGCGCGACATGGCCAGGCGCCGCATGATGGCTGCGGTTCCAAAGGCCGACGTGGTGGTCACCAATCCGGAGCACTTTTCCGTCGCGATCAAGTACCTGGAGGATCGGCACCGCGCACCGGTGGTGGTCGCCAAGGGCATGGACGACGTGGCGATGCGCATCCGCGAGGTTGCGCGGGGAGCGGGCGTGCCCCAGCTGGAAGCGCCGCCGCTGGCCCGGGCGCTCTACAAGCACGTCGAGATCGGCGAAGAGATCCCGGCCGCGTTGTATACCGCGGTGGCCCAGGTGCTGGCCTATATCTTCCAGCTCAAGACGTATGCCCAGGGCATCGGGCCGCGCCCGGTCGAGCCGCATGACATCGCGGTGCCGGAAGGAATGGACCCGCTCGAACCCATGGCGCAGGCGTAACCGCAGAATATGAACGCAGTTCTGAATCATCCGCTGTTCCAGTCGATTCCCTGGCGATCGCTGGCCGTGCCGCTGGTGGTGTTCCTCATCCTCGCGATGATGATGCTGCCGCTGCCGCCGTTTGCGCTCGACATCCTGTTCACCTTCAACATCGCGCTGGCGCTGGTGATCCTGATGGTGGCGACCTATACGAAGAAGCCGCTCGACTTCGCCGCCTTCCCAACGGTTCTGCTGCTCACCACCTTGATGCGGCTGTCGCTCAACGTCGCGTCGACGCGGGTGGTGCTGACGCGCGGACACACCGGTGCGGGCGCCGCCGGCAAGGTCATCGAGTCGTTCGGCCACTTCGTGATCGGCGGCAACTTCACCGTCGGTCTGATCGTGTTCGCGATCCTGGTGGTGATCAACTTCATGGTCGTCACCAAAGGCGCGGGGCGGATCGCCGAGGTGGCCGCCCGCTTCACCCTCGACGCGATGCCTGGCAAGCAGATGGCGATCGATGCCGACATGAATTCCGGGCTGATCGACGACAAGGAGGCTCGCCGTCGCCGTTCCGAGGTCGCGCTGGAAGCCGACTTCTACGGTGCGATGGACGGCGCGAGCAAGTTCGTGCGCGGTGACGCGGTGGCCGGGATCCTCGTCCTGTTCATCAACATCATCGGCGGCCTGGCGATCGGCGTCCTGCAGCACGGCATGCCGATCATGTCGGCGGTCAACAATTATGTCCTGCTCACCATCGGCGACGGCCTGGTCGCCCAGATCCCGGCACTGACGATCTCGATCGCGGCGGGTCTCATCGTTTCGCGCGTCGGCAAGGACGACAACGACATCGGCACGCAGATTCTCGACAGCGTGATGGCGACTCCGCGCGCTCTGGGGATCACCGCGGCGATCCTCGCGATCCTCGGCAGCATTCCGGGGATGCCGTCGATGGTCTTCCTGATGCTTGCGGCGCTGTGTGGCTATGCAGCCTGGTTCCTGGTGCGGCGAGCAAAGCAGGGGGACGAGAAGAAGGCGCAGGAGGAGGCCGCGGCGACGCCCGTCCCCGCCGCGGCGCAGGAGGCAAGCTGGGACGACATCGTTCCGGTGGATGTGGTGGGGCTGGAGGTCGGATACCGCCTGATCTCGCTCGTCGACGCCAAGGCGGACGGCGAGTTGCTGAAGCGCATCAAGGCGATTCGCAAGAAGTTCGCCCAGGAAGTCGGCTTCCTGCCGCCGTCGGTGCACATCCGCGACAACCTCGACCTCAAGCCGACCCAGTACCGGGTCCTGCTCAAGGGTGTGGTGGTCGGCGAGGGAGAGGCCTTCTCCGGGCAGTTCCTGGCGATCAACCCGGGGAATATCACCCAGGCGCTGCCGGGAACCCCGACCCAGGATCCGGCGTTCGGCCTGCCGGCGATCTGGATCGACGCGGGTGCGAAGGATTCCGCCCAGGTCCTGGGCTATACGGTCGTCGACTGCGCGACGGTGATCGCGACCCACATCAATCACTTGCTGCTGACGAATGCCGGACAGCTGCTCGGCCGGGCGGAGACGCAGGCGCTGCTCGACCACTTCGGACGCAACTATCCCAAACTCGTCGACGATCTGGTGCCGAAGCTGATCCCGGTCGCCACGCTGCAGAAGATCCTCGCGAATCTGCTCGACGAGGGGGTTCACATCCGCGATCTGCGCACGATTCTCGAAACCCTTGCCGACGGCGCCACCCGCAGCACGGACGCGTCGGAGTTGACGGCGATGGTGCGGACCGCGCTGCGCGCGTCGATCGCGCAGGCGTGGTTCGGCTCGACGCGCGAACTGCCGGTGATCGCGCTGGATCAGGATCTGGAAAAGCTGCTCGTCCAATCCCTGGGCGCGCCCGGCGAGGTGCCGGCGTTCGAGCCCGGGCTGGTCGATGCGCTGCAGCGCAACGCGGCGGCCGTGGCGAAGCGGCAGGAAGAAATCGGCGTCACGCCGACGCTGCTGGTGCCGGACCGTTTGCGGCTGCCGCTGGCGCGGCTGCTCAAGCGCGCCGCGCCCCGGCTGCGGGTGCTGGGGCACGCGGAGGTTCCGGAGACGAGCGTGATCCGGGTGAACAACGTCCTCGGCGCACGGGCATGACGGGTTGGTACGACGGATTGATCGGGAACGCGGTATAAGACGGAAGCGGCAAGGAGAACGCCATGGGATTCAGACGATATGTAGCGACGACCGCCCGCGAGGCCCTGCATCGGGTTCGCCTGGAGCTGGGGGCCGAAGCGGTCATCCTGTCCAACCGCCGCCTGGATTCCGGGCGCATCGAGATCATCGCCGCGGCCGAGGGACAAATGCGCAACCTGGTCGACGAGTTCGAGCCGGTCAACGTGGCCTCGGCCGCCGCGGCCACTTCGGCGAGCGTCGCCATGCGTAGCAAGCTTCCTCCCGCGCCGCGCAAGCCGGCCGCGGCGAAGCCGGAGCCGGCTCGCGCCGGTCGTGCCATGCCGGAGTCGTTCCAGGAATTCATCCGTCGACAGACCACCATCGCGCAGCCGCGCCTCGGCGGCGCGGCGATGTACGACGACGTCGCGCACGCCGACGACGAACCGGCACCTCCGGTGTCGCGCCCCGCCGCAGCGATCCATCCCGTTGCCGTCGCGGCGGAGTCGGTCGCACGCGCTGCGCCCGCCGTGTTCCGTCGCCGCCCTTCGCGGGCGGAGCCCTTCCTGTCGCAGTCCGCGGAGCCCGCGTCGCCGACCTTGCAGCCGGCGGCATCCGTACCTCCTGCAGCGCCTGCCGCGGCACTTTCCGGGGCACCTGCCATGGCACTTTCGGCGACGGCGGCGGCGACAACTGCGCCGCCGCCGGTTGCTGCAGCGCCGGCCGTGACTGCCCCGGTGCCGGACCTGTTCGTCACCGCGCCGTCGACCACGGCGGGCGGGGTCGCTGCGGGAACCCAGCCATCCTCGCCGACGGGCGACACCCGCGTGATGGAGGAGTTGCGGTCGCTGCGTTCCGTGCTGGCGGATCGGCTCTCCAACCTGGAAGTCAACCTTGCGTCGAAGGTCGCGGCGACCCGGCCGCTTGCCGCGACGACCGCGCCCGGGCAGCTCGTGCTGGCCCGGCAGGTGATGATTCGCCTGTTGATGTCGGGGTTTTCCCCGGAGCTGGCGCGCCGCGTTGCCGAAAAGACGCCCGCCGGCCTGGAGGCTGCGCAGGCCGACGCCTGGCTGCAGGCGGTGGTGGCGCGCAACGTCCACTGTCCGGTCGAGGACGAAAACCCGGCATCCGGCACCGGTGCGATTGCGCTGGTCGGGCCCACCGGGGTTGGCAAGACCACGACGATCGCCAAGCTGGCGGCCCGGCATGCGGTGCGCCACGGTGCGTCGAGCCTCGGCCTGATCACGCTCGACTCCTACCGGATCGGCGCGCACGAACAATTGCGCAGTTACGGACGCATCCTCGGCGTGCCGGTGTTCGCGGCCCACGACGCCTCGAGCCTGAAGGATCTTCTGGCGTCGCTGCGCGGCAAGCGCACCGTCCTGATCGACACCTGCGGGATGTCGCAGCGCGACCAGCGCCTGACGGAAATGCTGGGCTTGCTCGACGAAGTGCGATTCGCCGACCAGCCCATCCAGCGGGTCCTGTTGCTCAACGCCGCGTCGCATGCCGAGACGCTCGACGAGGTGTCGCGGGCATGGCGGTTGGGGACCATGCAGGGCACGGTGTTGACCAAGATCGATGAGGCGGCGCGGATCGGCGGTGCCCTCGACTGCATGATGCGCTATCGCGCGCCGCTGCTCGGAATCACCAATGGCCAGCGGGTTCCGGAGGATTGGCACGCGGCCAACCCCGCACTGCTCGCGCACATCGCGTTGAAGCCGTTCGGCTCCTCGTTTTCCTTGGATGGCGAGGAGGCCCAGGCGTTCGTCGCGGGTGCGGCGGCGCAGGAACTGGCGGTACGGGCGTCCTGATCCGCTCATGAGGCCGTTCCAATCATCGGACCAGGCAAGCGGTCTGCGCCGGATGTTCGGGCGCCGTCCGGCACGCTGGTCGCTCGTCATCCAGCCTGCGGGTCGCACCGTGGGCCAGGCGACGGCGATTGCCCGACGGGCGCAGGAAATTTCCGAACGGATGGGTACGCACGGCCCGACGCCGACGCTGATCATCGATGGGGCCCGCAGCCAGGTCGCCCACGCGTTCGGACTCAAGGCGCGCTACGACCTCGATCATGCGCTCGAAGGGGATTGCCATCTCGGCGATGCGGTCCTCGCCGTGCCGGCCGTGTCGCTGTGGGTGCTGCCGGCGGCGCGCGCGATCGATCGTGCCTGCGGGGAAGAGGGACAGGCGGCGCGGGTCACCCAGGCGATCGAGTCGGTCGGGGCGCGCGTGCAGCACATCGTCCTGACGCTGCCGCCGGCGCGGTTGGCGTTCCTGCGGCGCATCGGCGAGCTGGCGGCGTTGCGGCAGGCGCTGATCCCGATGGATTCGAGCCCGGACGCCGGAACCGGTGCGCTCGCGGCGATTCGGCAGACCATGAGCGACACGGAGATCGCCGATTTCCGCCTTCTTTTTTCGGGAATGGGCAAGGCGGCAGCCGGTAGGCTGTTGTCGGGAACGGCGGCGATCGCACGCCGGCATTTCGGCGCGAGGGTATTGGCGGCCGAACCGGTGGAGGATCTTTGGCTGGCGGAGATGCCGGCGGACCCCACGGGGGAGCACCCGCCGCTCGTGGAGACCGTAATTTGAAGAGCGACGCTTTCGTGTATACCGCACGCGGAACGCTGGAGCGAGACCAGGACTATGCCAAGCAGTATGCGCCCTTGGTGCGACGGATCGCGCACCAGATGGTCGCGAAGCTGCCGGCAAACGTCGAGGTCGACGATCTGATCCAGGCCGGCATGATCGGTCTCATGGATGCGGTCGGCCGCTACGAGGCGTCGCAGGGGACGCAGTTCGAGGTCTACGCGGCGAGCCGGATCCGCGGCGCCATGCTCGACGAACTGCGCGCCGGCGACTGGATGCCCCGGTCTGCGCGCAAAAGCCAACGCGAAATCGAAAACGCCATCCACCGCGTCGAGCAGCGCCTGCGGCGCCCGCCGCAGGAGAGCGAGATCGCGCGGGAACTCGACATGTCCGTTGGCGAGTACCAGGAACTCCTGGCCGAGGCCCGTGGCGCGCAACTGATCTATTTCGACGATCTCGGCGGCGGGGACAACGACGAGGATTATCTCGAACGCCATCTGCCGCAGACCGACAGCGAACCGATGGGGATCCTGCGCGACAAGCGCTTTCGCGCTGCGCTGGTCGAGGCCATCGAGAACCTGCCCGAGCGCGAGAAGTTGTTGATGAGCATGTACTACGAGCAGGACCTCAACCTTCGCGAAATCGGCGCCGTGATGGGCGTGACCGAGTCGCGGGTTTGCCAGTTGCACAGCCAGGCGGTATCCCGGCTGCGGGCCAAGCTGAAGAGCTGGTGAGCCGGAAAACCGGCCTTTTTCCGCGGAACGCGAGGGGCCGGCGCAACCCACAATCGCAGCATCCAATGTGTTGGTCTCGGCGCACCCGCGCCGAATTGCAAGGAGTTGCACATGGGCGTGATGGAGCGCTTTGAGGCCAAGAACCCGGCCCGGATCCAGGAATTCCTGACCTTCCGTCTCGGGGGCGAGGAGTATGGGATCGACATCCTGAAGGTGCAGGAGATCCGCGGCTACGACACCGTGACCCGCATCGCCGGCGCGCCGACCTTCATCAAGGGGGTGATCAATCTGCGCGGCGTCATCGTGCCGATCGTCGATCTGCGCATGAAATTCAACCTCGGGGAGGCCCGGTACGACGCCTTCACCGTCGTCATCATCCTGAACATCAATGGCCGGGTGGTCGGTGCCGTCGTCGACTCCGTCAGCGATGTGCTGGAACTTTCCCCCGAGCAGATCAAGCCGGCGCCGGAATTCAGTTCCCTGCTGGATCAGGACTACATCACCGGGCTGGGCAGCATCCGGTCCGGAGAGGAAGAGCGCATGCTGATTTTGATCGACATCGATCGTCTGATGTCGAGCGCGGATATGGCGCTGATCAGCCAAGCGCACCAGGAAGCGGCCGTGCCGGCCTAGGCGCACGACCCAAAGCCAAAGGGCAACGCGGTACCGGACCGGAAGTACCGCAAACGATTAGGGGCGTTCCATCATGCTGAACCGATTCGCAATCTCCAAGCGACTGCTTACTTCGTTTTTGTTCCTGGCGTTGATCGGCGGGGCCATCGGCGCCATCGGCGCGTGGGGAACCTGGCGAATGGATCAGCGTGCCCAGGCGATGTATCAAGACGATCTCAGCGGTCTGAAGCTGGCCGCGCGGGCGGAGGCGTCCGCGGCCTATTCGGCGCAGGCACTGGAGCAGGCGATTCTCACCACGAACGCCGACGCGCGCTCGACGCTGGTCGAGCAGGCGCGCCAGTCCTACAAGGACGCGATCGCGAATCTCGAGAAGGCCGCACCGTTGTTCGATAGCTCGGATCAGGGCAAGGGCCTGGCCACCCTCGCGGCCTCGATGCTCGACCAATACGGCAAGGATTTCGCGACCGTCGCGGATGCCATCGCGGCCCGCTCGGCGGCCCCCGCTCCGGGCGCAGCCCAGGGGGGAGCGGCGCCGGTTGCCCCGATCACGATCAGCGATGATTTCAGCAACGTGCTGAGCACTGCGGAGACGACCCTGCATGCCATGGTCGAATGGAAGGTCAGCAATTCCGCGGCGGATGCGGCGGCCACCACCCAGGTGTTTCATACCAGTGCCTGGATCATCGGCGCGCTCACGGCCGCCGGCGTGGTGTTCGCGATCGGACTGGGCGTGGTGCTCACGCGGTCGATCACGAGGCCGCTGGAAATGTCGATCCGCGTTGCCGACGCCGTCTCCAAGGGTGATCTGACCTGCGAGGTCGTGGCGGAAGGCAATGACGAACTCGCCCATCTCCAGCGCTCCTTGGACAGCATGGTGAGCGGTCTGCGCAAGGTCGTCACGACCGTGCGTGCCGGGGTCGATTCGGTCGCAACCGCATCGGATCAGATTGCCAGCGGCAATTCCGACCTGTCCGCCCGTACCGAGCAGCAGGCGAGCAGCCTGGAACAGACCGCGGCATCGATGGAGCAGTTGTCCAGCACCGTCAAGCAGAATACCGACTCCGCGCGCCAGGCCAACCAACTGGCTGCCGCGGCGTCCGACGTCGCGGGTCGCGGCGGCAAGGCGGTGGGCCAGGTCGTCGAAACGATGGGCGAAATCGAAGCGAGCAGCCGCAAAATCGCCGAGATCATCGGAGTCATCGACGGGATCGCGTTCCAGACCAACATCCTCGCCTTGAATGCCGCGGTGGAAGCCGCGCGCGCCGGCGAGCAGGGTCGCGGCTTTGCGGTCGTGGCCGGCGAGGTGCGCAACCTCGCGCAGCGTAGTGCGCAGGCGGCGCGCGAGATCAAGTCGCTGATCGCCGACTCGGTGGCCAAGGTCGAGAGCGGTTCGCGTCAGGTCACCGATGCGGGCAAGACCATGCGCGATCTGGTCGATCAGGTCCGGCGCGTGACCGATCTGCTGGCGGAGATCGCGTCGGCGACGATGGAGCAGAACTCGGGAATCAGCCAGGTGAACACCGCGGTGACGCAACTCGATCAGATGACGCAGCAGAATGCCGCCCTGGTCGAGGAAAGCGCTGCCGCAGCGGCCAGCCTGCGCGAGCAGGCGGTGCAGTTGGCGCAATCGGTGGCGACCTTCAAGGTCGGTCAGAGCGAGGCGACGCGCGTGATTGCCGCCGCCCAGGCATCGGCGCGAACGACCGCACCGGCGGCGACCCCGCATCGGGCCCCGGCTACCGTCGCCGCTCCGGCCTCGGCCCCGGCGTCCACCGGCACGATGAAGCCGTCCGCAAAAGCCGAGGACGACTGGGAAGAGTTCTGATCGATCCTGGCGACGCCCCGGCCGAAACCCGCGCGGCAAGGAAAAGACCCGTCCCAAACCGGACGGGTCTTTTTTTGCGTCTTCCGGCCGCGCGAAGCGCAGCCGCTACCGGTGGGAAACCAGGGGTACGTGCTTGCGAGGGTACGTACGCGATTACCGCGCCGAGAACGCGCCGCGCGCGGTATAGACCGCGGCGTCGCCGTTTCGCGCGCCGTGCAGCGCATTCAGCCGGACGCGGTTGAACGCCATGCGCGGCGTCAGCGTTGCGGCATTGCGCTCATTCAGGGCCCGCGCGCGCGTCAGCAGGCCAGTGAGCGCCGCCGTTGCGCGGCGGTCGCCGGCCTGCAGGGAAGAGATGGCGGAAAGAAGGCGTTCCTTGCGGGCCACGACGGATTCCAGCGTCACCACATCCTCCGCAAGCAGAGCCCGATGCTCCTGCTCGAGGCAGTCGATCAGTTCGGTGATCGTCGATTCCATCGGGCCGCTTCGGATCATGCGCCGGCGCCTTGGGGCCGACCGGCCAGAGCCGCCGCCGTGGCGACCAGCTTCTCGGCAACTGCTCCGGCATTCACCCGATAGCTGCCGTTGGCGATTGCTGAGGTGATTTCGTGGACTTTGGCCGCGTTGAAGTCCGATTGCGCAAACTGCGCATCGAGTTGACTCAAATGAACGGCGGCCGAGGACGTTCCGCCGGGAGATGCGGCTGCTGCGGATGCGCCGCTCGCGGCGGTGCCTGCCGTCCCGGTGGCCGGGCCGGCCGCGTTGGCACGGCCGCCGGCGCGCCCGGCGCCGCTGGCTCCCGTACTTCCCGCGCCCTTGGGGCCTGAGGGACTACCGGTGATCTTCATGGTGTGATTCCTCCCGAGGCATGGATTCCTGGGTTCTCTGTCAACCGGAATCGGCCTCGCGGCGGCAAACTTTAGCGCCTTTCATGCAGGTTGCCCAGCATCAGAAGCGCAGTTCGACGACCCGCCCCCGTTCCGCCGTGCCGGTGACGATCCGGCCCGACTCGGTTTTCACCTGGACCGGGTCGCCCGGCCCGGCTGCGCCGAGGGCGATTCCATCCGTGGTGATCGAAAACCCGGTTCCTCTGCCGACGATCGTGACGGCATCGCCTTGCCGCACCGCCGGAACGACCTGCAGCGCGCTCAGGGGGATGGCCTGTCCGGCAGCAACCGGCAGTTGCAGGGTGTGGTCGAGCACCTGGGACAGCCGGGTGGCAACGCCGCCCGGGTCGCGGGTCAAATCCACTTCCGTCCGCTGCACCTGTGCCGCCGTGATCGGCGTGAGCACCGGAATCGGCTGCGTGGCAATCAGGGCCGGTCCGAAGTAATGGACCACCACGGGTACCGATACCGACCAGGCGCGCCCGGCCTCCATGCAGCGCAGGCCGACGAAGCCGCGGCCCCAGAGCCGCGCACCGGGGTACAGGAACGGCTCCACTTGATTGCACGGCGCCAGACGCAGGTACGGATTGAGCGTCCCGACCTCGATCTGTGCCCGATACGCGGGTTGTTCCCGCGCCGCCTCCTGTTCGGCGAACGCCCGCACGATGGCGATCCGGTCGGATCCGCCCTGCCATGCGGGGGTGGCCCCTGCCGGCAGGGCGAGCGCGGCCATGGCGGTCGCCAGGACTCCGGCGGCAGGCCGCCGGATGGCATCGAGGAGTCGGAATACCCGTTTCATGCTGGCAAGCGTATGCGCCTCCCATCCTGCCGGATCCGGCAAGAAGGCGCGCACGAACCCGGCTTATCCGCCGATCCCGGGACCTCGACAGGTCAATAATCGGCGCCAGGAAAGAAAACTTTAGGGCTGAAAACCCGCTTTTGCGGGATCGGCAGACGGGAAGGGCAACATGGCAGAGTTCGGTGGAATGTCGGCGGTCGATTTCCAGGCCCAGGCACTCAACCTGTACGCCAAACGCGGACAGGTGCTGGCTGCGAACATCGCCAATGCGGACACGCCGGGGTATCTGGCGCGGGATTTCAATTTTCAGCAGGCGCTGGCGGCGGCTACGGGTGGTGCCACGTCCGGCGTAGCGGGCGCGGCGGCGCCGGTGGCGATGGCGCACACCAATCCTGCCCACCTGAACGGCTCGGGCGCGCCGGCGGGCGGCGACTCCTCGGCGGCCACGCCGCCGCTGCTCTACCAGGTGCCGCTGCAGGCCTCGATGGACGGCAACACGGTGAACATCGATCAGCAGCGGGCGGAGTTCGCGCAGAACTCCGTTCGCTACGAGGCGACCGTGCGGTTTCTCAGCAGCAAGTTCCAACAGATGACGACCGTCATCACGGGATGACGGCGCGGGATGACAGCGCAGGGTAATGGTGAGAAGGAGCGGAAATGTCTCTCTTCAGCGTATTCGATGTTTCGGCGTCCGCGGTGTCGGCGCAAAGCGAGCGACTCAATGTCGTCGCAAGCAATCTGGCGAATGCCAATTCGGTCGCCGGACCCAATGGCCAACCGTACAAGGCGCGGGAGGTCGTGTTCCAAACGCACATGTTCGGCTCCGATCCGGCGTCGGCGGGGGTGCAGGTCGCCGGCGTCGTGCAGAACAACACCGCTGGGCGCAAGGTCCACGACCCGTCGAATCCGGCGGCCGACGCCAGCGGCAACGTGACGATGCCCAACGTCAACCCGGTCGAGGAGATGGTCAACATGATCTCCGCCTCGCGCAGCTACCAGAGCAATGTCGACGTGATGACCACGGCCAAAACCTTGCTCGACAAAGTCATCCAGATGGCCGGATAAGGAGAGATTGTCCATGACCACATCCAGCACGAGCGCGACCGCCGCCAATCCCTGGAGCGCGATCCTCGCCAATTCGACCGTCGCTCCGCCGTCGACGTCTTCCGCCGGCGCAACAGGGTCGGGGTCGTCCACGGGCGGAACGTCGTCCACGTCGTCCTCGTCGTCGTCCGGATCGACCTCGGGCTCGCAGAACCTCCAGCAGACGTTCCTCCAGCTCCTGGTCGCCCAGATGAACAACCAGGATCCGCTCAACCCGATGGACAGCACCCAGCTCACCTCGCAGTTGGCGCAGATCAGCACGGTGACCGGCATCAACAACCTCAATACCAACATCTCGCAGCTTCTCACGCAACTGCAGCAGAGCGCGACGATCCAGTCGGGCATGCTGACTGGACACAACGTGATGGTCGCGGGATCGGGGCTCAACCTGGCATCCAATTCGAACGGGTCCGGCGCGAGCGCGGTCGGCGGAATCGACCTCGGATCGGCTGCCCAGAACGTCACGGTGACGGTCAGCGATTCGTCGGGAAACGTCGTGCAGACGCTCAATCTCGGCCCGATGAGCGCCGGCTTCCAGGACTTTGCCTGGGACGGCAGCACGAGTTCGGGATCCACCGCGCCTGCGGGCAACTATCAGTTCAGCGTGACCGCGACCGGAAGCGGCGGCGCATCGGTGACGGCCTCGCCCTACAACTTGCAGCCGGTCATCGGCGCCGTGCCGCAATCCAACGGCACAACCCAGTTGATGCTGGGCAACGGCAGCCAGGTTCCCTACACCTCGGTCATGCAGATCATGTAGGACGGCGCCGCCGTCGGGAAAAACGCAGCAAGAGCAGTCAAAGCATCCAGGAGAAATCGAACATGGGATACGGACAGGCACTCTCGGGGTTGGACGCATCGTCTCAGGCGCTCGACGTCATCGGCAACAACATCGCCAACTCCGCCACCGTTGGCTTCAAGACCGCGCGGGCCGAATTCGCCGATGTGTATGCCAACTCTCTTTGGGGGTCGAGCAGCACGGCGGTCGGGATCGGGACGAGCGTGGCGGCGGTTGCGCCGATTTTTACGCAAGGGAACATCACCACGACCGGCAATCCCCTGGACATCGCGATCAACGGCCAGGGGTTCTTCCGCGAGGTCAATAACGGTGTGGCCACGTATTCCCGCGATGGCCAGTTCTCCCTCAACGCCAACGGCGACATCGTCAATTCGACCGGGGCGCAGTTGACCGGATATCCTGCGGGTCCGAACGGATCGATTTCGTCGACACCCCCGCAGCCGCTGACGCTGTCGACGGCGCCGGTGCCGCCCTCGGCGAGCACCACGGCGAACTTCACGCTCAATCTGCCGGCCAACGCAACGCCGCCGACCGGCACCTTCAGCCCGACCAATCCGACGACCTACAACTCGTCGACCTCGATGTCGCTCTACGACTCGTTGGGCAACGCCCACACGATGACGATGTATTTCGTCAACAGCGCAACGCCGGGGACGTGGGACGTATATGGCACGGTCGATGGCACCGCCCTGCCCACCCAGTTGGGCTCGATGACCTTCAACTCGTCCGGCGGGCTGTCCGGCGTCAACAGCGGCACGGCAACCGGCAGCACCAACCCCGCGGGAACGATGAGCCTGGCGTTCACGCCCACCAACGGCGCCAATCCGGTCAACGTTGCGGTCTCGTTTCCCTCCTCGACCCAGTACGGCGTGCCGTTCGCGGTGAGTTCCAACATCCAGAACGGCTACACCACCGGGCAACTCGCCGGCTTTTCCATCGGCAGCGACGGCACGATCCTCGGCAACTACACCAACGGCCAGACGGTTGCGCAGGGTCAGATCGCCTTGGCCAACTTCACCAATCCGCAGGGGTTGGCGGCGCTCAGCAACAACCAGTTCGCGGAAACCTCGGCCTCGGGTGCACCGGTTGTGGGGGCGCCGGGATCGGGGTCGCTGGGGACGCTGCAGTCCGGCGCGCTCGAGCAGTCGACCGTCGACTTGACCACCGAACTCGTGAACATGATCAGCGCGCAGCGTGCCTATCAGGGCAACGCCGAGATGATCAAGACCGAGGACCAGGTGCAGCAGACGCTGATGACGCTGCGCTGATTCGTGACGCCGGAGGGGTATTGCCATGGACCGTCTGATCTACACCGCGATGACCGGCGCGCAGTATTTGTTCTCGCGCCAGGCCATCCTGGCGAACAACCTCGCCAACGTCGATACCACGGGGTTCCGCGCCGATTTCGCCGCGATGCGCGCCGTTCCGATTCAGGGACAGACTGCGCAGCCGGGAACGCGCGTGTTCGCGGTGGAGACGACGACCGGGTCGGACTTCTCCCAAGGGCCGATCGAGACGACCGGGAACAGCCTCGACGCCGCGATCAAGGGGCCGGGATGGTTCACCGTCCAGGCTCCCGATGGCACGGAAGCATATACGCGCAACGGCGCCTTCCAGGTCGGATCGGACGGAACGCTGCAGTTGCCCGGAATCGGCCAGGTGCAAGGGGTGAACGGTCCGATCTCCATTCCGATCAACGCCGCCTCGGTGACGATCGCCCCGAATGGAACCGTGAGCGTGCAGACCACCGTCGCACCGGTGCCCATCGTCGTTGGACAGCTGAAGATGGTCAACCCGCCGGCGAGCAACCTGATCAAGGGGGCGGACGGCCTGTTCCGAACCCAGGACGGCCAGCCGGCGAGTGCGGATCCCACCGTCCAGCTGGTAAGCGATGCCCTGGAAGGCAGCAACGTCAACGTCATCGGCGCGATGACCGGAATGATCGAGGCCTCCCGGCAGTACGAGATGCAGATGAATCTGCTGACCACGGCACAACAGAACGATCAGAAGGCCGAGACCCTGGTGTCCGCATAGTGATGTCCGCTAGTGAGGCCGGATTCCGCGTCGGCATCGGCCTTGGAGAAGAGTAATGATCAGAAGCTTATGGATCGCCCAGACCGGAATGAACGCCCAGCAGATGCAGCTGGACGTGATCTCCAACAATCTCGCCAACGTCGACACGACGGGATTCAAATCGTCCCGCGTCGAGTTCCAGGACCTCCTGTACCAGAACCTGCGTCAGCCGGGAGCCAATTCGTCCCAGCAGACCTACCTGCCGACCGGACTGCAGGTCGGCACCGGCGTGCAGCCGGTGGCGACCGAGGCGATGTTCACGCAGGGAAACCTGCAGAACACCGGCAATCAGCTCGACGTCGCGATCAACGGCAACGGATTCATCCAGGTCCAGCTCCCCGACGGGACCCTGGCGTACACCCGCGACGGGTCGCTCCATCTGAACAACGTCGGGCAACTCGTTACGAGTTCGGGATATTTCGTGTCGCCGCCGATCACCATTCCGCCGAGTGCAACCTCGGTCACGATCGGTCAGGACGGTACCGTGAGCGTGACGCTCCCGGGCAGTTCTGCCGCGCAGAAAGTGGGGGCGCTGCAGTTGACGCTGTTCATCAATCCGTCGGGTCTGCAGCCGTACGGACAAAATCTGTTCCAGCAGACGATGTCGTCGGGAACGCCGATTCTCACCACGCCCGGTCTCAACGGCGCGGGCCTCCTGCAACAGGGGTACCTGGAATCGAGCAACGTCAACGTCGTCTCCGAGTTGGTGAAGATGATCCAGACCCAGCGTGCCTATGAGATGAATTCCAAGTCGGTTTCGACCGCCGACTCGATGCTGGCGAAGCTCAGCACCTTGTAAACCGGCAGGAACCCGATCATGCGTTCGCCCGCCTTCGTCGCAATCCTGTCTTCGGCGCTGCTGCTTGGCGCGTGCGCCGAACCGCGCGAGCCGGTCTCGGAGAACGTGCCGATGACCGCCCGCGCCGCGCCTTATGACCAATACGTCGCGCCGACCGGGTCGATCTTCCGCACCGCAGGCAACGTCGACCTGTTCTCGGATCCGAAGCCGCGCGCGGTCGGCGACATCCTGACCGTGCAGATCGCCGAAAATCTCAATGCGGCGCAGAGTGCCAATTCCGCAACCGACAAGAAGACCAGCTTCGCATCGCAGGTCCCGGGGGTGTCGGTCGCCGGCATCGGCTTCCATGGCTGGAACGCCAGCGGCGCCGGCGACAACTCCTTCGCCGGAACCGGACAGACGACGTCCACCGACAACTTCACCGGGACGATCACCGTCACGGTGACGGAAGTGCTTCCCAACGGCAATCTGGTAGTTGCCGGAGAAAAGCAGATCGGCATCCGCCGCAACTCCGAGAAGCTGAAGTTGACCGGGGTCGTCAACCCCGAATTCATCCAGCCGGGGAACATCATCGATTCGACGCAGCTTGCCGACGTGCGCCTGGACTATCGCGGCGGCGGCAACATCGAGCAGTCGCAGATCCAGGGCTGGTTCGGCCGGTTCTTCAATTCGTGGTCGCCATTCTGATGAAGGTCTCCCTGCCCAACAAATGGCTCCGGATCGTTGCGGCGCTGCTGGTCTGTGCCCTCGGCATTCTGGGCTCCGTTCCGGCGCGGGCCGAGCACGTCCGCGACCTGGCGAGCGTACGCGGCGTGCGCGGCAACGCCTTGATCGGCTATGGGCTGGTGGTCGGGCTGGACAACAGCGGCGACCAGACGATGATGACGCCGTTCACGGTCCAGAGCTTGCAGAGCATGCTCCAGAACCTCGGCATCACCATCCCGCCGTCGGCCACGGCCAGCATGATGCTGACGAATATCGCAGCGGTGATGGTGACCGCAACCCTGCCTGCGTTCGCGCAGCCGGGGCAGCAGATCGACGTCACGGTCTCTTCCATGGGTACGGCCCGCAGTCTGCGCGGCGGAACCCTGCTCATGACGCCGCTCAAGGGGGTCGATGGAACGGTGTATGCCGTGGCGCAGGGCAACGTCGTGATCGGCGGGGCGGGAGCGTCGCAGAACGGCTCGAAGGTCCAGATCAATCAGCTCGATGCCGGCCGGATTCCGGGTGGCGCAACCGTGGAACGTGCCGTCGCGAGCCCGTTCCAGCGCGGCGGCATGCTGGCGCTCGAACTGAACAGCACCGATTTCGGTACCGCCGCCGCGGTGGCCCATGCGATCAACGCCAAGCTCGGGGCGGGAACGGCGGCGGCCCAGGACGGGCGCACGATCGACGTCAGGGCGCCGGCGGATCCGAATGCGCGGGTCGATTTCATGGCCCGCGTCGAATCTGTCGACGTGGCGCTGGCGGATCCGCCGGCGCGGGTCATCATCAACGCCCGCACCGGCTCGATCGTGATGAACCGCATGGTGACGCTGGAGCCCGCGGCGGTCGCGCACGGAAACCTCTCGGTGACCATTTCGACGACGCCGGTGGTGTCGCAGCCGGGGGCGCTGTCGGGAGGTCAGACCGTGGTCACGCAGCAGAGCAGCATCAAGGTCAAGCAGCAGGGCGGCAGTCTGATGCAGGTGCCGCAGACCGCGAATCTCTCGGACCTCGTCAATGCGCTGAACGCGCTGGGCGCGAACCCGGCGGATCTGGTATCGATCCTGCAGGCGCTCAAGGCGGCGGGCGCCCTGAAGGCCGAAATCGAGGTGATCTGATGGGAATCGGCATCGCACAGACGGGCGCAATGATCGGCGGACTTGCGGCCGACTCGCACTCCCTGGACAGCCTGAGCCGGCTGGCGAGCAAGGACCCGGCCAAGGCAGTCACCGAGGTTTCGAAGCAGTTCGAGGCCCTGTTCCTGCAGTCGGTTCTGAAGAGCATGCGCGAGGCGACGATGAAGTCGGGGCTGCTCGATTCGCAGGAGCAGGATACCTACCAGCAGATGCTCGACACCCAGCTGGCGCAGACCATCGCTCAGAACCAGGGCACCGGACTGGCCCAGATGATCGCCCGCCAGTTGCGCCAGGACATGCCTCAGTCGGGCGCGGGCGCCGCGCGCGGTCCGCACCCGACCGCACCGGCCGCCGGGGCGCCCGGCGGCGCCGCGGCGATGCTGCAGGTGCTGCAGACCGCGGGCGCGATTCAAGGACCGGCGAAAAATGCCGTAAATGGGGGAAAAGGGGGGCGGTGACGCCGGTTGCCATCGCCCTTTTTGAACGGAACCTCAAGCCATGAGCGGATTGCTCTCCATCGGGTCCAGCGCCATCAACGCGGCGTACGTCGCGTTGCAGACGACTGGCAACAACATCGCCAACGTGAATACCCCCGGGTATTCGCGGCAGATCGCGACGCTCGCCACCCAGGTGGAGACCGGGGTGGGGGCGATGTACATGGGGAGCGGCGTCGACGTCACCGGGGTAACCCGCATGTACAGCGATCTGCTCGGTCAGCAGACGAATGCGGCGCAGGCCCAGGCCGGGCAGGCCGACACCGCGGCGCAGTTGCTCGGCCAGATCAACAGCATGTTTGCGGATCCGACCACGGGCCTGAGCGCGGCGATGGACAATTTCTTTGCCCAGGTGCAGGCGGTGAGCTCGAACCCGGCCAGTGCAGCGACGCGACAGAGCATGCTGTCCGCCGCGCAGCAGATGGCCGGTCAGTTCAACGGCATGTATGCGCAACTGCAGCAGTTGGGCCAGAGCACCACCCAGCAGATCGCGCAGCAGATCACGACTGCGAACACGACGATCGCCGACATCGCCAACCTCAACAGCCAGATTGCAACGGCGCAGGCGGCAGGGGGAATGCCGAACTCGCTGCTCGACCAGCGCAACCAGGACATCCTGACCCTGAACAAGGCGGTCGGCGTCACCGCGACCGCCCAGGGCGGAGCGATCAACGTCTACCTCGCCAACGGCCAGCCGCTGGTGGTGGGCGCCAAGGCCTTCCCGCTGGCGCAGGGGCCGGATCCGAACAACCCGCAGAACACCATCGTCGGCACGACCAGCGGCAGCACCATCGTTCCGCTGGAGAGCGGCAATACGGGCGGGGGGGCGATCGGCGCCCTGCTGCAGTTCCAGAATCAGACCATCCCGAGCGTCGAGAACCAGATCGGACAGCTCGCGGTGGTGATGTCGGCGCAGATGAATGCGGTTCAGGCGCAGGGACAGGATCTGAACGGCAATTCGGCGGTGAACAATCCCGGTCTGTTCAGCGCCAACCTGTTCTCGACCATGCCGGCGATTCCGGTGGTGGCGGGAAGCGCGAACACGGGCACGGCCACGGTCACGGCGAGCTACAGCAATGTCACCCAGCTGCAGCCGTCGGACTACCAGCTCAGCGTGCAGGGCAGCGGGGGGAGCCGGAAATACATCGTTACCCAGCTTTCGGACAACCAGCAGACGACCTATACGTCCATGCCGCAGACCATCAACGGCGTGACGATCAATCTCAGCGGCACCGCGAACAACGGCGATGTCTTCACCATCCAGCCGGTGCGGAACGGGGCGCAGAACCTGAGCGTTGCCATCACCAACGGCAGCCAGATCGCTGCCGCAAGCCCGTTGAACGTGTCGACGAGCCTGCGTACGGGCAGTTCGGTCTCGGTGGGGAGTCTGAACCTGCAACCGCTGTCCGCCGGATCGAGCACGCCCTCCGCGGCCGCGCCGACCTCCTACGGGCCCAATCCGAACCTGCAGGATCCGGTGACGATCAATTTTTCGAGCTCGACGCAATACACCTATACCGATTCGGTGACGCACACGACGAGCGCGGCGCAGAGCTATACGCCGGGGCAGCCGATCAACGTCAACGGCTGGTCTCTGACGCTCAACGGCACGCCGGTTGCCGGCGATGCCGTCACGGTGGCGCCGACGGGGTCGTCGAGCGGCGACAATCGCAACGCCCTGCTCATGGGGCAGGCGCAGACCCTGACGCTGGCAACCGGCGCCACGCTCGACAATGCCTATGCGGCAACCGTTGGCGACGTCGGATCGATGACCTCGACCGCGCAGACCACCCAGACCTCGGCCGACGCACTGCTGCAGAGCGCGACGGCTGCGCAGGCATCGGTGTCGGGCGTCAACCTCAACGAGGAGGCGGCCAATCTGCTCCAGTACCAGCAGCAATATCAGGCCGCCGCGACCATCATCCAGACGGCCAACACCATTTTCAATACGGTCCTGCAGGTGGCCTCTTCGGCGTAACAGGGAACGCACCATGATCCGCATCGCCACATCCACGGTGTACCAGAGCAGCACCCAGAGCATCATGGCCGATCAGGCGCAGGTGATGAACACCACCGCCCAGCTTTCGAGCGGCAAGCAGATCAACTCGCCGGCGGACAACCCGGTTGGCGCGGCGATCGCGTCCTCGCTGCAAAGCGACATTTCGCAGCTCGGGCAGTACAAAAGCAACCAGACCCAGGCCAGCAGCCTCCTGAACATGGGGTCTTCGGCGTTGACGCAGATGCTCAACGTTCTGCAGAGCATCCGCACGACGATGGTGCAGGCGGGAAACAGCACGAACACGCCGGCGCAATACACCGCGATGGCGGCGCAGGTGCAGCAGAATCTGAGTGAACTGGTGAGCCTCGGCAATTCCGGCGACGGTCAGGGCGGCTACCTGTTCGGCGGCTCCGTCAACAACACGCCGCCATTCTCGCAGAGCGGCAACTCCGTGTCGTACAACGGCGACAGCATCAACCAGCAATTGCAGGTTTCCGTCGCCAACACCGTGCAGAGCAAATATTCCGGGCAGGGCGTATTCATGAACATTCCGACGGGAAGCGGCGGCACCCAGTCGCTGTTCCAGATGGTCGGCAATGCCATCAACGTCCTGCAGTCGTCCAATCCGGCGAGCCAATCCGGGTCGATGCTGACCCAGGTGGACCAGGCGATCACCGCACTGGGGACGACCCAGGCATCCATGGGCGCCGGCATGCAGGCGGTGAGCGCATACGGCAACATCGGCGCTTCCCAGACCCTGCAGGACCAGACCCAGTCGGGTAACATCGTCGACACCAACTACGCGCAGGCGGCGTCTCAGCTTTCGCAGCAGCAGACCCAGTTCCAGGCGGCGCTGCAGAGCTATTCGGCGATTTCCAAGTTGTCCCTCTTCAACTACATCTGACGGGACGCGGTCCCAGGCTCCGTCGCACCCCGGATTTATCTAGGGTGGCTCGCTCCGGATCCGGTATTCTTATGGCAGTTTCACGGGAGCGTACCGCTTCAATGGATGGGACTTTGGCGCGGCGGATTCCATCATGACGTTTGATGCACGGTTGGACTCGGCCGCGGTCCTGTTCGACCATTCCGTCGGCGACGCCGGCGGCACGGTGCCCGCCCCCCCCGCGCAGCCTTCCCCGGATCCGGGCGTCGGGAACCTCGTGACGCCGCGGGGGACGCGGTCGTCGGCGCCGCCTTCCGCGTTGTTCGATGAGTTGTCGGACGCGGTCCTGCGGTTCGATCGGACGCTCGTCGTGATCTACGTCAACTCCGCGGCGGTCCAGTCCTTCGGCGTGGGGCGGGCGGAACTCGTCGGACGTCGACTGATCGAAGTCGAGCCGATGCAGGAGTTTGCCCCGCTGTGGGAGGGGAAGCTGGCCGCGGCATTCGATACGCTCGAAGGCCGGACGTTCAAGTTCATTTACCCCTATCCCACCGGCGCGAAGAATTTCGAGGTGCGCCTTTACGTCGAGCCCGACGGGTACGGCGAAGCGGGACACGTCACGGCGTTCGCCCGCGACATCACGGTCCCGCGCAGCGCCATGCGCGCCAACCGGGCGGCCGATTCCCTGGTTTCCACCCTGATGTCGAGCGCGCGGATCGGCATGGCCGTGCTCGACCGCAATCTGCGCTACGTCCGCTGCAACGCGTACATGACGCAGATGCTCGGCGTGGAGCAGCGCGACCTCCTCGGCCGGCGCCTCGACGAGGCCTTCGATCTGAGCGGACAGCCGGACGTCATGCGTTCCCTGATCCGCATGCGCGACAACGAACTGCGCACTTCCCACCAGGTCGAGTACCAGTTCTCCGGGGGCGATCTCTCCTGGGTGCGGGAGCGGCGGACGCCGCTGCTCAACGCCCGCGGCGAATTCAACGGCGTGTTCCTGACGGTCGAGCGGCTGGATCGGGAGCGGTTTGCGGAAACGTCGCTGGCGGCGCTGCGCCAGGCGCTCGAGCGGGCCGGCGAGATGGTGCTGGAAATCCGGCGCGACGGGTCGATCGTCGATGCGAACGAAACGGCCTTGTCGTGGCTGGGGTATTCGCGCGACCAGATCACCGGCATGCGGCTCGACGCGATCGATGCCAATCTGGGATCGGCCCGGTTTGCCGAGGTGCTGGAGCGGCTGCATGCCCGCGGTTCCTATCATGGGGAAACGCGGTATCGGACGCGCACCGGCACGGAGTTCGATGTCGATGTCGTGCTGCAGCGCGTCGAGCACGGCGAGCGGGAGTTCATTTTCCTGCTCGTGCGGGACATCTCCGACCGCAAACGCTTCGAATCGGTCCTGGCGGAAAACAATAATCGCCTATCGAGCATCTTCAACGAGAGCCCCGTGGGCTTCCTGCTCCTGGATGCCGAATTCCGCATCACGCGCGCCAACCGGAGCGCATGTGCACTCCTCGGCCGCAGCGAAGCGGAACTGTTCGGCCAGGACCCGTCCCGGCTGTTCCATGCCGAGGACGCCGAGGCAAGTCTGCGCGCGCGCACGGCGGTGGCGCGGGATGGGGGGCAGGGCGCTTCGGTGACCGAGCCGGCGCGCCGGTTGACGGATCCGGCGGGCCAGACGCGGTGGGTGAACCTCGTCTGGCGGTCGATGGGCGACGCGCAGGGTCCCCGGGAGATCCTCCTGGTGCTGGAGAACTTCACGGATCGCAAGCACTATGAGGAGCGCCTGCAGCGCCTGCTTGCGGAAAGCCGGCTGATCTTCGATACCGCGCTGGTCGGCTTGCTGTTCGTGCGGGACGGCAACATCCTGCGCGCAAATGCCGCCATGGAGGACCTGTTGGGCTGCGAGCCGGGAATGCTGGTGGGACAGATCCAGCTTTTCGCGCATCCGACCGACCGCCTGCTGCTTGCGGCGCTGGACGAGCGCATTCCCGAGATCCGCGACCGGGGTGCCTGCCAGTTCGAACTGTACATGTGCCGACGCAGCGGTGATCCGATCTGGGTTGCCGTCCAGGGGCGCGCGGTCAATCCCGAGCGCCCCGACCTGGGATACATCTTCGCGTTCGTCGACATCGATCAGCGCAAGCGCTCCGAGCGCGAGTTGCGCAATGCCCTCAATGAACTGCAGCTGATCTTCGACAATGCGCTGGTGGCGATCATCTATGTCGCCGACGATCTGATCGTCAAGGCGAATGCGGCCGGCGAACGTCTGTTCGGTTTCCCGCCGGCGGATCTCGGTGAAGTGCAGTTCGGATCGCTTTTCGTCGACCCGGCGGCATGGACGCGGGTGCTCTCGCAGGTTTCCGTGGCGACGCCCGTCGACGGCCATGGCGGACGCGCGAGCTTCGAGTTGCCGATGCGGCGTGCCGACGGTAGCGTGTTCTGGTGCGCCGGCAATGCCGGGCTGATCGAATCCGGGGCACCGGAGCGCGGCATGATCGTCGCGCTCACCGATGTCGACGCGCGCCACCGGTCGGAGGAGGAACTGCGCCGCGTGCGCAACCATCTCGATCTCGTGATCGAGAGCCTGCCGGTCCTCGTTTCGGTGCGGGACGCGGCGACCGGCCGCTTCGTCAGCATGAACCGCGCGGGCGAGGCCCTCACCGGGCTTTCACGGCAGCAGGTGCTCGGTCGTTCCTGGCACGAGATCTACGGCCGGCAGTTCGCGGATCTGTATGCGGAACTGGACCGGCGCGCGGTGGCGGAGGGGTGCAGGATCGATCGCCCCCGGGATGTGATGTTGCGGGCGGATGGCCGGGCGCTGACGGTGAATCAGCGCGTGGTTCCGATCTTCGACGATCGGGTCGACGCCCAGTTGGAAGCAGGCAGGGAGGGCCGCGAACATGCGACGGCAAAATACGTCATGTCGATCATCGACGATCTGACCGGAGAGGTGCAGACGGAGACGGCGCTGCGGGAGACCGAAACCCGCTTCCGCCAGTTTGCGGAGAACATCGACCAGGTCGTGTTCATCGCCGACGCCGATCTCACTCGAGTCCACTACATCAACGACCGCTACACGCGGTTGGTCGGCGGAGCGGTGGCGGATCTGCTCGCGGATCCGCGCTCGGCGATGGCCTACGTCCATCCCGACGATCGGCGATCGATCGACCAGCAGTTGCCGCGGTTGCTCGCGGATCTGCGCCGCCTGCGCCGCGGCGAGATCTCCGTGCGGATCGCCCATCCGGAAAGAGGCGCGCGCTGGCTCAACGTGCGCTTGAACCCGGCGCGGGTGCATGACGGCTCCATCCGGGTGTTCGGGATCGCCGACGACGTCACCGAGCGCCGGGCGGCCGAGCAACAACGGCTGGATGAGGCGGTCAAGCAGCGCGACGTCCTGGTCCGCGAAGTGCATCATCGGATCAAGAACAACCTGCAGGGCGTTGCCGGGCTGCTGCAGCAGATGGCCAGCGCCAAGCCCGAAGTATCCTCGGCGTTGAACGAGATCGCCGGCCAGATCCAGGCGATCGCCCAGGTCCATGGCCTGCAGATCGGCATCGGCGGGACGCTTCCGGTACTCGGAATGGCGCAGGGAATCTTTTCCAATCTCGGCGCGATGTTCGGGGTGGAGGTGCGGTTCGAATCGGACTCGCCGGAACTGTGGCGTTGGGGGCTGCCGGAAAACGAAGCCGTGCCCATCGCCCTGGTGATCAACGAGCTGGGTACCAACGCGATCAAGTACCGCGCCTCGCGCGAGCTGCCGATCCAGGTGCGGATCGACAGCACGGCCGACGGCTTGGTCATCACCATCGACAATGCCGGCCGGCTGCCGCCGGGGTTCGATTTCGCGCGCGTGGTGTCGGGGGTAGTCGTTTCCAATTCAGGTATGAGCCTGGAGGGGCCGGACTTGGTGGGGTAAGGCGCGTCGATTCGTTTTGAAGAAGTTAGGAGTGTAGACGGCGGGTTCCGGAGTGGTTTCTCCGTTTCTTTTTCTGCCGGCTGGGGGGTGCGGGGGGCGGCAGGCCCCCCGCGTCTCCGGAGGGTTCAGGCAGCACGGGTAGTGACCCCCTTGAAGAGCGCCTGGCGTGCCTGGGCAAGCTCCTGGGCGGCATCGAAGTCGCTGAGCGCGCGGGCGAGTTGGTGCAGTTCTTCCAACGAGATTCCGGGGCGTAGGCACTTTTCCGCGTTGGGTAGGCTGGCGAGCTTTTCGAGGGGCGTCATTGCGTCGCGCGGACGGTAGATGCGCTTGATGCGCCCGGGCTTCTTGGGGTCGAGCACCTCCGTGGCGAACAGGCACGGACGGTGGAAGTTCAAGTACGGGTTGAGGTATTCGCCACAGAATGTGTTGAACTTGGTCGCATAGCGCTGCGGGATGTGCGCGTAGCCGAAGACCTTGCGCACCACGGCGCCGTTCTTGGTTTCGGCCAGTCCATTGTCGTTGCTGTGGCGGGGCCGCGAGCGCGTAAATTCGATACGCAACTTCTCGAGCATTCTCGCCACTTGGTAATTGACGTACTCGCTGCCGTTGTCGGCATGGAATCCCAGGAGCGCGAAGGGGAACTGCGCGAGCATCTGCTCGATCACCGGCAGCAGATGGCTCTCGGAGATCGTCTGTACGCTGGCCACCACCTGCCACTGCGTGACGCAGTCGACGGCATTGATGTGGTAGAGCCCCTTGACGCCGTCCTGATCGCCCTGGTGGACGCTGTCGATGCGGATGAATCCCGGACGGCCCTGCGGCGCCGGCGCCTTGCGCACGCCGATGGTCACGGCCGAGGTCGGCCGGGTCTTGGTCGTGACGACGCGCTGCGCGCGATAGCGATCCGTGGCGCGCAGGTTGTAGAGGTGCGCCACCGAGATCGACCCCAGGCGCACGAAGCGCGCATCGCCGAACACGTCGCGCTGGCGCCGCAGCATGCAGACCGTGGCCGGTCCGGAGAGCGTCCCGGTCGCGCGGTCGACCTCGGCCAGCAGTGCGATGTCGGCGGCCGTATAACGGCGTGCGAAGGCGTGCTCCGGCGCGCGGTATTGCTTGACCAGCGGCTTGCCCGCCACCGCCCGGGACACCAAGCGCGTGACCTGCGCGCGGCTGTAGCCGCTCAAGCGCTGGAGGTACGCCAGTACCGTGCCCCGATCCGGCCGCGAGAGATGCCGATAGCCAAACCGCTTCAACACCGATTCGACCCAGGCGTAGCGCCCGGCGTCGTCCTCGGGCCGCTCGAATTGCAGCGCCTCCGTACCATCGAGCACCTGCCGCACCTGCTCCAGGGTACGGACCTGCGTTTCGTTCATGTCGATCACCATGCCCTCGATGATCGACGCGCCTCCCGGGGGCGACGGCCCCTCAGCCGGCCAACCGCCTCCTACAGAACCCCTCCAGGCTCATACCTCGCTGGAATCACGGACCCCGCTCCAGGCTCACACCTCGTTGGAAAAGACTGGGGTTTCGGGACTGTCGCTGATCAAGGCATTATTGCCGCGGCGCGGCGCGCGCTTGCGGATCGAGGCGCTCGGACCGGTGGTGCGGGCATCGCTCGACCTTGCGCCCCCGGCGATCCGGGAGGAGGCGGAATGAGTGCAGATTCTCCACTGGTGCTTGTCGTCGACGATGACCGGCTGGTGCTGGTCACCTTGTGTGCCGGTCTGCGGCAGGCGGGGATCGACGTCATCGAGGCGGACAACGGCGACGATGCGATTCTCCTGGCGCGTCAGCACAAGCCGCAGCTCGCGATTCTCGACATGCGCATGCAGGGAAAGTCGGGGATGGATGTGGCGCGATACCTCGCTTCGCTGACTCCCCCGATCGATTTCCTGTTCCTCTCCGCGTTCAACGACTCCCAGACCGTCGACGAGGCGAAGCGCCTGGGGGCGCTGGGGTACCTGGTCAAGCCTCTGGATGTCCAGCAGATCGTGCCGGCGGTGCGCGCGGCCTTGGCACGCACGCAGGGGACCCGACCGCCGGTGGCCGCGCCGCGGCCCGCGCCGCCGCCATCGCGAGATGCCCGATTCGATGAATCGGTCGCGATCGGGATCCTGATGGAGCGGTTGCGGCTCGACTACCGGCGCGCAGCCGAAGCGCTGCGGGCGCAGGCGCAGGCGGAAGGCGGGGACGTTGCCGCGCTGGCGACGGGCATGGTGGAGGCGGCCAACCGCCTCAATTCCATTCCCCGCTGAATCGCCGCCCTCGGCGCCGCGGTCATCGCAGCCGTCACCCTCCTCGCAAGGTGAAATAGAAGCACGCCCCTTTCCCGGGCTCGGACTCTGCCCAGATCGCCCCCCCGTGCTTGCGCACGATCCGCTGCACGGTCGCCAGGCCGATCCCGGTCCCTGGAAATTCGTTCTGGGAATGGAAGCGCTGGAACAGACCGAAGATCCGGTCGGCGAAGCGCATGTCGAACCCCGCGCCGTTGTCGCGCACGAAATACACCGGCACGCCCTCCCGTTCCTCCTTACGACCGAACGTCACCTGCGCCGGCACTGCGTTGGCCGTGAACTTGAACGCGTTGCCGAGCAGGTTCTGCAGGGCGATCCGCAACAGCACCGGATCCCCCTCCGCAACCAGGTCGGGCGCGATCTCGAAATGGACCTTCCGCGACACGTCGTTGGCGCATAGTTCCTCCGCCAGTTCCTCGCCCAGGCCGCTCAGGTCCACCGGTTCCCGCCGGATCTCGCGGCTGGTGCGTTGCGCCATGCCCAGCAACGCGTCGATCATCCGGTTCATGCGCATGGCCGCGCCCACGATCCGCTGCACGTGCTCGCGGCCGATGCCGTCGAGGCGATCGCCGTAATCCTCCAGCACGATGTTCGCGAACCCCTCGACGATCCGCAGCGGCGAGCGCAGGTCGTGCGAGATGGCGTAGGAGACCCCTTCCATTTCCTGGGTGGAGACGTCGAAGCGCCGGGCCTGTTCGGCCAGAGCGTCCTGGGCCGCCCGCAGTTCGCGTTCGAGGCGCGCCGTCTTCCGGAAGTGCAGCAACCCCACCGCCAGCAGCAGGGCAAGGGCGAGCGCGGCGATGGCAAGTGCCAGGGCGGTCATGGTGGTTTCCTCTGTATCGCGGATTGTGCCATCCGCCGGGGTTTCCGCCGGCGTTCGCCGGAAATTCCACGGTATTCGGGCGTTTGGCGGAACGAGGCATGCGCTAAAAAGGAAAGAGCGTGCCGTGCCGGACCATCGGCAGGGGCGCGCGCGGCGTTGCAACGATGCAGGTGCGGATGGTGGAAGCAGTACGGATTGCGGGGGCGGCGCCGACCGGCGGCCGCAGCGTCGGGGATCGGGTGGACGCGGCGCGCCTGGCGGCGATTGCCGATCGCATGGACGAGGCGATCGCCGTCGTCGACGGCGAGGGACGCGCGCTGTGGGTCAATGCCGCCATGGTCCGCCTGTGCGGGGGTGACTCGGACCGGCTCATCGGTGAGAACTTCGCCGCGCTCCTTTTTGGCGCCGACTCGCATTCCGCCATCGAGACCCAGCAGCGCATCGAGGCAGGAGCCGATTCCGCCGCCATCGTCCTGCCGGCGGCATTGGTCGGCGGGCATGCTGGTTGGCTGGAACTGGAGATCAAGCGCATGGGGGCGTCGCCCGAGGATCGGGATTCGTTCGTCATCGTTCGCGACATCACCCAGGAGCGCTCGATGCGCCTGGCGCTCGCCGACGCGCTGGAAAACGCCGAGCACGCGAACCAGGCGAAGTCCCAGTTCCTGGCGAACATGAGCCACGAGATCCGCACGCCGATGAACGGCGTACTCGGTATGGCCGAGTTGCTGTTGAGTACCGATCTCGACGACCGTCAGAGACGGTACATCGAATCTCTGTATCGTTCCGGCGAAGCGCTGCTGAAGGTCATCAACGACATTCTGGACTTCTCCAAGATTGAGGCGGGGAAGATGGAGATCGAGGCGATCGACATCGATTTGCGCACGCTGGTCGAAGACCTGATCGAAATGCTCGCGCCGCGGGCCCATCAGAAGCGGATCGAACTCGCGTACCGGATCGATCCGGGGCTGCCGCCGGCCCTGCGCGGCGACCCGACGCGACTGCGCCAGATCCTCACCAACATCATCGGCAACGCGATCAAGTTCACCGAGCGGGGCGAGGTCGTCCTGGCGGTGAGCGTGGCCGAGCCGCTCCCCGATCGGGAGACCGTCGGCCCGCTGCGCGTCGTGTTCGAGGTTCGGGATACCGGGATCGGCATGCGGCCGGAAGTGCAGGAACGCCTGTTCTCGAGTTTCATGCAGGCCGACCAGTCGTCCTCCCGGCGCTATGGCGGGACGGGACTGGGTCTGGCGATCTCGCGCCAGCTCGCCGAGTTGATGGGGGGGCGCATCCTGGCGATGAGCCGGGTTGGCGAAGGGTCGGTGTTCCGGATCGAGGTGCCGATGCCGGAAGGCGACCCGACGATGGTGCCGCGCGCCGTCGCCTGCGTCGGGTCTATGGCGGGCAGGCGGATTCTGATCGTCGAGGACAACCCCACCAACCGACAGATCCTGGAGGAGCAGTTGAGCGCCCTGGCGATCGATTGCGCCTGCGCCGAAAACGGCCGTCAGGCCCTGCAGATGCTGCGCGTCGCCGTGCAGTCGCACCGGCCCTTCGACGGCGCGGTGATCGACATGAAAATGCCGGTGATGAGCGGGATGGAACTGGTCGAACAGATCCGGTCGGACCCCGCGATGCGGGGCCTGCGCCTGGTGATGCTCACCTCGGTGTCGGGGCGCGATGAGGTCCGTCAGGCGCACGATCTCGGCATCGACGCCTATCTGTCGAAGCCGGTGCGCCAGAACGATCTCATTGCCAGCATTGCCGCCGTTCTCGAGTCGGGCTCGCGGGCGCCGTCGGTGCAGGCGCCGCCGTCCTGGGACGCCGGCCTGGCGGGCTTGCGGGTGCTGGTTGCCGAAGACAACGCCGTCAACCAGGAAGTCGTGCGCGCGATGCTGGCCGCGTTCGGCTGCACGATCGAGTTGGTTCCGGATGGCTCGCAGGCCTTGGACGCACTCGAGCGGGGTCGGTTCGACGCCGTGCTCATGGACTGCCAGATGCCGAATCTGGACGGGTTCGAGGCGGTGCGCCGGATCCGCGACCCCGACTACCGCCAGCACGATCTGGCGCAGGCGCGGGGGATGCCGGTGATCGCGCTGACGGCCAACGCATTGAGCGGCGATGCCCAGCGTTGCCTGGACGCCGGATTCACGGACCATGTCGCCAAGCCGTTTCGCCAGCGGGAACTGGCGGCAGCGCTGGCGCGCTGGTGTATCCGGGACGGAGCGCGGCGGGCCGCGATGCCGGACGGCATGGCCGGTGGAGAGCACACCGCGACGGCGGAGGCCGCGGACGACACGCTCGATGGCAGCGCACTGGAGCCGATCCTGGCGCTGGAACGAAACGGCGCCCGGGATCTGCTGCGCCGTCTCGTCGCGACCTTTGCCGAGTCGTCCGGTACGTTGGTCGCCGACGCCGACCGCGGCTTCGACGGCAACGATTTCCCTGCCGTGATCCGGGCGGTGCATACCCTGAAATCCTCGAGCGCGAACCTGGGCGCCCTGGCGCTCGCGCGGATCTGCACCCAGGTCGAGGCGCTGCTACGCCAGGAAAAGGCGGATGCGGCGCGGGAGTCGTGGCGCTCCGCGCGCGCGCTTCGTGCCGGCGCCCTGCAAGCGCTGGAGGCGGTCTGTTCGGCGCGGGCGACGGGGTGCAATCCCGGTGGCGGCGAACCCGAAGCGGAGATCTGCGCCGAGGTGTCGCGGTGAATCTGCCGCTGCGCGTCGCGGAGGCGTCGGTGGAGCGGGACGGCGCCGGGGAGGCGCGCGATACGGTGCTGCTCGTCGACGACGATCCGGTGATGCGCATGCTGACCTCGGCCGCCCTTGCCGAGCGAGGTTGGCGCGTCGTCGAGGCCGACGGCGGGGGCGTCGCGCTGGAACGGTTCGCAGCCGAATGCCCCCAGGTGGTCGTGCTCGATGCCCTGATGCCGCCGCCGGACGGATTTGCGACCTGTGAGCGGATCCGGCGGCTTCCCGGCGGGCAGCATGTTCCCATCCTGATGTTGACCGGACTCGATGACGAGTCGTCCGTCGCCCGCGCCTACGAGGCCGGCGCAACCGATTTCTTCGTCAAGTCGAGCGGTCAATGGATGCTGCTCTCCGAACGCCTGCGCTATCTGCTGCGGGCGGCCCATACCCGGGAAGAACTGCTCGCCAGCCAGGAGAAGTTGAGCAAGGCGCAGCGGATCGCCCGTCTCGGCAGCTGGGAGTGGGATTTCCGTCAGCGCAGCATTCGGGTTTCCGAGGAGTTCCGCACCGTCGCCGGCTTCGGTCCGGAAGACCGGGCGCCGTCGATCTGGGGGGCCTGGTCGCGGATCGCCCCGGAGGACCGCGGGCGCGTCGCATCCCTGCTGCGGGACGGCTTGCGCAATGGCACGGCGATGACCTTCGAGTGCGGCCTGGCGTGTGCCGACGGCGGCGGAAAGATCGCCCGCGTCGAGGCGGAGTTCGAATACGACGCCGCCGGCCGGGCGACCGGTCTGCACGGCGTGATCCAGGACGTGACCGAACGCCGGCAGGCGGAGGACCAGATCCGCCGCCTCGCGAACTATGACAGCCTGACCGGCCTGCCGAACCGGCGCTTCCTCGTCGAAGAGTTCGGCGTGACGCTGGCGCGGGCCAAGGTGGAGGAGGCCCCCCTCGCGCTGCTGTTCCTCGACGTCGACCGATTCAAGCAGATCAACGACACCCTGGGCCACGACGTCGGCGATCAGGTGCTGCGCGAAGTGGCGTGGCGCCTGCATGCGACCATCCGAGAGACCGACACGGTGGCCCGTGTCGCGTCGCGGGGGGCACGACGCACGCGATCGGAATCGGCTCGCCTGGGTGTCCAGGAAGATGTGCCGCCGGACAGCCGGGTCGCCCGTCTGGGCGGCGACGAGTTCACGGTCCTGCTGACCAACCTGTTCTGCGCCGACGACATCGACCGGGTCATGCGGAGGCTGATCGATGCAATCCGGGTTCCGATCGATTGTTTCGGCCATACGGTGCACGTGACCACCTCGATCGGCATCGCCATGTTCCCGCGCGACGGTGACGACGTCGACAGCCTGCTGCGCAAGGCCGACATGGCGATGTACGAGGTGAAGAAGCGCGGCGGCGGATCCTGGCAGGCATTCGAAGAGTCGATGAATACGGCGGTGAAGACCCGTTGGAGCCTCGAGGCGGGTTTGCGTCGGGCGCTGGAACGCGATGAACTCGTCCTCCACTACCAGCCGAAGGTCGAGGTCGCAACCGGCTCCGTGGTCGGTGCCGAGGCCTTGCTGCGCTGGCGCCGGGACGGGGAACTGGTCGCGCCGGCCGAGTTCATCCGCGCGGCCGAGGACAGCAATCTCATCGTCCCGATCACCGAATGGGCGCTTGCCGAGGCATGCCGGCAGATGCGGATGTGGGCGCCGGAATGGGATCGCCGCCACATGAGGGCGGTGCCGGTCGCGGTGAACATTTCCTCGATCCTGCTCCAGCGCGGCAATCTCGTCGGGCTCGTCCGGGCAGCGCTCGAGCACAACGGCGTTGCGCGCTCGCAACTCGAAATCGAGATCACCGAGACGGTCCTGATGCGGGATCTCAAGGTTGCCAAGGACCTGCTTCACGAATTCCGCGAACTGGGCGTGCCGATCGCCATCGACGACTTTGGCACCGGATATTCCTCGCTTGCCTATCTGCGGCGCCTGCCGATCGACACGATCAAGATCGACCGCTCGTTCGTCGCGGAACTGGAGTCGGACGACGATGCCGCGGCCATCGTCGCGGCGATCATCGCGATGACCCAGGCCTTGAAGCTGCAACTCGTTGCGGAAGGCGTCGAGACCGAAGGGCAGCGAGACATGCTGGCGCAGCAAGGATGCCGGATCGTGCAGGGGTTTCTGTATGCCCCGCCGCTGTCGGCGGATCGCTTTCTGCAGTGGGTCGACGGCACGGCCGCCGGTGCCGTCCGCGCTATTCCACGAGCCCGTGCTTGATCGCGTAGTGCGTCAGCTCGGCGTTGTTCTCCATGCCCATCTTTTCCAGGATCCGCGCCCGGTAGACACTCACGGTCTTCGGACTGAGTGCGAGCGCTTCGGCGATGTCCGCCAGCCTGTGGCCGGTTGCGATCAGCCGCAGCGTCTGGAATTCCCGATCGGACAGCCGTTCGTGCGGCAGCCCTTGTTCCGGGGCGTTCAGGTTCTCGATCAGCGCCTGGGCGATTTCGGGCGTGACGTATTTGCGGCCGTTGGCGATCTGCTCGACCGCCTCGATGAGTTTTTCCGGCGCTCCCGCCTTGTTCAGGTACCCGGCGGCGCCGGCGCGGAACGCGCGCACCGCGTACTGCTCCTCCGGGTACATGCTGACCACCAGGACCTTGAGCCGCGGCAATTCCCCCAGGAGGGTCTTCAGGATCTCGATGCCGTCCTTGCCGGGAAGGTTGACGTCGATCACCAGGAGGTCCGGATCGCCGCTGCGTCGGAGCAGCGTGCGCAACTGGCCGTAGTCGCCGGCCTCTCCCACGAGTTCGATTCCCGGATGATCGGAGAGGATCTGCACGATCCCGCGGCGCACGATGGCATGGTCGTCGACGACGATGGTCTTGAGCTTCACTGGGGATCTTCCGAAGGAAATCCGGATGTCTGCTCCGGTTTCGGTTCGCCATGGGTGGGAACGCAGAACATCACGGTCGTGCCGCGGCTCGGGGCCGAACTGATTTCGGCCCAGCCGCCCAGGCCGCGCGCACGCTCGACCAGGCCGCGGATGCCGAATCCCGGAGTGGCCTGCAGCATGCCCGGATCGAATCCCACGCCGTCGTCGCTGACCTCCAGCGTGACCTCCTCCGGCGCCGCAAACAGCTGCACGGCAACCCGCTGTGCCTGCGCATACTTGGAGATATTGGACAGCGATTCCTGTGCGACCCGGTACATCGCGGCAGCGCACTCGGCGGGCAGCGGGATGTCTTCGCGATTGGTCTCAAACCGGGCCGGGATGGCGGTGCGCGAGGCGAAGCTCTGCACCAGCCACTGCAGGGCGGCCACCAGGCCGGCATCCAGTACCGGCGGGCGCAGGTTGTGCTGGATGCGGTGGCTTGCCGCCACCGCCTGTTCCAGCAGATTCGAGATGGCGCGCAGTCTCGGCCCGGCATCGGCCCGCTCGGGGTTCTGCCCTGGATCCTGCCCCGGTTGCCGTCCCTGCAATTGCCGCGCCAGGCTGACCAGCTCGAAGCGCATGGCGGTCAGGGTGGCGCCGATGTCGTCATGGATTTCCCGCGCGATCCGGCGGCGTTCCTCTTCCTTGACCGTTTCGAGGTGGCGCGTGAGCGCGCGCAGCCGGCTTTCGCTTTCCGCCAGCGCCGCGGCGGCTTCCCGGCCGGCGCGCCGCTCGGTCGCGGCCTGCAGGCTGCGGGCGATCGCCGGGCCGATCCGCGACATGCGCGATTTGAGAATGAAGTCGTCTGCGCCCGCGCGCAGGGCCGCCACGGCCAGATCCTCCGACATCTCGCCGGACACGACGATCACCGGCAGATCCGGATCGTGTTCCTTGGCGACGCACAGCGCCGCAAAGGCGTCGAAGCGGGGCATGGTGTGATCGGTGATCACGATGTCCACCACGCCGTCGCGGAGCGCGCCGCGCATTCCCGCTTCATCCTCCACCCGGCGCGCGCGCACCGGGTGGCCGCTGCGCGCCAGCAGGGCGAGCAGCAACTCGTAGTCGAGTTCGGAATCCTCGACCACCAGCAGTTGGGTGGGGGGAGCGGAAAGCGTCGGAACCATGGCAAGGCCGGATTCTGGCGCAAAACCGGCCGGAACACCTATGAATCCTCGGAAAAAGTGTCGCCTGCGGGCGGGTGCCGAGCATCTGTCGAAACGGGAGGAAGGCGGTTTGATCCGAGGTTCCCCGTTTTTTTCCGGCTTTTCACCGTATCGGGCCGTACGCCGGTCGCAGACACTTGCTCCACGGCGCCAGATGCCGGAACCCAGGCGCGAACCGAAACGGCGATGATGAGACCCGAAGTCAGTTCCGAAAATGCCCCGCCGCTCCCCGAGGCCCGCCGCGACGCGGCGCAGGAGTGTGCCGCGATCGAGGCCGACCTGGATCGACTGCAGCGCCTGTTCAACGACGCGGCGTCGCGCCTGCTCGCCAGCTTCCATGAGGTTGCGGCCCTGGAGTCCGGCACGCTGCGGCGCAGCGACGACGAGCGGCGTCGGTTCCAGGACGCGCTTGGCAGTGCCATCACGGCGCTGCAGTTCCAGGATATGGCGAGCCAGCTTACGGGGCATGCGCAGCGGCGGCTCCTTGCCCTGGAGGCGCGCCTGCAGGATTGGTGCGGCGATCCCGCTCAGGGGATCACCGTCGAGCACCCGCATCCCGTCCGGCAGGCGGAGATGGCTTCGGGTTCGGTCGAATTGTTTTGAAACGCGGTGGTGAAGGAACAGGATATGCATTCGATTCTGGCGGTGGATGATTCCGCGTCGATGCGGCAGATGGTGGCGTTCACCCTCAAGGGGGCGGGCTACAACGTGATCGAGGCGGCGGATGGCCAGGAAGCGCTGGACAAGGCCCGCGCGGAGAACATCGATCTGGTCCTGACCGACCAGAACATGCCGCGGATGGACGGAATCACCCTGGTGCAGAACCTGCGAGGACTCGCGGCCTATGCGACGACGCCGATCCTGATCCTCACCACCGAATCGGGCGCCGACATGAAGGCGAAGGGCAAGGCCGCCGGCGCGACCGGCTGGCTGGTGAAGCCGTTCGACCCGGGCAAGCTGCTCGATGTCGTGCGCAAAGTGATCCGCTGAGCGGATGGATTCGGGACGGCATCGTCGGGTCCGCAGGGCGTGAATATTGCACAGAGGTGGGTATGGGTGAAATCGTGAGTCAGGGCGTGAGTCAGGGCGCGAGTCAGGATGGTTTCGACCTCTCGCAGTTCTATGACGTGTTTTTCGAAGAGGCCGGCGACAACCTCATGAACATGGAGTCGCTGCTGCTCAATATCGACGTCGGCGCCCCGCGGGATGAGGATCTGCATGCGATCTTCCGGGTCGCGCATTCGATCAAGGGCGGCGCGGCGACCTTCGGCTTCGCCGATGTGACCCACCTCACCCACGAGCTGGAGACCCTGCTGGATCGCGTCCGCCGCCATGAGCTGGCGCTCGATCGCACCATGGTCGATGTGCTCCTCGAGGCCAGCGACGTCGTCAAGGCGCAGCTCGCACGCTATCAGGGCAGCGCGGGCGATTCCCCCGACACGACCGATCTGGTCGGGCGCATCAAGCGCCTGGCGGCGGGCGAGACGCTGTCGGCGGAGCCGGCCAGGACCCCGGCGCCGAGCGATGATCTGCCGCCCGGGGCGCGCAGGCTGCATGTGCGGGTCGGGCCGTTGCGCGACGCCGCGGTGGCGAACAATCTCGAGGAGCTGTTCCGCGATATTCCCGATCTCGGGACGTTCGTTGCGGCCGACGAAGGCAAGCTCGATGCCGAAGGTTGCCGGCGGTTCCGCGTCACGACGAAATCGCCCGATTCCGAGCTGATCGAGCTGTTCTCCTTTCATGTCGCGCGGGAGCAGATCCGGATCGAACCGGACTCCGGGGCGGCTTCCCCGGCCCGGCGCGCGGCCGACGGCGTCGCCGAGGAAGGCGAGGGATTCGGGTTTTTCGTCGACCCCGGAACCCTGCCGGCGGCGCAGCACGCTGCGCAGGAAGCGGCGGAGGAATCGAAGGACGGTTCGGGCGATGCCCACGCGCCGGTGCGCGGCGGCGCCGACCCCGCGCCGGAACGCAAGGCCGGCGAGGCCAGGCCGGCGGCTGGACATTCGGCCAATCTCGAGTCGAACACCTTGCGCGTGCCCATCGAGCGCGTGGATCAATTGATCAACCTGGTGGGCGAACTCGTCATCACCCAGGCGATGATCAGCCAGCAGGTCAAGGATCTCGACCCGACCCATTTTCGCGCGCTGACGGCCGGAGTCGCCGATCTGGAGCGCAATTCGCGTCACCTGCAGGAAGCAGTGATGTCGATCCGGATGATCCCGATGTCCTTCGTGTTCAACCGGTTCCCGCGCATGATCCGCGACCTTGCCACCAAGCTGGGCAAGAAGATCGAATTGAAGATGATCGGGGAGGCCACCGAGCTCGACAAGGGCTTGATCGAGAAGATCGTCGATCCGCTCACGCACCTCGTGCGCAACTCCGCCGACCACGGACTGGAGACCCCCGATCGCCGCCGCGCCGCGGGCAAGAACGAGACCGGCACCATCACGCTGGCGGCATCCCACCAGGGCGGCTCGATCGTCATCGAAGTGCGTGACGACGGCCAGGGACTGCGGCGCGACAAGATTCTCGCCAAGGCTCGCGAGCGCGGCCTCGCCGCGCGCGACGACATGACCGACGCCGAGGTGTGGGCGCTGATCTGGGAGGCCGGATTTTCCACGGCGGACCAGGTCAGCGACATCTCGGGTCGCGGAGTCGGAATGGACGTGGTTCGCCGCAACATCATTTCCCTGGGGGGAACGGCGGAGATCGAATCTGCCGAAGGCTTCGGGACCTGCGTGCGCGTACGCCTGCCGCTCACGCTTGCGATCATGGACGGGATGTCGATCGGCGTGGGCGAGGAGACCTACATTCTGCCGCTGTCCTCGGTCGTGGAGTCGTTCCAGATCGAGGCCGGGATGATCCAGACGGTGGGATCTTCGGGCCGGGTAGTGAAGGTGCGAGAAGAGTACATGCCGGTGGTGGCGCTGGAAGAGATCTTCGAGGTGCCGCCGCCTCCGGAGCCCACGGACGTACCGAAGATCCTGGTCGTCGTCGAGGCCGAAGGCCGGCGGCTGGCCGCGATCGTCGACGAATTGCTGGGCCAGCACCAGGTCGTCGTCAAGAACCTGGAAGCCAATTACCGGCGCGTCTCCAACATCTCGGGCGCGACCATCCTGGGCGATGGCCGCGTGGCCTTGATCATCGACGTCGGCAGCCTGGTCAAGCGGGCGCGGCACTGATTGCCGGGGATCGCCGTGCCGGATGATGCCTTCGACCCCGCCGAGCGGCGCGAATACGAATTTCGGAAGGCGGACTTCGATCGCGTCCGCGCGCTGATCCGCCAGCGCGCAGGAATCCATCTTGCCGAGCACAAGCAGAACATGGTGTACAGCCGCCTCAGCCGGCGGCTGCGTGTCCATGCCATCCACTCCTTCACGGAATACCTGGACCGGCTCGAGCGCGACGAGCCGTTCTCCCAGACCGAGACCCAGGAGTTCGTCAACGCCCTGACGACGAACCTGACGTCGTTCTTCCGTGAGGCGCACCATTTCGATGCATTGACCGAGTTCCTGCACGCCGGGACCGGACGGGAGCCGCCCAAGATCTGGTGTGCGGCGGCCTCCACCGGCGAGGAGCCCTACTCGATCGCAATGACGATGATGGAGGCGGCCGCCGGTCGGGCGCCGGGCAAACTCCTGGCGTCGGATATCGACACCGGCGTGCTCGAGACGGCGGTGCGCGGCGTGTACCGGCTGGATGCGGTGCAGCGCGCCTGCGGGCCGACCCGGCCGTCGCGTTTCTTCCTGCGCGGCACCGGCGCCAACGTGGGGTTCGTGCGGGTGCGGCCGGACCTCGCGCGGCTGGTGGAGTTCGCCCAGGTCAACCTGCTCGCGACGGATTGGCCGCTGGTGCGCCAATTCGCCGGCGGGGCATTCGACGCGGTGTTCTGCCGCAACGTGATGATCTACTTCGACAAGAGCACGCAGCGCGAAATCATGGCGCGGATCGCCGGCGTGCTGCGCCCCGGAGGCTTGCTCTTCGTCGGCCATTCCGAAAATTTCACCGATTGCCGGGACACCTTCATCCTGCGCGGCAAGACGGTTTATCAGAGGCTATAGATCCCATGCTGCGCCCCGCCGCGCCGTCCGCGATCCCGCCGAAGCCCCGCGCCACCGGTGCGGAGGGGGAGGCCCGGACCTTCTATGTCGACCGCGAGTTCGATCGCAACGCGGTCAAGCTGCTGCCGGGCGAGTTCTTTGTCTCGGCGGAGGACATCGTCCTGTCGACGGTGCTCGGATCCTGCGTCGCGGCCTGCATCTGGGATCGCAGCGCGCGCATCGGCGGCATGAACCACTTCATGCTGCCCGCCGAAGGCGCGGCGGGAGATGCCTGGGCCGGCGCTTCGGGTCGCTATGGCGTCTTCGCGATGGAGCAGCTCATCAACGAACTGCTCAAGCGCGGCGCGAAGAAGGCCAATCTCGAGGCCAAGGTGTTCGGCGGCGGTGCCGTGCTGCGCGCGATCACGTCGCTCAACATCGGCGAGCGCAACGCCGCCTTCGTGCTCGAATTCTGCCGCAATGAAGGCCTCCGCGTGGTGGCACAGGATCTGCTCGACGTCCATCCGCGGCGCGTCGTCTTTTTTCCGGCCACCGGTCGGGCCCTGAGCAAGAAATTGGCCACGGCCGACGCGGCCGTCGCGGTGTTCGAGCAGCAATACACCGCCAAGATCAACACGGCCGAGGTCGCCGGAGACATCGAACTTTTTTGAGGCTGTTCATGGCAAAGACGCGCGTTCTGATCATCGACGACTCGGCCCTCATCCGCAGCCTTTTGACGGGCATCATCGGCGGGCAACCGGACCTGGAAGTCGTCGGTGCCGCGCCGGACCCGCTGATTGCCCGCGAGATGATCCGCGCGCTCGACCCCGACGTCGTCACCCTCGACATCGAGATGCCGCGCATGGACGGGCTGGACTTCCTCGAGCGGCTGATGCGCCTGCGGCCCATGCCGGTGGTCATGGTGTCGACGCTGACCGAACGCGGCGCCGAAGCGACGATCCGGGCGCTCGAGCTGGGCGCGATCGACTTCGTCGCCAAGCCGAAGCTCGGCATCGCCAGCGGAATGCAGGAACTCGCGGACGAGATCTGCGAAAAGATTCGCGTCGCAGCGAAGGCGCACATGCACCGGCACGTCGCCAAGCCGGCGGCGGAGGCCGCGCGCAAGGATGCCCCGGCGCGATACTCCCACACCTCGACCGAGAAGATCGTCGCCATCGGGGCGTCCACCGGCGGAACCGAAGCGATTCGCGAAGTCCTGGTGCGCCTGCCGCCGGATTTCCCCGGCGTTCTCATCACGCAGCACATGCCGCCGGGATTCACGCGCAGCTTTGCCGCGCGGATGAACACGGTCAGCCCGCTCGCCGTGAGCGAGGCGGTCGACGGCGAGCGGGTGCTCCCCGGGCACGCCTACATCGCCCCGGGGAGCCGCCACATGCGGCTGACCCGCAGCGGCGCCAACTACGTGATCGCGCTGGACGACTCGGAGCCGGTCAACCGGCATCGCCCTTCGGTCGAAGTGCTGTTCCGCTCGGTTGCCCAGGTCGCCGGCGGCAATGCGCTGGGCGTGATGCTGACCGGGATGGGGCGCGATGGCGCCCAGGCGATGCGCGAGATGCGCGACGCCGGCAGCTACAACATCGCACAGGACGAGGCGAGTTGCGTGGTGTTCGGCATGCCCCGGGAGGCGATCGCCGCCGGCGCGGTGGATGAGGTTCTGCCGGTGACGGCGATCGCCGGACGTCTGCTGGAGAAACTGGCGCAGGTCGGCGTGGCGCACCGGGTGTGATTCCGGGAGCCGCCACTCATCGGTGCGAATGCGCCGTCTGTCGCATCGTGCTGTACCAGCGCCGGAAGATGCGGCCTAATGCGATCCTGGCGCAGGAAACTCAGGACGTCACGGAATTCCGGTTCCATTCGGTGCGGCAGGGCCGCTGATCGATCATGAAATTGCGACATGATTCCGGTTTTACATTGATCGAGTTGCTGGTCACGGTGACGATTGGGGCGATCATCGTGGCATTGGCCGTCCCGTCGTTCGGAACCCTATTGCAGAACAGCAGGTTGACTGCGCAGCAGGACGCGTTTGTCGGCGCATTGCGCTATGCGCGCAGCATGGCATTGAATCAGAACACGCAGGCCGAGGTCTGTCCGTTCAGCGCCGCCGGATCCACCGCCTGCGGCGGAAGTTGGGCGAGTGGCTGGATCGTCGTGCTAAATCCGAACGGGTCCGCGACGTCGGTGCCGCCATTGACGCTATTGCAGAGTACCCCGGTGGCAGCAGGCGGGCCGGTGGTCGAAACGACGGGGGCCGTAGCCCCGGTCCTGTTCGATTCGCGGGGGCTTGCCACATCCTCTGCCGAGTTCATGGTTTGCGACAGCCGCGGCAGTAGTTATGCCGATTCGATCTGGGTCTGGGCGACCGGATTCGTCGAAACCGGCTCGGTGGCGGGAACGGCAGCCTGGGGAGGGGCGATCACATGCTAGTGTAGTGCTTCATTCTGTTTGGAACTTAACCGCTGATTTGCGCGGATGACTTTCTGCAAGATGTCCGTGGCCTTGGCGGTCCAGATGAAGGGCTTTGGGTTGTTGTTATGAGTGGCGACATAGTCTTTGATGGCCGAGACAAGTTCGGGGACGCTGCGGAACACGCCGCGGCGCAATCGGTCGGTGGTCAGGTCGCGGAAGAAACGCTCGACCATGTTGAGCCAGGAAGCCGACGTCGGCGTGAAGTGAACGTGGAAGCGCGGGTGCTTGTCGAGCCAGGCGGTCACGTTGGGATGTTTGTGCGTGGCGTAGTTGTCGCAGATCAGGTGAAGATCCTTGCCCTTGGGCGTTTCGCGGTCGACGCGCCGCAGGAACTTGATCCACTCCTCGTGACGGTGGCGAGGCTGGCAGCAACCGATGACCGAACCATCCAGAACGTTCAGGGCCGCGAACAGGGTCGTGGTCCCGTGGCGCTTGTAGTCGTGCGTCATGGTTTGCGCGCGACCCTTCTTCAAGGGCAACCCTGGCTGGGTGCGATCGAGCGCCTGAACCTGGCTCTTCTCGTCGCAACAAAGCACCAGCGCGTGCTCGGGCGGACTCATGTACAGGCCGACGATGTCCTCGAGCTTCTCGGCGAACTTCGGATCGCGCGAGACCTTGAATCCCTTGACCACGTGCGGCTTGAGTCCGTTGGCGCGCCAGATGCGCAGGATCGTCGTGTCGCTGACCCCGACCTCGGCGGCCAACTTGCGCGTGCTCCAATGGGTCGCAGCCTGCGGCTTGGTTTGCGTGGTCAGGCGTACGATTTCGGCCGCATCGACACTGGGCTTGCGACCGCTTCGCGGCGCATCGCGTTCGATCCCCGCCAGACCCAGTTGCGCGTACCGATCGCGCCAGCGACCCACCTGCACGCGACCCACACCAACTTCCGCGGCGATCTGTGTGTTGTCCAGGCCGTCGGCGGCAAGCAGCACCATCTGCGCCCGGCGCGCCAGCCGCACGCTGGTCGTGTTCGATCGCGCGAGTTTCGTCAGCACGTTTCGTTCGTCAGTGCCCAGAACAATCGCAGTTGCAATTCGCATCGTCGGCCTCGAATGGACGCATTGTCCATTGAGACCGTCAAGCGCGCATTTCGTTCTATAAATTACGAAGCACTACACTAGGCAGGCCGGGTTCGCTTCCTCTCGCCACAGGTCTCGGGCGGGTTCCTCCCCGTGCGGCACAGTGGCCGAAACGCCGGTTGGCAGGAGGGTTCGGGCTTCTTGAGGTGCTCGTGGCCTTGGTCATCCTGGCGGTCGGATTGTTGGGGATTGCCGGGCTGCTCATCACCGAGGTGAAGGAAAATGGTTCGGCATACCTGCGCCAGCAGGCCGTCCAGTCCGCATATGACATCCTCGACAGCATGCGCGCCAATCAAGTCGAGGCGATCGCCGGGGCATACAACATGTGCAACCTCCAGGGTGGCGGCTGCCCGAGCGGTGTGTCCGGCGGCACGGTCGCCGCGCCGTCGGTGCAGTGTGCTCCCACCGCATCGTCTACCACCACCGTGGCCTGCACTCCCGCCCAGATGGCTTCCTACGATGTGTACCGTTGGGCGAGTGCGGATCTTTCCCAACTCCCGAACGGCGCCGGGGCAGTATCGACGGTCGCGTCCGGGTCGGCCGTCGTGGTGACGGTCACGGTGCAGTGGAGCAATAACCCGGCTCCGATTCCCGGCGTCGCCGCGACGGCGGGAAGCTACGCAACGTATACCCTGCAGACCATGCTATGACGCCCATGCGATCGTCCAGCCGGGGCTACGGATTCAGTCTCATTGAATTCATGGTTGCAATCGCCGCGGGATTGATCCTGCTCGCGGGGATCGTCGCCATTTTTTCTGCGCAGACCCGCACCTATGCAACATCGGGGGCGCAAGGGGCGATCCAGGATGAAGAAAACGCGATTTCGGCTTTGGTAACCCCGATCCTCCGCGGGACGGGGTTCATGGGGTGCGCGGGTTCTGCGGCGATGGCGTCGATGCTCGTCCCCGGCGGTGCGCCTCCCCTGGGCGCTGCGACCAGCCCGTTTGCGCCGATCATGGGGTATGGATATGCGAGCACCGGACCGGCCACGACCTACGTCCTCGGTTCCCTCCCGGGTGCCGCTTCTCCCAGTCCTCAGGACAACGTTGCGAACGATGCAGGAACCGGCGATTGGTCCCCGACCCTCGACAACTCGTTGAAAGGGCTTGTGGAACCGGGCAGTGATGTGATTTCCGTGGTGGGCGGTGTGCCGCAGACCCAACCGGTGGCGGTGACTGCGGTGGCGGCGGACGGGAGCAATTTCACCATCTATGACAACCCGGACGGAATCGCGGCGGGGCAGTTCGGGGCGATCTCCGACTGCGGGAAATCGGTCGTGTTTCAGGTCACGTCCGCCGGGGGCGCCAGCACCGGCGCCAATTGGACCCTGTCTTATGCCGCGGGCGGCAATCCCTTCGACAACGTAAGCAATACGCTCCCGGCGACATTCCAGCCGGGTGCACAGTTCGTCCCGTTGCAACAGACTGCGTTTTTCGTCGCACAGAACCCGGGAAGCGGCGGGGAGAGCGTGTTGATGCGTGCCATCCTGCAGGCGGGGGGGAACTGGGTCGTCCAGCCGTTGGTTCCGGGCGTCGAAATGATGCAGGTTCTCTATGGCGTCGGTGCGGGCGGCGTTCCGACCCAATATCTGACGGCGGCTGCGGTGAATGCGGGCAACGCATGGTCGATGGTCGACACCGTGCGCGTCGCGTTCCTGCTGGAGGGGGAACCGGGTTCGGCCAGCAACAATAATCCGACGTCGATCACCATGTTGGGGGGAATGACGGTCCAGGTTCCGCGCGACACGCGCTTGCGTCACCTCTTTGAAATCACGGTCAATCTGAGGAACGCCGTATGATCAGCGACCGACGGCCGGACCTTTCTATCGAGGCCCGTGCGATTCCGGTGTCGATGGTCAAGCCACTGTGCTGGAAGGCGGTCGGTCGACCCCGGGAAGTTTCGGAGCGGCGATGCCGCGGCTTCGTTCTCGTGACCGCCCTGCTCCTCGTGCTGATTCTGACCTTGCTTGCGGTCGGAGGGGTGTCGCTGTTCGGTGCCCAGGTGCGTACAGCCGCGAATGTCGCATCCCAGGAAATCGCCTTCCAGGCCGCCGAGGCGGCGCTGCAGCAGGCGCAGACCAATCTTCTCTCCGGCGCATATCCGCTTTCCCTGTTTGCGCGGAATTCCGGTGGTCTCTATGAGACGGTGCCGACGAGTCCGCCGGTGTGGACGACGGTGAGTTGGACCAGTACTTCCGCAGTGATCCCGGTGACGGCGCTCACCGGGTTGCCCAGCGGCGTGCAGGGGGCCTACCTCATCGAACTGATGCCCCCGGTGGTGGTCCGGGGGGGAACCTTGACGACGCCCTCCAACGTGTACCGAATCACTGCCGAGGGCACGCAAGCGACCGGTGGTGCACCCGTCATATTGCAGAGCGTGGTGATTCAGTGAGGGGGAGGGAACCATGAGCCGAACCAGGAAGCCGTCGTGGAGCGGCGCGCCGATGCTACATCGGATTGCGGCTGCGGGTTTGGCGTTGAGCCTGATGTTCCTGGGCCGCCTTCCGGTTCCCGATGCCCTTGCAGCGGGAACCGCGCTGACGATTTCCCCGGTTCCGCTGACCGTGACGATGCCTTCGCACCCCCAGGTGCTGATTGCGATCGGCAATTCCCAATCCATGGATGGGGATTTGAGCGGCGCCATCATGACCGGTTCCGGGGTGCTGCCGTCCGCGTTGTCGAGCCTGACGGTGCCCAATCCATCGCCGGTCAATTACTGCGCTCCCCCATCGGGTTTCCTCACGCCCGCCTCCCCGGTTGAATTTTGCGTTCCGTCCGGCTTCACGCCTCCCGTGCAGGCAGCGGATGCGAGCGGTCAAGCACCGTATACCGTGAACCAGAGCGGGACGCTGCTCGACAACAGCGCGAGTCGACTCAACGTCGCGAAGGCAGGAATCAGCGCGATCCTCAATGCGTACATGCAAAACACCAATTTTGCCCTCGAGGAATACAGCACATCGAATACGTCGTTGTACGACACCTGGGTTTACTACATGTCGCCGTCCAACGGCGGATTCGAGTTCACCAGCACGCAGGTTGCCGGCAGCCGGTATGTCGCCAATCCCTGCTACGGCTATTTGTCGGCATCGTCCGGTGTGAATTCCAACTGTTCCGCAATGGCGGCTTGGTACGGCTCCACGACGCTGAACGGCGATCCGTATATGCAAATCGGTTCGTCGAGCGACGATGCCAGCATCAACGACGTGCTGTACGCGTCATTCGGGTCCTCCCTGGCGCTGTATGCGAACGCCGGTCCGAGTCCGACCAATCCCTATTCGGCGTACTCGCTGAGCCAATACAACAACAACCAGGTCCAGGTCGGGTACGGGTCGGGCGTGCCTTGTTGCAATTACCCGACGAGCCCGACCAATGCCGGTTTCGTCCCATACTCGCCGCAGGTGATGTACGTCCGGCGCGGATTCGGCTATTACTCCGGCGTGTCCTCCGGTTCGGGGAACATCGTGGTGCCGATGCAATCGGCGGGAACAAGTCCGACGCCGAGCAGCGTCAGTACCGCGATATCGGCGTTCACACCCTACCTGGCACCGGAAACGAATCAGCTTTCGACCTCCGAAATCAAGGCGCTGGCCGTTCAGTCCCCGCTTGCGGGATTGTTGACCGAGGCGAAGTCGTACCTTGGGGATCTGCCGTCTTCGGTGGACTCCGGGTGCTCGTCACAGAAATATGTCATTCTGATTTCGGATGGACTGCCGACCATGGACCTGGACGGCAAGAGCTGGCCGCCGGTGGGAAGCGCGGCGGCGGCGGGCTATGGAATGACCGCGGCGTTCAATTCCGACGGCTCGCTCAATTTCGGCGCCACGAACGATCAAGCGCTGAAGGATGCCGTGACCGCAATCCAGAATCTCAAGGAGGCGGGAATCAACACCTACGTCGTGGGCCTGGGCGCGGGCGTCGATCCCACCCAGAATCCGCAGGCGGCAGCCACATTGACCGCGATGGCGATCGCAGGAGGAACGACGAACTATTACCCGGCAACGAGCCCGACCGCACTGGTACAGGATCTGGACACGATCTTGAATTCGATCCAGGCCGGGACCTACACGACGGCTTCGGCGGCGGTCAATTCAACCGAGTTGAGCGCCGGGAACGTTTCGTACCAAGCCTCCTTCACGTCCAACGATACGCCGTATCAGGATTGGACCGGAAATTTCTATGCGGCCAACGTGACCATTTCCGTCAGCGCGACGGGGACGACCACGACCGTGAGCCAGCTCTGGTCGGCCCAGACGCAACTGGATACCGCGGCATCGACGAGTTCGGGCTGGCCGGCGCCGCCGTCACGGCTCATCGCAACCTGGAATCCGGTGATGGCCGCCGCGAGCGGCGCCACGGGGAGCGGCGTTCCGTTCGAGTGGCCAACCACATCGACGCCGACGCTCAGCAGCACCCAGCAGGCCGATCTCCAGCCCACGGACAGCCTCGGGGCGAGCCGGCTGCAATACCTTCGCGGCAGTTCCGCCCAGGAGCAGCGCAACGGCGGGACGTTCCGGAATCGCTCGCATCTTTTGGGCGACATCGTCGATAGTCAGCCGTTGTATGTTGGGCCACCGGCAGGGCCCTATTTCACATCGAGCTATCTGTCGTTTGAAACCACTTGGGCAAGCCGGCCGCCGGTTCTCTATGTCGGCGCCAACGATGGCATGCTGCATGCGTTTGATGCCGGCACTGGCGACGAACGCTTTGCCTTCATTCCCAATGCGGTGTTTGCAAACCTGATCAACCTCACCCAGCCGGTCTACAACCAGTCGCATCTGTTCTATGTCGACGGATCCCCCAGTTCCGCCGATGTCCAGTTTTCGAACGGCACCTGGCACACGGTGCTGGTCGGTGGCGAGAACGCGGGCGGCAACTCGATCTATGCGCTCGACGTGACCGATCCAGCCGGGAATACGACCGAGGCGGCACTGGCTGCCAACGTCCTGTGGGAATTCACCGACGGCGACATGGGGCTCAGCTATAGCCAGCCGCAGATCGCGCCGATTGCGGTTCCGCCGTCGAGTTCCGCCAGCTTGAGCTACGCCGTATTTTTCGGCAATGGCTACAACAGCCCGAACAACAACGCGGTGTTGTACGCACTCGACCCGAAGACGGGGACGGTGATTCAGAAGATCAACCTCTGTGCAGCCGTTTCCCCCAGCCCGTGCAACACGTCCCTGCCGGAGGGGCTGTCGACGGTAGCCGTCGCCAATTCCGGCGGCATCGTCGACGCACCGATCACGACGGTGTACGCGGGCGACCTGCAAGGGAATCTGTGGGCCGTGGATGTGTCCAATGCGACGCCGGCGAATTGGACTGCGCGCGTTCTTTTCGAGGCGCGCGATGCGTCGAACAATCCGCAGCCCATCACCACGCCGCCGGTCGTCACGCTCAACCCGAACTACCCGGTCAGTGCGGGGCTGTTCGTCATGGTCGGAACCGGCCAGTTGTTGACCAATCCCGACCTCACCAACACACAGACGCAGTCGATTTACGGGGTTTGGGACAAACCCGGGTCGACCACCACCTACACGCGCGCGAACCTCCAGGCGCAGACGCTGAAGTACGTCTCTCCGAACCCTCCGACCTATCCTCAGAGCCTCCTGACCGATTCGGCCAATTCGGTGAACTGGAGCACGCAGGTGGGGTGGTATGCGGATCTGCCGGTTGCCGGCCAGCGGGTGGTCGTCAACATGCAGCTCAGCCTCGGTTCGTTGTTGGGCACCCTGAATACGCCCCCGGCGAGCCTTTGCGGGGGATCGTTCAGTTCGATGTTCTTCGACATCAATTACCAGAACGGAGGACAGTTCTCGCTGCCGCAACTCGACATCACCAACACCGGTTCGTTCACGTCGTATGAGAGTTTCAACCCGGTGGGAATCGGACTCCCGACCGGATTCGGGGTCGCGCCGACGCTGCTTGCGCCGAGCCTTACCCGGGTCGGCGCCACAGGCGGCGGTGCCACGGGTACTTGCGGTGGGGTGTCCTGCGCATTTGGCTATTTCCCGACGGTTCCCGGCGCCAGTTCCGGCGGGAGTTCCGGTTCGGGTGGGGAAGGAGGGGACGGCGGGTCCGGGAGTGGGAGTGGTTCCGGGAGCGGGGGTGGCTCGGGGACTACGAGCGGACCTGCGGGGGTATCCACTCCATATCGCTATACCCGGATCCCGCGGGCGTCGTGGTGGCAAATTCAATGAAGGGGACAGCCATGGCGTGCGCCGTTCACGAATTTCGATCTGGTCCGTTCGGCCGGTCGGCGGTCAGGGGCGTTCGAGCATGCGCCGCCCGAGGCTTCTCGCTGATCGAGCTGATGGCGGTCGTCGCGATCGTGGGCATCGTTGCTGCGATCGCCCTGCCCTCGTACCAAAGTCATATGCTGAAGAGCCGCCGGTCCGATGCGTACACCGCGCTGGCCCAGGCGCAAGGGGGCCTGGAGCGGTGCTACGCGCAGAACTTCTCGTATGCGAGCACGAATTGTTCGTTTCCCAGCACGGCCAATTCTCCGCAAGGCTACTACACGGTTGCGTACGCCATTTCTTCCGCTACGACCTACACGGTGACCGCGACTCCAATTGGGGTGCAAGCGAGCGACACGACCTGCGCGAAGTTGGCGGTTGATCAAACCGGCGCAAAGACGGCGACGGATGCATCCGGCAACGACACTTCGTCCACCTGCTGGAATCCGTAGCCGACACACCGGATCTGAATTCGCGCCTGGGCGGATATCCGCCCGGTTCTGCCGGCGCCGGCATCCGGAGGACTTTTGGGGGAGGCGGCCCCGACCTAATGCGATTGTCCCGGCGAGGGCTGCGGTGCCGGCTGCGGCTCGGGCGTGGGTGTCGGCTGAGGTTGGGGGACGATGATGATCCGTGCAACCGGACTTTCTCCCTGCGCGAACGCCGGGATGGACGTCGCCAGGGTGGCGACCGCTGCGGCCGCGCCCGCGATCCGCGTGAACAGGGCATACGTCATCGAGATCTTCCTCGGCATTGTCGACAGGGAAGTATTTCACATTCGATTTCGCTTCGACAGCCTACGTTTGCATGAAATCGCTCGCGCGGACTGGTACAGTCGCCCTGCAAAGTTCGCCGGGCGATCGCCGGCAGCATTTCGCTGCGGGAGGAACGTCCGGACTCCGCAGGGCGGCGTAGCAGGTAACACCTGTCCACCGCGAGGTGAGGATCAGAGCAACAGAGACGAGTCCTGCCGTCGCGCGCGCAAGCCGCGGCGGGAGGGGTGAAACGGGCAATCTCTACGCGGAGCAACACCAAATAGGCAGCCGATGACCTGGCCCGGGGAGGCTGCGGGTAGGTGGCTTGAGCCGGCGCGCGAGCGCCGGCCTAGAGAAATGATCGCCACGGCGCGTCCGGTTTCCGGATGGGCCGCACAGAATCCGGCGTACAGGCGAACTTTGCTTTTTCCGCGTCATCCTCGATGGGGACGGATTTCCGGTTCGCTCGATGTCGGGCGAACCGCTCCGGCATGGCCACTTGCCGCGTGTTGCGGAATCCGTGTTCCGCGTCAATCACCCGCATTTCGGCATCTCTTGATAGTCCACTTTCATAGCAACGCATAACCCATTCATCGAGCAGCGTTTTTGTGTGCAAATTCGATTCATTCCTTGCGCTAACCCATTGCGCCGATTGAGAAATCCCCCGTTTTTGCCTTGACCGCGGAGCGTGCTTTGCTCTACATTCGCACTCCGGTGGGAAAAAGTGGGAGATTGTGGATTTGTGAGTGCGCACTATCGATGTAACATGTTGATTTTGCGTATCTCTTGAAGTCCGCATCACAAAAATCGTGTTTCAGGGAACGTCCCGATTGGCGCTGGACCCCAAGGGTCGCATCTCGATGCCTGCGCGGCATCGGGATCAGCTGCTGGCCGACTGCGGCGGGCGGCTGACCCTGACACGCCATCCGGACGGTTGCCTGCTGCTGTACCCCCGTCCGAAATGGGAGCGCAAGCGCGACGAACTGGCGCAGATGCCGTACTCCGCGCGGGGCCTGCAGCGTCTGCTGCTGGGCAGCGCGACCGACGTCGAGCTCGACAGCGCCGGCCGCGTCCTCGTTCCGGCGACGCTGCGCGAGGACGCCGCATTGCAGCGCGAGGTGTCGGTGGTCGGCATGGGGGAGCACTTCGAGTTGTGGGATCCGGAGCGGTTGCGGCAGATGGAGGAGCGCGATCTCGCCGGTGGGCTGCCGGATGCAGCGGCGGGATTCTCCTTCTGACGGTCGCGCATGGTGCGTATGCATGAACAATCTTCCCGGTTCGTCTCCCCCCGAGGCGCGGGAGCACATTCCGGTGCTCGCCGCGGAAGCCGTGGCGCAACTGGTTTCCGATCCGGACGGAATCTACGTCGATGCGACGTTTGGCCGGGGCGGGCATGCGCGGCGGATCCTCGACCGCTTGTCCTCGCGCGGGCGCCTGCTCGCCCTGGATCGCGATCCGGAGGCGGCCGCCTGTGCGGCTGCGCTGGCAACGGCATGGAACGACCCCCGCTTCACCTTCGCGCCGTCGGAGTTTTCCCGTCTGCGCGCGGTCTTGGCCGAGCGGGGGATCGCGCGGATCCAGGGTCTGCTGATCGATCTGGGGGTGTCTTCGCCTCAGATCGACGATCCGCGGCGGGGGTTTTCGTTGCGGGCGGACGGCCCGCTCGACATGCGGATGAATCCGGCGCACGGCCGTTCCGCGGCGCAGTGGCTCGAACAGGTGTCGGCCGGCGACTTGACGCGGGTGCTGCGTGAATATGGCGACGAGCGGTTTGCTGCAGCGATTGCAAAGGCGGTTGTGGCTCGCCGGGAGCAGGGACGTGCGTTGCGGACCACTGCCGAACTGGCCGCCCTCGTGGCCGGCGCGGTCCCCGGAAAAAGCCGCAAGGACCCGCTTCAGCATCCCGCGACGCGCACGTTTCAGGCTATACGGATTTTCGTCAATCAAGAGCTCGAGGAACTGAACTTGGTCCTCGCTGACTCCTTGACCGTGCTGGCGCCGTCCGGACGCCTGGCGGTCATCAGTTTCCATTCGCTCGAAGACCGCATCGTCAAACGGTTCTTCGCCGAGCACGCCCACCCGGAGCGTGCATTTGCGAGGATGCCGTTGCGCGAGGCGCAGATGCCGCAGCCGCGGCTGCATGTCCTGGCGCGCATCGCGCCGGGCGCGGAGGAAGTGGCGGTGAATCCGCGTGCCCGTTCCGCGCTGCTGCGCGTCGCCGAGCGCACCGAGGTTCCATGGGGCGCGCCATGATGCGTTTCGCCGTTCCCGTCCTGGCGGCACTGCTCGTGACGAGCGCGCTCGCGCTCGTCACGTCGCAATACCGCACCCGGGAACTGTTCGCGCGGATCGAGCTGGCGCGCCAGGAAACCCGCAACCTCACTGCGGATGAAACCCAGTTGCGCGTGCAACTGGGCCAGGCGTCGCAGCCGGCGGTCGTCGCCGCGGCGGCGGGCCGGCTGGGCATGCGACCGATCACGCCGGCCGACATCGCCCTGCTGCCGGTTTTGTCTCCGGGTTCGTCACCATACCGCGGCGCAGTCCGGTCCGGGGGGGCGCGGTGAAGACCGCACGCGTACGCAAGGATCCGCTCGCGGTCCGTCTGCCGGCGGGGCGGTCGAAGCTCCTGCTGTTCGGCCTGTTCTGCGCCTACGGCGCACTTGCCGTGCGCGTGGCCTATCTGCAGGGCGGATGGAATACCGGGTTTCTCCAGAAGCAGGGCGAGGCCCGCTACGCCCGCACGCTGTCCGAGGCGGCCACCCGCGGTTCGATCTACGACCGCAACGGCGTCGTACTCGCGTCGTCGGTACCTGCGCGCGCCATCTGGGCCAATCCCGCGGATTTCGACGCCGATGCGCACGAGCGCGCAGAACTTGCCCGCCTGCTCGGGATGCGGGTGGCCGATCTCGATCGCCGCGTGTCCGAGCGCGACCGCGCATTCGTCTATCTGCGCCGCCAGCTCGATCCGGCGGTCGCGAAGGAGATCGCCGCCCTGCGGATCCCCGGGGTCCATGCCGCGCGCGAATATCGCCGTCAATATCCCGAAGGGCCGGTGACCAGCCAGCTCCTGGGATTCACCGGCGTCGACGGGCGCGGCCAGGAAGGGGTCGAGCGCGAGTACGAGCCGGTGCTGCGCGGCCATCCCGGGCTGCATCACATCATCGAGGACAAGCTCGGCAACACGATCGAAGACGATTGGCTGCATCGCCCGGAGCAGGGCGGCAACATCTCCCTTGCGATCGACGACCGGATCCAGTACATCGCCCATGCGGCCATCGCGCAGGCGGTGCAGGCGAATGCGGCGAAGGCCGCGGCGGCCGTCGTGCTCGACGCGCGCACCGGGGAGCTGCTCGCTTTGGCGAACTGGCCGGACTTCGATCCGGCCCATCGCCAGCGCATGCGGCCCGACGCCATCCGCGACCGCGCGGTCACGGACACGTTCGAACCGGGCTCGACCATGAAGCCGTTCTCCATCGCCACCGCGATCCAGGACGGCATCGTGCGGCCGACCACGCGGATCGATACCGGCAACGGCACGTTCCGTCTCGGCGGCCACACCATTCGGGACGCCGAGCGCCACGACGAGATCCTGAGCGTGGCCCAGGTGCTGGAGAAGTCCAGCAACGTCGGCACCGCCAAGATCGCCTTGCGGATGCAGGCCCGCGCGCTTTGGGAAACCCTGACCGCCGTCGGCTTCGGCCAGGTGCCGCACGCCCACCTTCCGGGCGCGGTGGCCGGCCGTCTGCGCCCGCCGGGAACCTGGCACCCGGTCGAGCAGGCGACCATCGCCTATGGCTACGGCGTATCCGTGTCGCTGCTCCAGCTGGCGCATGCCTACCTCGTCTTCGCGCGCCACGGCGACATCGTTCCGGTGTCCGTGCTGCGCCGCGATACGCCGCCGGTGGGGGTCCAGGTCTTGCGGCCGGACATCGCCGCCAAGATGCGGCGCATGCTCGAACTCGTTACCAGCGATCAAGGCACCGCGCCCAAGGCGCGGATTCCCGGCTATCGCGTGGCGGGGAAGACGGGCACGGCGCGCAAGATCGCGAACGGCCGCTACACGCGGGACTATGTGGCGTCGTTCGTCGGGTTGGCGCCGGCGTCGGATCCGCGCGTCGTCGTTGCGGTGATGGTCGACTCCCCGGGCAATGGCCAGATCTACGGCGGCGAGGTCGCCGCGCCGGCGTTTGCGGCGATTGCCGCGGGCGCGCTGCGTGCGATGCAGGTTCCGCCGGACGAGCCGATCGAAGCGGCTCGCAACGGGGGAGAGGGCTGACATGCGCGCCGCGACACCGATTCCCCGCGCCGTTGCCGACTGGATGCGTCAGTACGCGTCGGCCGACGCCCACCTGCGGATCGACAGCCGCGCGGTGGCGGCGGGGGACGTGTTCGTGGCGCTGCGCGGCCGCAACATCGACGGGCGGCGATACATCGAACAGGCCTTCGCCCAGGGGGCGGTCGCCGTGCTGGTCGACGAGACGCCCGACGCCGCGCTGGCGGGCGCCGCGGCGGAGCCGTGTTTCGGATCCCTGGTCGGCGACCGGCGCCTGCCGGTGGCCGGGCTCGCCGGCATGCTGGGCGCGATCGCGGCCGAGTTCTACGACCATCCGGGCGATCGCATGCTGATGGTGGGCGTCACCGGCACCAATGGCAAGACCTCGAGTTGCCAGTGGATCGCGCAATGTCTCGAGCGCGCCGGGCGTCGCTGCGGAATGATCGGCACCCTGGGTTGCGGCTTTCCGGGTGACCTGCATACGGAAGGATCCCGGCTCACCACACCCGACGCCGCCGGTCTGCAGCGCACGCTGCGCGACCTGCTCGACGGTGGCGCCCGGGCGGTGGCGATGGAAGTCTCCTCGATCGGCGTCGATCAGCGCCGCATCGATGGCACGCCCTTCGACATCGGTCTGTTCACCAATCTCACCCGGGATCATCTCGACTACCACGGCGACATGGAATCGTATGCGGCGGCAAAGCGCCGCTTCCTGCACTGGCCGACCCTGTCGCATGCCGTGCTCAACCTCGACGACGAGTTCGGCCGCCGCACGGCGGCGGAACTGGTGCATCGCGGCTCGCGGGTGACCGGCTTCGGCACGCGGGAAGAGCATGTCGCCATGCACGGCCTGGCCGCCTCGCTGTGCGCCGAGGACATCACGCACCATGGCGCCGGCCTGCGTTTCCGGATCCGCTGCCGGCGCACGGAGCCGGGCAAGGCGCCGACCGTGGAAGATGCGGTCGTCACGACGGCCCTGGTCGGGGACTTCAACGTCGCCAACCTGCTGGGCGTGGCGGGCGTGCTGCTGGCCTGCGAACTGCCCCTGGCCTTCGTCGCCGAAGCCCTGAGCGGATTGCGCCCTCCGCCCGGCCGCATGCAGTTCGTCGACGCCGGCGATGCCGCGCCCTTGGTGGTGGTCGATTACGCCCACACGCCGGACGCCATCGCGAAGGCTTTGCACGCGCTGCGGCCGCTCGCCCAGGTGCGTTCGGGGCAGCTCCGGATCGTGTTCGGCGCGGGCGGCGACCGCGACCGCGGCAAGCGCCCGTTGATGGGCGCTGCCGCATCGCGCGGCGCCGATGCCGTGGTGTTGACCAGCGACAACCCGCGCGCGGAGGATCCTGCGCGCATTCTCGACGAGATCGCCGTCGGCGTTGTGCCGGGGACGCCGCTGTGGCGCGACGTCGATCGCGCGGCCGCGATCGAAGCCGCGATCCGCGACGCGCAGCCTTGCGACGTGATCCTGATCGCCGGCAAGGGCCACGAGGATTACCAGGAGATCGGTGGCCGGCGCCTGCCGTTTTCCGATTTCGAAACAGCGAGTGTGGCGCTGGCTGCGCGGACTTCGGTGGCGGGGCGGTCCCGATGATGCGACTCGAATCCTGGCTCGCAGCGCTGCAATCCGCCGGGTTCGCCGCGCAGATCATCGGCGACGCCGGAACCCTCGTCACGGGGGTCTCGATCGACACGAGGACCATTTCCCCGGGTGCGATCTATGTGGCGTTGCGCGGCGACCGCTTCGACGGCCATGATTTCGCCGCCGATGCCGGCCGCCGCGGCGCCGCGGCGCTGCTGGTGGAGCGGGCGCTGCCGCTGCCCCTGCCGCAACTCGTCGTGTCCGATACGCGCCGTGCACTGGGCGCCATCGCGGCGCATTGGCGCGACCGCTTCGCGGTGCCGCTGATCGCGGTCGTGGGCAGCAACGGCAAGACGACGACGACGCAGATGATCGCCTCGATCCTGGCGCACGCCTATGGCGAGCGCGGCGGACGGCCGGCCTGGTTTGCGACCCGAGGCAACCGCAACAACGAGGTCGGCGTACCCCTGATGCTGCTTGAACTCGATTCCGTCCATCGCGCGGTCGTGCTGGAACTGGGGATGAATCACCCGGGGGAGATCGGCGTTCTTTGCCGGTGGGCGCGGCCGACGGTGACGCTGGTGACCAATGCCCAGCGCGAACACCAGGAATTTCTCGATTCCGTCGAGGCGACCGCCCGCGAGAACGGGGCTGCGATCGCGGGGCTGCCGGAAGGCGGCACGGCGGTGTTCCCGAGCGATGACGCCTGTGCGCCGATCTGGCGCGAACTTGCCGCGGAACGGCCGACGATCGAGTTCGCGATTGCCCGGGATGCCGACGAGATGGCGGCCGCGGCGCGGTCGCGGGGGCCGCGGGTGCGGATCGCCGCACGCATCTGTGCCGCCGCACACGGCAGTCTGCTGGAGGTCGCCTCGCCCTGGGGCGAGATCACCGCGCAACTGGCCACGGTCGGCAAACACAATGCGCGCAACGCCCTCGCGGCGGCGGCGGCAGGTCTGGCCATCGGCATCGCGCCGGCAGTGATCGAACGGGGGCTGTCGGCGTTTCAGCCGGTTGCTGGGCGCGGCGTGGTGCTGGCCGGCCGAAACGGCGCCACGATCATCGACGATTCCTACAACGCCAATCCGGATTCCGTGCGCGCGGCGATCGATCTTCTCGCCGGGCAGCCGGGTGGCGCGGCCCACGGCTCCGCGCAAGGCCCCGCGCGGATCCTGATCCTGGGCGACATGGGGGAAACCGGTGCGCGCGGCGTGGAATTCCATTGCGAAGTCGGCGCGTATGCGCGCGCGCGGGGCATCGATCACCTGTTGGCACTGGGCGAACTGGCGCGCGAGGCGGTCGCGGCGTTTGGCGAGGGCGGGGCGCATTTCGGCGCAGTCGAAGACCTCAATGCCGCGGCGATCGCCCTCACGGGAGCCCACCGGACCTTCCTGGTGAAGGGGTCGCGATTCATGCACATGGAGCGCGTGGTGGCGGCCCTGGGTCGTCCTGTCGGCCACCCCGATGCGCCGCTTTCCGCCGAATCGGATCCGCATGCTTAAGGAATTGTTTCAGTGGCTTTCCCACGATATCCGCGCGTTCAACGTGTTCGGATATCTGACGCTGCGCGCCGTGCTGGCGATGGCGACCTCGCTGATCATCGGATTGGCGGCGGGACCGGCGGTGATCCGCAAGCTCGCCCGGATGAAGTTCGGTCAGGCCGTGCGCGATGACGGTCCGCAGTCGCACCTGGTCAAGTCGGGAACGCCGACGATGGGGGGCGCGCTGATCCTGCTGTCGATCGCGGTCACCACGTTGCTGTGGGCGGATCTGGCCAACCGGTTCATCTGGGTGGTGCTTGCGGTGACGCTGGCGTTCGGGGCGATCGGCTGGGTCGACGATTACCGCAAGGTGGTCCACCGCGACCCCAAGGGCATGCCCGCACGCGAGAAATATTTCTGGCAATCGCTGGTCGGTGTCACCGCATCGGTCTACCTGGCGTTCGCGGTCGCCGCCCCGTCAAGCGCACAGATGCTGCCGCTGGCCCATCAGTGGGTCGCCAACGGATTCGTGCTCGCGCTGCCCGCACGCTCGGATCTCATCGTGCCGTTCTTCAAGCACTTCGCCTATCCGATGGGGGTGGTGGGATTCGCGGTGCTGTCCTACTTCGTGATCGTCGGTGCGAGCAATGCGGTGAATCTGACCGACGGCCTCGACGGTCTCGCGATCATGCCGACCGTGATGATCGGCGCGGCGCTGGGGGTGTTTGCCTATGTCGTCGGGCGCGCGGATTTTGCGCACTACCTGCTGTTCCCCTATGTTCCGGGCGCGGGCGAACTGGTGGTGGTCTGCGGTGCGATCGCCGGCGCCGGCCTCGCGTTTCTCTGGTTCAACGCCTACCCGGCCCAGGTCTTCATGGGAGACGTGGGCGCGCTCGCGCTGGGCGGCGCACTGGGGACGATCGCGGTGGTGACGCGCCAGGAGATCGTTCTTTTCATCATGGGCGGGGTGTTCGTCGCGGAAACCGTATCGGTGATGCTGCAGGTGGCCTATTTCCGCTGGAGCGGCGGCAAGCGCATCTTCCGCATGGCGCCCCTGCACCATCATTTCGAGCTGTCGGGCTGGAAGGAGACCCAGGTCGTCGTGCGGTTCTGGATCATCAGCATGATGCTGGTGCTGATCGGCCTTTCCACCTTGAAGATCCGGTGAGACGATGAAACGCGCACTGATCCTGGGTCTGGGGGAGAGCGGGCTGGCGATGGCGCGCTGGCTTGCGCGCGACGGCTGGGCCGTCCAGGTGGCCGACACCCGTGCCCAACCGCCGATGCGCGACGCATTGCGTGCCGCGGTGCCCGAGGCGATGTTCCGCCAGGCGGCGTTCGGAACCGAACTGCTCCAGGCCGCACTGCCGCCGTCTGCGGCCGCGATGGCAGGGCCGGAGCCTGGGGCGGAACCTGCGACCGACGTGCGCCTGCTGGCGGTGAGCCCGGGCCTGTCGCCGCGCGATCCGGCCTTGCGCGCCATGCTGGATGCGGCGGCCGCCGCCGGCATCGAGACGGTCGGCGAGATCGAACTCTTCGCCCGGGCGTTGGCCCACCTGCGGCAGGAGCGCGAATACGCGCCCAAGCTGATCGGCATCACCGGGACGAACGGCAAGACCACCACCACCCGCATGGTTGCGGCGATGATCGCGCGCTGGGGGCGCAGCGTGGGGGTTGCCGGCAACATTTCCCCCAGCGCGCTCGACGCCTTGTGCGCCGCGCTCGATGCCGATGCGCTGCCGGCCTACTGGGTCCTGGAACTCTCCAGTTTCCAGCTGGCTTCGACGCGGTCTCTCGCCTGCGATGCCGCGGTCGTGCTCAACGTCACGCAGGATCACCTCGACTGGCACGAATCGATGCAGGACTACGCGGCGTCGAAGGCGCGCATTTATGCGCCCGAGACCTATGCCGTGGTCAATCGCGACGATCCGTTTGTGCGCCGGATGGGGCCGAATGCGGAGCCGGATGTCGCGGCATCGGAGGCGCCCGCGGGGAGGCGCGCGAAGAAGCGGTCGAAGCGGGACGGCGTGGTCGCGCCGGGCGCGAGTTTCGGTGCCGATGCACCGGTGGCGCCGGGTCAATTCGGCCTCGTGCGCGAGGGGGGACTGGCTTGGCTGGCCTGCACCGATGACGCGCCGCTCGTCCGGCGGCGGCGCAAGCCCGCGGCGGTTCCGGCCGCGGACGGTGCCGGTCCGGTGGCAGCGGAGGTGGCGCCGGCGCCGGTGCCGATCTCCGACGAAGAACCGTTGCATGTGCATCGCCTCATGCCGGCCGATGCGCTGGGCGTGCGCGGTCTGCACAACGCCATGAACGCATTGGCGGCCTTGGCGCTGGCCCGCGCGGTCGGCTGCCCGCTGGCGCCGGCCCTGCGCGCCTTGCAGGCGTTCCGGGGCGAACCCCATCGCACCCAGACGGTCGCGACGGTGGACGGCGTGGAATACGTCGACGACAGCAAAGGAACGAACGTCGGCGCGACCGTTGCGGCGCTGGAAGGCCTGGCTGCCGGCGGTCGGCGCATCGTCGCGATCCTCGGCGGCGATGGCAAGGGCCAGAGTTTCGCGCCGCTGGCCGATGCGGTGCGTGCGGCGGCGCGCGCAGTGGTCTGCATCGGGCGGGACGCGCCGCAGATCGAACATGCCGTGCGGGAGACCGGTGTCGCGTGCGTCCGGGCGGAAGATCTGCCGGCGGCCGTGCGCGCGGCTGCGGGTCTCGCCCGGTCCGGCGACATCGTGCTGCTCTCGCCGGCCTGTGCGAGCTTCGACATGTTCCGCAACTACGCCCACCGGGCCGAGGTGTTCGCGGCCGCGGTGGCGGAGCTCGCGCGCGCCGCCGACGGACCGGCGGACGAGGCGATCGACGCCGCTGGGGGCGAGTCCGCATCCGCGGATCGGGAGACGCCATGATCCTGCCGCGGTGGATCGCTTCGCAAGCGGGCAAGCGCCGGAACGAAGGCGCGCCCGAAGCGGCGCCGCGCCGGGGGTCGGGGCATGCAGCGCTTGCGCTGGCCGGCTTCGGTCCGGTTTCCGCTCGCCCGGCCGGTCGGGACGCGGAATCGGCGGCCGGCGCGCGCCTCGTCGATTGGCCGCTGATCACCGTGATCGCCGGATTGCTGTTGTTCGGCATGGTGATGGTCTATTCCGCATCGGTTCCGCTTGCCGAATCGCCGCGCTATCACGTCACCCCCGTGTATTTCCTGATCCGCCATGTCCTTTCGATCGGCGCCGCCCTGCTGGTGGCGCTTGCGGCATATCGGATCCCGGCGTCGCATTGGCAGCGGCTGGCACCCTTGTGCTTCCTGGCCTCGGCGGCGCTGCTGGTCATCGTCCTGATCCCGGGGGTCGGAAAGGGGGCGCTCGGTGCGCGGCGCTGGGTGGGATACGGCGGGGTACACCTGCAGCCTTCCGAGCTCATGAAGATCGCCTGCGCGCTATACGCCGCGGACTTCACCGTGCGCAAGCAGGATTTCATGCATGATTTCCGCAAGGGGTTCGCGCCGATGGCCGGCGTGATGGCGATCGTCGGGGTGCTGCTGCTCCTGCAGCCCGACCTGGGCGCCTTCGGCGTGACGGTCGCGATCAGCATGGGCATCCTGTTCCTGGGCGGCGTCAACGGCCGATTGTTCACGTCGATCGCCGGCGCCCTGGTCGCCGCGTTCGGCGCGGTGATCTGGGCGAGTCCCTGGCGGCGGGCACGGATCTTCGCCTATCTCGATCCCTGGTCGCAGCACAATGCCCTCGGCCGCGGCTATCAACTCACCCACTCCTTGATCGCGTTCGGTCGCGGCGAGTGGTTCGGCGTCGGCCTGGGCGCGAGCGTCGAAAAGCTCAACTACCTTCCCGAAGCCCACACCGACTTCATCCTGGCGGTCATTGGTGAGGAACTGGGGTTGGCGGGTGTGCTCGTGGTGATCGTCGCGTTCTACTGGATCGTCAAACGCGCCTTCGAAATTGGCCGGCAGGCGGTCGCGGTGGAGCGGACCTACGCCGGTCTCGTCGCGCAGGGAATCGGCATCTGGATCGGGCTGCAGGCTTTCATCAACATGGGCGTTGCCACGGGTCTGCTGCCGACCAAGGGCTTGACGCTGCCATTGATGAGCTACGGCGGCTCGGCGATGATGAGTTCGATGATCGCGTTGGCGATCCTGCTGCGCGTCGATCACGAAAATCGCGTGCTGATGCACGGCGGGAGGGTGCGCGGATGAGCACCGTCGCTCCCTCGCGCGGCGTGTCCCGGCCCCCGGCGCTGCTGATCGCCGCGGCGGGCACCGGCGGTCACGTCATGCCCGGCCTCGCAGTGGCGGACGCCTTGCGCGCCCGCGGCTGGAACACGGCATGGCTCGGCACGCAGGCCGGAATGGAACGGACCCTGGTCGAGCGCGCCGGACTGCCGTTCCATGCCATCGCGTTTTCGAGCGTGCGCGGCAAGGGCCTGAGGAAATTGTTGCTGGGTCCCCTGCACCTCGCGAAGGCGGTGCGCGACAGCGTGCGGATCCTGCGGCGGACGGCGCCTCAGGTGGTGTTTACGACCGGAGGCTACATCGCCGTTCCCGCGGGGCTGGCGGCAGCATGGACGCGCCGTCCGCTGGTGTTTCTCAACGCCGACGCGGCGCCCCAGCTTTCCTTGCGCATCCTGCTGCGCTTCGTGCCCGTCGTACGCACCGTCCTCTGCGGCTTCGACGGCACGGCCGCGCAGCTGGCGGGAGCCAAGTCGCGGGTGAGCGGCACGCCCGTTCGCGCGGAAATCGCAGCCGTCCCGGATCCCGCCGGCCGATATCTCGACAAGGCGAAGGCTGCCGAACCATTCCAGCTCTTGGTCATGGGAGGAAGCCTGGGTGCGCGGGTGTTCAACGAGACGGTGCCGCGCGCTTTGAAGCGGATCGAGCCGATGCACCGCCCGCGCGTCCTGCACCAGTGCGGTGCCCGCAACGAGGAAGCGACGCGCGCCGCGTACGCGCAGGCCGGAGTCGAGGCCGAGGTGGTCCCGTTTCTGGACGATGTGGCGGCCCGCTACGCGCAGGCCGACCTGGTGCTGTGCCGCGCCGGCGCGGTCACGGTGTCGGAATTGTGCGCGGCGGGCGTGGCGTCCGTCCTCGTGCCGTTTCTCGCATCGACGACATCGCACCAGCGCGACAACGCCGAATTCCTTGCCGGGCATGGCGCGGCGATCCATCTGCCGCAGTCGGGCTTCAACGATCGGTCGCTGGCCCGGATCCTGGAAGAGCTCGATCGGGCGAGCCTCGCGCAGATGGCGCAGCGCGCCCGCACCTTGGGCAAGCCCCATGCCACCGAAACCGCCGCCGATGAAATCGAACGACTTGCCGGCGCTTTGGAAAAATCGCGATGAAACACGTCATCCATCACATTCATTTCGTCGGTGTCGGCGGTTCCGGCATGAGCGGCATCGCGGAGGTGCTCCGCAACCTCGGCTACATCGTGAGTGGCTCCGACGCCAACCCCGGCGCGGTGACGCGGCGCCTCGAATCGCTCGGCGTGCGGATCTGCACCGGCCATGCCGCGGAAAACATCGCCGGCGCCGACGTCGTGGTCATCTCGTCGGCGATCCGCAACGACAACCCGGAGGTGGCCGCCGCGCGTGCGCACCGCATCCCGGTGGTGCCGCGGGCGGAGATGCTGGCGGAACTGATGCGCCTGAAGCAGGGCATCGCAATCGCCGGAACCCACGGCAAGACCACCACCACGAGCCTGGTGGCCAGCGTGCTCGCCGCAGGCGGTCTCGACCCGACGTTCGTGATCGGCGGCCGGCTCAATTCTGCCGGCGCCAATGCGCGCCTGGGTTCGGGTGAGTACATCGTCGTCGAGGCGGACGAGTCCGACGCGAGCTTTCTGCACCTGTCTCCGGTGATCTCCGTCGTGACCAACATCGACAACGATCACATGGAAACCTATGGCCACGACATGGCCCGCCTGCGCCAGGCGTTCCTGGAGTTCCTGGCCCGCCTGCCGTTCTACGGACGCGCGGTGCTGTGCTTGGACGATCCGCGCGTGCGCGAGATCCTGCCGCTGGTTTCCAAGCCCGTCGTGGGGTATGGGATGGCCGAGGATGCCCAGGTCCGGGCGCTCGACGTCCGTGCCGACGGCGTGGGGATGCGCTTCACGCTGCGGCGCGAGCAGGGGAACGATCTCGCCGTGCGCCTCAATCTCCCCGGCGAACACAATGTCCGGAACGCACTGGCCGCGATCGCCGTCGCGCAGGAGATCGGCGTTGCCGACGAACACATCCTGGAGGCGCTCGATGCGTTCAAGGGCGTGGGCCGCCGGTTCGCGCGGCTGGGCGAGATCCCGATCGCCGGAGGAAGCTTCACGCTGATCGACGACTACGGGCACCACCCCGTCGAGATGGCCGCCACCTTGCGGGCGGCGCGCGGCGCGTTCCCGGACCGGCGCATCGTGCTCGTCTTTCAGCCGCATCGCTACACGCGCACGCGCGACTGCTTCGAGGACTTCGTTGCCGTGCTCTCCCAGGCCGACGCGCTGGTCCTCACCGAGGTGTATCCCGCCGGCGAGGCGCCGCTGGTCGCCGCCGACGGCCGCAGCCTGGCGCGCGCCTTGCGCCTGGGCGGTCGCATCGAGCCGATCTTCGTCGAGGACGTCGAGGCCCTGCCGCAGGCGATCCGGGACGCGGCGCGCCCGGGCGACGTGGTGATCATGATGGGTGCGGGATCGATCGGCGCCGTGGCGCAGAAACTGGGGAGCGGCGCATGACCATGGGGACGAAGGGATCCACGACCGCGACGACCGCCATGCCGGCACAGGGGCACCTGGCGCCGCGCACGTTCGGCCGCGTCGGCGTGCTGTACGGCGGCCGCTCGTCCGAGCGGGATGTGTCGATCCGTTCGGGAGCCGCGGTGCTGCGGGCGCTGCGTGAGGCCGGGGTGGACGCGCACGAATTCGACCCCGCGATGCATACGCTCGCAGAACTCGAGGCGGCGCGGTTCGACCGCGTGTTCTGCATCCTCCACGGCCGGTATGGCGAGGACGGCGCGATCCAGGGCGTGCTCGAAACCTTGCGGGTGCCCTACACGGGGAGCGGCATTCGCGCTTCCGCGGTGGCGATGGACAAGCCGACCACCAAGGAGATCTGGACCGCCGCTGGATTGCCGACTCCGGCCTGGCTGCAGCTGGCTCGCGACGACGACGTCGGCGCGGCATTTGCGCGTTGCGGCGCGGCGGAGTTCGCTCCGGGCCTCGTGGTGAAGCCTGCGCGGGAGGGATCGAGCTTCGGCGCCGGCAAGGTGGGGGCGGGCGATCGCCCGGCGTTCGAGGCGGCGCTGCGCGAGGCCTGGAAATACGATGCGCAGGCGTTGATCGAGGAGCGGATCATCGGCCGCGAACTGACCTGTGCGCTGCTCGGCGAAGGTGCCGACACGACGGCGCTGCCGTTGGTGGAGATCTGCGCACCCGACGCAAACTACGACTATCAAAACAAGTATTTCGGCGACCGGACCGAGTACCGGTGCCCGGCGCCGCTCGATCCGGCGCTGGCGCAGCGGATCCAGGATTTGTGCGTGCGGGCCTATCGCGCGATCGGCGCGCGCGGCTGGGGCCGCATCGATGTGATGCTGCGCGACGAAGCCGACGGGGCGAAGCCCTATCTCCTCGAGCTCAACACCGCGCCGGGAATGACCGACCACTCGCTCGTGCCGATGGCGGCGCGCGCCGCCGGCATCGACTTCCCCGACCTCGTTCTTCGCATCCTCGCGGGCGCGCGGCTGGAGCTGGGGGCATGATTGCGATGACCATGCCCTCGTATTCTCCGCCTCCCCGCTCGGCGCGGGGAAGTGCGGGATCGCAGGCTGCTCCGGCATCGCGGCGCGGGGAGGGTGCGGAGGTTCCTGCGGCGGCCCTGCTTGCCCGCGTCTTCTTCCTTCTTGCCTTGCTGATATTGCTGGGCGGCGCGCTGGTCTGGGCGGTTCGCCGGCCGGCATTCGAGCTTCGTCACATCACCATTGCGGGAACCCTCCGGCACGTCAATCGCGCCGAGATCCGTACGGCCCTCGCGGGGCGTCTGGTCGGCAACTTCTTCACGCTGCACCTGCGCGATGCGCGCGATGCCTTTCAAAACATTCCCTGGGTTGCCGACGCCTCGGTGCGCCGGGTCTGGCCCGACGGCCTGCTCGTGCGGTTGACCGAGCGGCGCGCGGTCGGCACCTGGAGCGACGGCCGCCTGGTTTCGGACGCCGGAGTCCTGTTCGAGGGCAACCCCGCCGAGGCCGATCTGGACGGGCCGCAGATCGCATTTTCCGGGCCGGTGCAGTTCGCACCGGAGGCCGTGGCGCGGATCGCGCCGTTCGCGCGGGCGTGCCATGCGCTGGGGACGGCGCTGGCGGGAATCGCGGTATCGGATCGCGGGTCCTGGACCCTGCGTACGGCGCGCGGCCAGATCTTCGATCTCGGGCGGGACGACCCTTCCGGTGCGGTGCAGCGGCGCCTCGATCGACTCGTTCGCAGCGATCCCGTCGTGGTCGCGCGCCTCGGTGGCGCTCCAGCCTACGTCGATGCGCGGTACGACAACGGCTTCGCCGCGAGCGGACCGATCGCCGCGGCGGCGGACGCGGCACCGGACCATGGCGACGCCGCGGATGGGTCCGCTGCCGACGATTCGGTGACAAGGCAACCATGAGCAACGAAACGAAGGATTGGAACGCCGATCCGGAGCATGGCGGGCGGATCCGCCGCCGATTGCGGGGTGGAGATACGGGTGGCAGGGCAACCATGAGCAACGAAAGCAAGGATCTGATCGTCGGCCTGGACATCGGCACGTCGAAGGTGGCGGTGGCGGTAGCGGAGGTGCTGTCCGGCGGCGGCTTCCAGGTGATCGGCGTCGGGCAGTCGCAGTCCGAAGGCCTGCGGCGCGGCGTGATCGTCAACATCGAAGCCACCGTGCAATCGATCCGGCGGGCGCTCGAGGAAGCGGAGTTGATGGCGGCCTGCCGCGTCGTCCAGGTCACGGCCGGGATCACCGGCGAGCACATCCGGAGCGTCAATTCGAGCGGCATGGTCGCGATCAAGGACCGTGAAGTGACCGACAGCGATGTCGATCGCGCACTGGAGACGGCGCGCGCGGTGCAGATTGCCGCCGACCACCAGGTGCTGCACGTGCTGACCCAGGAGTACACGGTCGACGGCCAGGAGGATATTCGCGATCCGATCGGGATGAGCGGAGTCCGCCTCGAAGTGCGCGTGCACATCGTCACCGCCGCCGAAAGCGCCGCCCAGAACGTCGTCAAATGCGTACGGCGCTGCGGGCTGGAAGTGCAGGAACTCATGCTGCAGCCGCTGGCGTCGTCGTTGTCGGTGCTGACCAACGATGAGCGCGAACTCGGCGTCGCGCTCCTGGACATCGGCGCGGGGACCACGGACATCACCATTTTCACCGGTGGAGCGATCCGCCATACGGAAGTCATTCCGATCGCGGGCGACCAGATCACCAACGACATCGCGATGGCGCTGCGCACGCCGATTTCGGCGGCCGAGGAAATCAAGCTGCGCTACGGGATGGCCAAGGAGGCACTGGCCGATGCGAGCGACCGGATCGAAATCATGGGGATCGGCGACCGGGACCCCCGCATGCTGTCGCGCCAGGCGCTGGCGGCGGTCATCGAGCCGCGCGTCGAGGAGTTGTTCACCTTGGCGCAGCGGGCGCTGCGCACCTCGGGGCATGAGGACGCGATCGCCGCCGGGATCGTGCTGACCGGCGGCACGGCGTTGCTGCCCGGCATCGCCGAACTGGCGGAAGACGTATTCCTGCGTCCGGCGCGAACGGGGTGGCCCCTTTATGGCGGGCCGCTCGCGGACGTCGTGCGCAGCCCGCGCAATGCCGCGGTGATGGGCCTGCTCCATGAGGCCTACGCGCAGCAGCAGCGGGGACAGCGGTTTGAAGTGCCGCGGGGAACGTTCCAGGGGACGTTCAAGCGGATCAAGGCGTGGATTGTTGGGAACTTTTGAAAAGGGGAGAGGCCATGGCATTTGAAATTCTCGAGACCGAAACCGCCGGAACCGTGATCAAGGTGATCGGGGTCGGCGGCGCCGGCGGCAATGCCGTCGAACATATGATCCAGCGGGGCGTGCAGGGGGTGGACTTCATCTGCGCGAACACCGACCACCAGGCGTTGTCGCGGTCGAGCGCCAAGAACGTGATCCAACTCGGCAAGACCGGCCTCGGTGCGGGTAGCCGCCCCGAGATGGGCCGTGCCGCAGCCGAGGAGGCCCGCGACCGTATCGCCGACGCACTGCGCGGCGCGCACATGGTGTTCATCACCGCGGGGATGGGCGGCGGAACCGGTACCGGCGCCGCGCCTGTGGTGGCGGAAGTGGCCAAGGAGTTGGGCATCCTGACCGTTGCGGTGGTGTCCAAGCCGTTCGAGTTCGAGGGGCCGAAACGCGCCAAGGTCGCGGACGCGGGTCTCGGCGACCTGCAGGACAACGTCCATTCGATGATCGTCATCCTCAACAGCAAGCTCGAGGAGGTGCTGGGCGAAGATGCCGAGATGGCCGACTGCTTCCGCACCGCCGACGACGTTCTGCACAACGCCTGCGCCGGCATCGCCGAGATCATCAACACGCCGGGCCTCGTCAACGTCGACTTCGAGGACGTGAAGACGGTGATGAGTGAACACGGCAAGGCGATGATGGGGACGGCCACGGCTTCGGGAACCGATCGCGCCCGTGTCGCCGCCGAGCAGGCCGTCGCCTGCCCGCTCCTCGAAGGAGTGGACCTGTCGGGCGCGCGCGGCGTGCTCGTCAACATCACCGCCAGCGGCTCCTTGAAAATGAAGGAGACGAGCGTGGTGATGAACACCATCCGCGCGTTTGCCGCCGAGGACGCCACGGTGATCTTCGGCGCCGTGCGCGACGACAGCATGGGCGACAGTCTGCGGGTCACGGTGGTGGCCACCGGCCTGGGCCGCGCCGCCTCGGTGGCACGCAAGCCGTCGCTTACCGTGCTGGCCCGCACCGGAACGGACAACGCCCCCATGACGGCGCCGACGCCGATGGGCGCCGCGACGCCGGCGCCGTCCTCCGCGACCACCAATTACGGCCAGTACGACATGCCGGCAGTGTTCCGTACGCGCGCCGTGGCGGGTCAGTCCGCCGACGAGGTCGGCGGACCGGAGATGCGGTTCGAGATCCCGGCCTTCCTGCGCAAGCAGGCGGACTGATCCGGCCTCCGCTTCCCCTCGTTCCGGACCTCTCCCCCGGACGAGGGGAGGCGGGGTCGCGCGGCCTCCGCCGTTCCCATGCCTTTTTGTCTTGTTCCGTTCCGGTGAGAAACGATGGAAACCCTCAAAACCAGCAGCGACGTGCTCTTTCTCTTGCTGGGTGCAATCCTGGTGCTCGCGATGCATGCCGGCTTCGCGTTCCTGGAACTGGGCACCGTTCGCAAGAAAAATCAGGTCAACGCGCTGGTCAAGATCCTCGCGGACTTTTCGGTGTCGACGATCGCGTACTTTTTCATCGGCTACACGATCGCCTACGGCGTGAACTTCTTTTCGGGCGCCGACGCGCTGGCGCAGAAAAGCGGTTATGAACTGACGCGCTTCTTTTTTCTCCTCACCTTCGCGGCCGCGATCCCCGCCATCATCTCCGGCGGCATTGCGGAGCGCGCCAAGTTCCGCCCGCAATTGGCGGCGACGTTCGTGCTGACCGGATTCGTCTACCCGTTCTTCGAGGGCATTGCGTGGAACGGCGCCTATGGCATCCAGGCATGGCTGCATGCAACGTTCGGCGCGGAATTCCATGATTTCGCCGGTTCGGTCGTCGTCCATGCGATGGGCGGCTGGATCGCGCTGCCGGCGGTGCTGCTGCTCGGTGCGCGGCACGGCCGCTACACCAAGGACGGCGCGGTCGCCGCCCACCCGCCGTCGTCGATCCCATTCCTGGCGCTCGGGGCGTGGATCCTCACCGTGGGCTGGTTCGGGTTCAACGTGATGAGCGCGCAGACGCTCGGCAAGATTTCCGGGCTCGTCGCGGTTAATTCGCTGATGGCCATGGTCGGCGGCACCCTGGCCGCGCTGGTCCTGGGGAAGAACGACCCGGGCTTCGTCCACAACGGGCCGCTGGCGGGGCTGGTCGCGGTCTGCGCCGGTTCCGACCTGATGCATCCGATCGGCGCGCTCGTGGTCGGCGCGGTCGCTGCGGGGATCTTCGTGGGAATGTTCACGCTCACGCAGAATCGCTGGAAGATCGATGACGTGCTGGGCGTCTGGCCGCTGCATGGTCTGTGCGGCGCCTGGGGCGGCATCGCCGCGGGCATCTTCGGCGCCAAGGCGCTGGGCGGTCTGGGCGGCGTGTCCTTCCTGTCCCAGTTGATCATGACCTGCGCCGGCATCGCGGTCGCCCTCGCCGGCGGTGCGCTGGTGTATGGCGCATTGAAGGCCGTTCTCGGCCTGCGCCTGGATCGGGAAGAGGAGTTCAACGGCGCGGATCTTTCGATCCACCACATCACGGCTACGCCCGAGCGCGATCCGAACTGGTGATGTCGGTATCGAGCCAGGCGGCGACGATGCGGTTGAACCGCGCCGCTTCGTCGACGAACAGGGCATGTCCGGCATGTTCGAACACGGCGATGCGGCTTGCCGGACGGGCTCGCTGCAGGTGCTCGGATTGCGCCCGCAGGCGGGGCGTAACCAGGTAGGCGAGCGGCCGGTCGAAGCCCTCCACGATCCGGCGCCAGTGGCTGCGCGGGATGGGATAGGAAAGCAGGGCGATGCTGTCGGCGAGCGGCATGCGCAGCGCTTCGCGGACCAGGCGGTCGATCTCCGTTTGCGGTTGCGGGCGGTGGAACATGCCGCGCACGAACGCATTCACGGTCGGCTCCCTGCGCTGCCGGAGATCCTGGAAAAACTGCCCGCCGCCCCGGGGCGCCGGCGGCTCGCCGATCGAATTGTCGACCAGCGCGAGTCCCGCGAGGCGGTCCGGCCCATGGCGGTAGATGTACTGCAGCGCGTCGAGCACCCCCAACGACCAGCCGACCAGCACCACGCGATCCTCTTGCGCGAGCAGATCGGCGATGTCGTCGGCGCGCCGGTCCGCGTTGTAGCCGCTGCGGGGAACCTCGGACCGGCCCTGGCCGCGCGGATCGAATGCGATGGTCCGCCAGCGTGCGCCGAAGGCTGCCAGTTGATGCGACCAGATGCTCGCAGGCATGCACCAGCCGGGGACCAGGACGATGGTCGGGGCGGAACGTCCCGCACGGGCCGGGCGTCGCTCCAGGACGTGCAGGCGCACGCCGTCCGAGGTGCGGAAGAACCGGGAAGTGGTGGGCGGATCGGCTGCTTCGGCCGCCGCCGCGCCGTCCCGCGGTGCGAAGGCGGTTCCCGCCGCGGCCGCTGCCAGCGCCTGCAGGCATTCGCGGCGGTTCATCACGGCGCCTTCCGCACCGCCAGAATCAGTCCCGACCCGCCCTCCTTGCGCCAGTTGTATCCGAACGGGAACGGAAGGGGAGGGAGCGTGCCGGCGCTCGTGTAGGCATCCTCGAGGTCCGGCTGCCGGTAGTTGTGAAACAGCTTGACGGGCTCCTGGTAGTGGCCGAAGAGCGTCACGGCGTAGCCCGCCTTCTTCAGCATCCGATAGGGGATGCCGCTGTCGTCCTGCACGATCACGCGGGATCGGGACAGCAGTTCCGCGCGCAGCAATCGGAAGTGGGGCTCGTGCAGCAGATACGACGCCGATTTGATCAGCACCGTCGGGTTGCGGAACGTGCGCAGCCAGGGAAGGAATCCGGGGTGGCGGTGACGCAGCGCATGGTCGCCGACGTTGATCGCAAGATAGATCAGCGTCTGGTGATGGCCGTTGCGCGGATTGGTGAAGGCGATCCGCACGCCCCGCACCGGGTGCGCCGGGTGCGCGCCCGCTTTTCCGGCAAAGGGGTCGTACGGGCGGATGCTGTCAACGTGGAGGTTCAGCACCCCCATCATTGCCATGAGGACGGGCACCGTTCCGTCGAGGGAATCGGTCTGCAGCTTCTCCGCCATGTCGGGGGTGATGAAGAAATTGAGGGCGACGAAGTCGTTGAGCGCGGCGCGCAGATCGTGAAACAAGGCGGCGCGCCCGCTGTCGTCGAGGCTGCCGAGCGCCGGCACCGTGCCGACCGGTTCCAGGCTGAAGAACACGTACGTGTCGGCATCCGGGAACAGGGCGTAGGCGTTGATCAGGTCTGGGCCGCTGAACGGATAGAGCAGCGTTCCGCGGGTCCGCGGAAGGTGGCGCGCTTCCCAGGCATGCATGTGCGCCAGGCGGATGCGCAGTTGCCGGGCACCCGCCCGTGCGGCGGCGCGGTGCGCGCGCCAGGCCGGACCGGCGACGATGTCCGCGACGGCGGGATCGGCGGCGAGCTTGCCTTTGGGCATGACGCCGGCGAGCAGTTGGGCCGTCGTCGTGAGCGGCAGCGGTGCGGCGGCCCGCGGGGAGGGAGGTGTTTGGGCAAATGCCGGGGGCGCCATCGGCGCCATGGCGGCAAGGGCCGCCACCAGAGCCCCGGCGATCCCGGCGCGCGTCGGGAAAAATGAGAAAGAAACGCTCCGTAACAAAGGCATATGCGGGTTCCTGGAAAAGCGGACGATAGAATTCTGCCCGAACATGGTTGCACAACATACATTACGCGCCGTTGCGCGCACCGTCGGCATCGGCCTGCACAGCGGGACGCGGGTCGAATTGGTCCTGCGTCCCGCCCCGCCGGACACCGGCATCGTCTTTCGCCGGACCGACTGCCATCCGGTGGTCGAGATCCCGGTATCCGCAATGGCGGTTGGCGATACCCGCATGGCATCGACGCTCGATCAGGGCGGCGTCCGGATCGCCACGGTCGAGCATCTGATGTCCGCGCTGGCCGGCCTCGGAATCGACAACTGCTACGTCGACGTCGATGCGGCGGAAATCCCGATCATGGACGGGAGCGCGGCGAGTTTCGTGTTCCTGATCCGCTCGGTGGGCATCGTCGAGCAGGCGGCGGCGCGGCGCTTCGTGCGCGTGCGCAAGCCGGTGGAGGTGCGGGAAGGAAGCGGTGACCAGGCGAAGTGGGCCCGACTGGAGCCGCATTTCGGCTACAAGCTGCGGTTTTCGATCAACTTCAACCATCCGGCGATCGATTCGACGACGCAGGACGTCGAGGTCGATTTCGATCGCGACGACTACGTTGCGGCGGTGTCGCGGGCCCGCACGTTCGGGTTCGTCAACGAGGTCGAAGCCTTGCGGGCGGCGGGTCTTGCGCTCGGCGGCAGCTTCGAGAACGCGATCGTGATGGACGAGTATCGGGTCCTCAACACCGACGGCCTGCGCAGCGGCGATGAATTCGCCAAGCACAAGATCCTGGATGCGCTGGGAGACCTGTACCTGCTCGGGCACCCCCTGATGGCGGCGTATCGCGCGCACCGCTCCGGCCACGCGCTCAACAACCAATTGTTGCGGGCGTTGCTGGCGGCCCCGGAGTCCTACGAGATCGTCCGCTTCGAGGATGCCAGGCAGGCGCCGCGCGCGTTTCGCGCCGCGGGATCGGCGACCTATTGATTGGGCCCTTAAACAGTCTCAGGCGGCGTATTTGACGTTCGGGTCACGGAAGTAGGCTTTGACACGTTCGGGTTCACTGCCGATGACGGCCATGTGTTCCTCGGTCGCGGCACGAAGCTTTGCCTTGCTGCGAGCTGGGACCTTGCGGCGGATGACGTGCTTGAGGTCGGCATTGAGGCGCTCCTCGGGGTTGAGTTCGGGGCTGTAGCTGGGCAGATAGAACACTTCCATCTGAGCGGGGTGCTCGGCCAGCCACGCCTTGACGGGTTTGCAGTGATGGACGCCGAGGTTGTCCAGAATCAGAAACACCTTGCGTCCGGCGTCGGCCACGAGTGCCTCAAAAAACTCGATCAGTTTCTCGTGATTGAACGCCCCGTCGATGATCATCCAGCGCGCCTTGCCCTGATTGGTCACGCTGGCCAGCATCGAGAGCTTCTGGCGTGTGCCACCGACGGCCATGGTCACCGGTGTCTTACCTTTGGGCGCGAAACTGCGCCCGCGCACATCGGTGTTGACCAGGGCCGTCTCATCGCCCCAGTGAATCTCGGCATCCTCAGCCTTGGCGCGCTCGGCAATGGCGGGGTAAGTCTCCTGCAGCCATGCACGAACCGCTTCAGGCGATTGCTCATAGGCGCGCTTGATCGGCTTCTGAGGCGTGAAGCCCCAGCGCGCCAGGTACTTCCCCACCGAGCGCAGATGCAGCGTGATCCCGTACTCACGCTCGATGAGTTGCATCACCGCCGCGCGACTCCACAACGCAAACTCCATCTTGAGTTGCTCCGGGCGCCGGTCGCAAATCGTGCGCTGGATTGCCGCCTCTTGCTCCTGCGTCAGAACGCGCTTGTCGCCCGTTCGCCGCCCGCGAACCCGCGGCGCCAGCGCGGCCATGCCCCCCGCTTCATACCGGTCAATGATCTTGCACGTCGCTGAGTAGCTCAGCCCCACATCACGCGCAATCTGACTCTTGTTGACCTTGCGTTTGTAAGCACGAATCACCTGGCGTCGGCGCTCATGCTGTTCTGCCGGACTGAGCCGGCGGGCGTCTTCTGTGTCCATGCGCCATGAGACCACAGATCCGCTAAAAAGTCATTACTATTTATGGGCCTTATCTATAAGCGCGGTTCGCTCCGGCAAAATCCTTGCGCGACGGCGTCAGCCGTCTTCCGCCGTACCGCTTTCGGCGAGCCGGCGTTCGACCGTCCGGCGTAGCCTGCGTACTGATTCGCGCAGGGTTCCATCGTGAAGTGTGGGCACTAACTTCTCTGAAAACGTCAGCGCATTTTGGAGGTCTCGCCGGCGCTGCGCAGTGGCTTGTGCATTCTCGCCGGGAGAGGGTACGGCCGACCCGGGGCGATTCCGCGGTTGAATCCCGAAGCGAATTTCGCTAATGTCCAACCCTCGCTGCTGTAGGGTTGCGATCAGGCGCGGGCTGGCTTGCCGCAGCTTCGTGGACTGCGCGTTCGAGCGCAGCCAGATCCGCAGGGTGCGTCCGCGCACGTCGCAGGCGCCGGGCCGAAGCGGGTCGAAACCCGGGAGCAGTTCGGACAGGAGGGGCGCGATGGCCTGCGCCGCGGCCTGTCCGGCGGCAACCCGGGCAAGCAACGACGCGGTGACCGCATGGTCGGTGAGAATGCGGTCCAGGCGGCGGGAGGGGACGTTCATCCGATGGGCTTGCCGGTTTCGAGGGGTTGGAACCGGGCGGGCCGGTCCGTATAACGGAAAGCAATCGTAGCCGAGCAGGTCATGCCCGGCTTGGGGAGGGATTGTGCAGATTATTTTCGTGGATCGGCGTTTGTCGCGCGCGCGGACGGTGCATCTCACCCGCACCGGGTTTTTCGCCGCGTTTGCCGGCTTCGGTTTCCTGGTCTTCGCCACGACTGCCGTCATTTTCGCGGTGACGGTCCGGCTGGCGGTCACGGGGCACATCCCCTACGTGCGAAACCTCGTCGCGTTCATGGCCCACGACCAGATCCAGCGCGACGAGATGACGGCGCAAACCAAGGTCTCGGCGATGGCGAAGATGGTGGGGACGATGCAGGCCCAGCTCCTCCGCCTGGATGCCTTGGGCGAGCGCGTTTCCAAGCTGGCCGGAATCAATCCGGAAACCTTCCGCTTCGGCGATCTGCCGGGCGAGGGCGGTCCCCTCGATCCGGGCGCACGCCAGGTGAGCATCGGCGAACTGCAGCAGCAGGTCGCGAGCGTCGACAAGCAGGTCGAACAGCGCGCCGACTACCTTCGCGTCGTCGAGTCGGAACTGGTGGCGAACCAGGCGAGCGATGCGCTGCTGCCCCATGGGACCCCAGTACGCACCGGCTATATTGGTTCCGGGTACGGTGAGCGCCTGGATCCGTTCACCGGCCGCTGGTCCCTCCATCCCGGTATCGACTTCGACGCGCCGAAGGGTACGCCCATTCTGGCCGCGGCCGGCGGCGTCGTGGTCCGCGCCCAGCGCACCCCCGATTACGGCAACATGGTCGAGATCGACCACGGCAACGGCCTGTCGACCCTGTACGGCCACGCCAGCCGGCTCGACGTCAAGGTCGGCGACATCGTCCGCAAGGGGCAGGAGATCGCCGAGGTCGGCTCGACCGGCCGTTCGACCGGGCCGCATCTGCATTTCGAGGTGCGCGTTCATGAGGTGCCGCAGAATCCCACGCGCTATCTGGCTGCGCTGCAGCATGGCTTCCGGGGCAAGGGGCGTCGTTGGGTCCGCGCCAAAGTCGTGCCCCCGGCCGAAGCGGTGAGCGTCCAGTAGATCCCGGACGGAAACGCGGGGGCGGCACTGCCCTGCCCCTATAATCCCTCGTTTTCCTCCGTCCCGGACGCGGGGGCGACCGGTGGAGCCCTTGCTCGCCGGGATGCGCTCCGCGCCACCGATCAGGCTGGCACGCGATGTTTTCGACATTCCTCACCAAGATCTTCGGGAGTCGCAACCAGCGGCTGCTGCGGGATTTCCAGAAATCCGTCGCGCGCATCAATGCGCTCGAGTCCACGCTCACGCCGCTGACCGACGAGCAGCTCACCGCCAAGACCGGGGAATTCCGCACGCGCCATGCGTCCGGCGAGTCGCTGGACGATCTGCTGCCCGAAGCGTTCGCGGTCGTCCGGGAGGCGTCGCGCCGGGTCATGGGCATGCGGCACTTCGACGTCCAGCTCATCGGCGGCATGGTGTTGCACCAAGGCAGGATCGCCGAAATGCGCACCGGCGAGGGCAAGACCCTCACCGCCACCCTGGCGGTGTATCTCAACGCCCTGTCCGGCAAGGGCGTGCACGTGGTCACCGTCAACGACTACCTGGCAAGCCGCGATGCGGAATGGATGGGCCGCCTCTATCGGTTCCTGGGCCTGAGCGTCGGGGTGATCCTGAGCCAGCAGGACGGCGGTGACAAGCGCAGCGCCTACGCCGCGGACATCACCTACGGTACCAACAACGAGTTCGGCTTCGACTACCTCCGCGACAACATGGAGTACCGGATCGAAGACCGCCGCCAGCGCGGCCTGAACTTCGCCATTGTCGACGAGGTGGATTCGATCCTCATCGACGAGGCGCGCACGCCCCTGATCATTTCCGGTCCGTCGGAGGACAATACCGATCTGTATCGACTCGTCAACGAGATTCCGCCGCTGCTGACGCGCCAGGAGTCCGAGGACGGCGAGGGGGATTTCTGGGTGGATGAAAAAGGCCACCAGATCCACATCTCCGAAGGCGGCCACGAAAAGGTCGAGCGCATCCTGGCGCAGCGCGGTCTGCTCGGCGAGGGCGAAAGCCTCTACTCGCCGCACAACATCATGCTGATGCACCATCTCAATGCGGCCCTGCGGGCGCACCATCTTTTTCACCGCGACCAGCACTACGTGGTGCAGGGTGGCGAGGTGATCATCGTCGACGAGTTCACCGGGCGCCTGATGCCCGGGCGGCGCTGGTCGGAGGGGCTGCACCAGGCGGTCGAGGCCAAGGAGGGGGTGGCGGTTCAGCAGGAGAACCAGACCCTTGCATCGATCACCTTCCAGAATTATTTCCGCATGTACGGCAAGCTCGCGGGGATGACCGGAACGGCCGACACCGAGGCCTACGAGTTTCAAGAGATCTATGGGCTTGAAACCGTGGTCATCCCGACCCATCGTCCCGCGATTCGCATCGACCGGCAGGACAAGATCTACCGCACGGCGCGCGAGAAGTACAACGCGATCCTGGCCGACATTCGGGACTGCTACAAGCGCGGCCAGCCGGTGCTGGTGGGCACGACCTCGATCGAGAATTCCGAGTTGATCGCCGGTCTGCTGCAGGCGGAAAAGCTGCCGCATCAGGTTCTCAACGCCAAGCAGCACGAGCGCGAGGCCGACATCGTCGCCCAGGCTGGACGTCCCGGGATGATCACCATCGCGACGAACATGGCCGGCCGCGGTACCGACATCGTGCTGGGCGGCAGCATCGAGAAGCAGATCGAGGCGGTGCGGAGCGATCCGTCGCTCGACCCCGCCGCGGCGCAGGAGCGCGCGGCGCGCATGCGCGCCGAGTGGCAGCAGTTGCACGACCAGGTGCTGGCCGCGGGCGGCTTGATGATCATCGGCTCCGAGCGCCATGAGTCGCGTCGGATCGACAACCAGTTGCGCGGCCGCTCCGGCCGGCAGGGCGATCCGGGCGAATCGCGCTTCTACCTGTCCATGGAAGACTCGCTGCTGCGCATCTTCGCGGGCGACCGCATGCGCATGATCATGGACAAGCTCAACATGCCCGAGGGCGAAGCCATCGAGGCGGGCATGGTGACGCGGTCGATCGAAACGGCGCAGCGCAAGGTCGAAGCGCGCAACTTCGACATCCGCAAGCAGTTGCTGGACTATGACGACGTCTCGAACGAGCAGCGCAAGGAGATCTATCGCCTGCGCAACGAGATCCTGGAATCCCAGGACGTGAGCGCGATGGCGGCGAACCTTCGCCACGGCTTGTTCACGGATCTGGTGCGGGGGTTCATTCCGCCGGACACCGTTGAAGAGCAGTGGGACGTTGCGGGACTGGAGCGTGCGCTGGCGGAAGACTGGCAGATATCCCTGCCGATCGCGCGCTGGCTGGACGAAGAGGAGCAGATCGACGACGACGCGGTGATCGAACGGGTGCTCGCGGCGGCCGATGCCGTCTATGACGCCAAGCTGGCCCTGGTCGATCGCGAGGCGTTCGCGGGGTTCGAGCGCTCGATCATGTTGAGCACCCTCGACCAGCAGTGGCGCGAGCATCTTTCCGCCCTAGACCACTTGCGGCAGGGCATCCATCTTCGCGGGTATGCGCAGCAGCAGCCCAAGCAGGAATACAAGCGCGAGGCCTTCGAGCTCTTCGGAGCGCTGATCGATCGTGTGCGGGCCGAGGTGGTGCGGGTGCTCATGCACGTGCAGATCCAGTCCGCCGAGGAGATCGAGCGCACGGAGGAACAGATCGAACGCGAAGCCGAACTGCGGGCCGGTCGCGCCCAGGCGCAGCATGCGGACTTTGCCGCGGCGATGGCCGCGATCGGGGCCGGCGATGTCGAGGCGGAAGCCGCGGCGTTGCTGTCGGCAGTGCCTGCCGGGTCGGAGGAAGCCTCCGGACACACGTTCCGCCGCGCCGCCGACAAGATCGGCCGCAACGACCCCTGCCCCTGCGGCAGCGGCAAGAAGTACAAGCAGTGCCACGGCAAGCTCGCCTGAACCCTGCCGGAGATATCCGTGTCCGTGAACCTTCCCGCCCCCGTTCCGACCGACCTGCTTCCCGTTCCGGGCATCGAGCTCGGTTGGGCTGAGGCCGGCATCCGCAAGGCCGGCCGCAAGGACCTGTTGTTGATCCGAATCGCCGCAGGCGCCGCGGTCGGCGCCGTGTTCACGCAGAACCGATTCTGTGCCGCGCCGGTGCTGGTGGGGCGCGAGCATCTCGCGCGCGCGACGCCGCGGGTGCTGGTCGTCAACACGGGCTGCGCGAATGCCGGAACGGGCGATTCCGGCCTTGCCGACGCCCGGCGCAGCTGCGCGGCCGTGGCCTCGCTGCTCGGGTGCCGCGCGGAGGAGGTGCTGCCGTTTTCCACCGGCGTCATCATGGAACCGCTGCCGATGGACCGTCTCCTGGGCGGATTGCCCCACGCGGCGGAGCGCCTGCAGGCCGATTCCTGGTCCGCGGCGGCGGAAGCGATCATGACCACCGACACCGTACCCAAGGCGGCATCGCTGCGGATCCCGGTGGATGAGACCGTGGTCACGATTACCGGCATTGCCAAAGGCGCAGGCATGATCCACCCCAACATGGCGACGATGCTCGGATATGTCGCCTGCGACGCGCCGATCGTCCCGGCCTTGATGCCGGGCCTGGCCCGCCGGGTGGCCGACCGCTCGTTCAACCGGATCTGCGTCGACGGTGACACCTCGACCAATGACTCGTTCGTGCTGATCGCCACCGGCAAGGCGGCGCTGGCCCCGATCGATTCCGAAGCCGATCCGCGTCTTGCGGCGGTCGAATCCGCCATCGTGCGGGTGGCGCAGGCGCTGGCCCAGGCCATCGTGCGGGACGGCGAAGGCGCAACCAAGTTCATCACGGTGACGGTGGCCGGGGCCGGGACCGAGACGGAGGCCTTGGCTGTGGCCAATTCGATCGCGCGCTCGCCGTTGGTGAAGACGGCGTTCTTTGCGTCCGATCCCAATCTTGGTCGGATCCTGGCCGCCATCGGCAATGCCGGGATTGCCGATCTGGACTGCGATCGGGTGCAGCTCTTCCTGAACGATGTCGCCGTGGCGCGGGACGGTGGTCGTCATCCCGATTACCGGGAGGAGGACGGCCAGCGGGTCATGCAGGCGGCGGAGATTCTGGTGCGCGTCGACCTCGGGCGCGGCGACGCCGCGACCACGGTATGGACCTGCGACCTGTCGCACGAGTATGTGTCGATCAACGCCGATTACCGGAGTTGATCTGTCCCCCATTTATTCGCCAGGCCCTGGATTCTCCGATAATTAGTATCTGACCCCAATTTATTCCGTTGCCTGAGCCTCATCCTTGCAGTAGAGTGCCGGGTGCTTGCCCGGCAGGCGTCGGCGACCCGTTCGCGGCGCGCAGCGTGCAGGGGATATCGGGTGGAGAGGGACGAGGGACATGGAAGCAATGCAACCGGGACAGCCGGGGTCGGCGGCGGAGTCGGATCGCGCGCGTGACGCCGCCGAGGCGCAGGGGCTGTATGCCCGCAGGAACGAGCACGATGCCTGCGGCGTCGGCTTCGTCGCCAACATTCGTGGCGATCGTTCGCACAGCCTGGTGCTGCAGGCGCTCGACATCCTGCGCAACCTGGATCACCGGGGCGCGGTCGGTGCCGACCCGCTGTTCGGCGACGGCGCGGGCATTCTGATCCAGATCCCGGATGCCTTCTATCGCGAGGAACTGGCGGCGCAGGGCGTGACGCTGCCGCCTCCCGGCGAATATGGCGTCGGCATGATCTTCCTCCCCCGCGAGCGCGCCTCGCGCCTCGCCTGCGAACAGGAGTTGGAGCGCACGGTGCGCGCCGAAGGGCAGGTCGTGCTGGGCTGGCGGGATGTGCCGGTCGATCGCGAGATGCCGATGTCGCCGCTGGTGCGGGAACGCGAGCCGGTGATCCGCCAGATCTTCATCGGGCGCGGCCCCGACGTCATGGTGCCCGACGCGCTGGAACGCAAGCTCTACATCATCCGCAAGGCTGCGAGCCACCGGATCCAGGAACTGCATCTGCAGCACGGCAAGGAGTACTACGTCGTCTCCATGTCGACGCGCACCGTCGTGTACAAGGGTCTGCTCCTCGCCGACCAGGTCGGGAGCTACTACCGCGACCTCGCCGACGACCGCGTGGTGTCGGCGATCGCCATGGTGCACCAGCGCTTCTCCACCAATACGTTCCCGCAGTGGGAACTGGCGCATCCGTACCGGATGGTCGCGCACAACGGCGAAATCAACACCGTCAAGGGCAACTTCAACTGGATGCGCGCACGCGAGGGGGTGATGGCCTCGCCCGTGCTCGGCGACGACCTGAAGAAGTTGTTCCCGCTCATCTACGAAGGACAGTCCGACACCGCCTGCTTCGACAACGCGCTCGAACTGCTGGTCATGGCCGGTTATTCGTTGCCGCACGCCATGATGATGATGATTCCCGAGGCGTGGGAGCAGCATGCGCTGATGGACGAGGGCCGCCGCGGGTTCTACGAGTACCACGCCGCGATGATGGAGCCGTGGGACGGGCCGGCTGCGGTCGCGTTCACCGATGGCGTGCGGATCGGCGCGACGCTCGACCGCAACGGCCTGCGGCCCGCGCGCTATGTCATCACCGACGACGGCATGGTGGTGATGGCGTCGGAGGCGGGCGTGCTGCCGATTCCGGAGTCGAAGATCGTCAAGAAGTGGCGCCTGCAGCCGGGCAAGATGCTGCTGATCGACACCGAGCACGGCCGCATCATCGACGATGCCGAGATCAAGAGCCAGCTCGCCGCGGCCAAGCCGTACAAGGAATGGAACCGGCGCGTCCGGATCAAGCTCGACGACCTGCCTGCGGCCGATGCCGGAAACGCCGGCACCGCCACGGCGGCAAGCCTGCTCGACCGCCAGCAGGCGTTCGGCTACACCCAGGAGGACCTGCGCGTCATCCTTTCGCCCATGGGCGCCACCGGCGAAGAGCCGATCGGTTCGATGGGCAACGATGCGGCGCTCGCGGTGTTGTCGAAAAAGAACCGCCAGATCTACGACTATTTCAAGCAACTGTTCGCGCAGGTGACCAACCCGCCGATCGACCCGATCCGCGAACAGCTCGTGATGTCGCTGGTGAGTTTCGTGGGGCCGCGCCCCAACCTGCTCGACATCAACCACATCAACCCGCCGATGCGCCTGGAACTGGCCCAGCCCGTGCTCGATGAGCAGGACATGGCGCGGATCCGCGCGGTCGCCGCGTATACCTCGGCAAAATTCCGCTGCCATGAGCTGGACGTCTGCTACCCCGTGGAATGGGGTCACCAGGGCGTCGAGGCCCGCCTGGCGTCCCTTTGCGCCGAAGCGGTCGACGCGGTGCGCGACGGCTACAACATCCTGATCCTTTCGGACCGGCGCGTCGATGCCGGACGGGTCGCGATTCCCGCGCTGCTGGCGACGAGCGCGGTGCACCAGCATCTGGTCGCCGCCGGATTGCGCACGGCCGCAGGCCTGGTGGTCGAAACCGGCAGCGCCCGGGAGGTTCACCACTTCGCCCTGCTGGCCGGTTTCGGTGCGGAGGCAGTGCACCCCTATCTTGCGCTGGAGACCCTGCGCGCGATGTTCCCGGCCGGCGCCGAAGGCGGCGTCGACGGCGATCGTGCGGTCAAGAACTTCATCAAGGCGATCGGCAAGGGCCTGCAGAAGGTCATGTCGAAGATGGGCATCTCGACCTACATGTCCTACTGCGGCGCCCAGATCTTCGAGGCCGTGGGTCTTTCGCGCGACCTCGTCGAGCGCTATTTCCGCGGCACGCCCAGCGGAGTGGGCGGCATCGGCCTTTTCGACGTGATGGAAGAGGCGGTGCGCATGCACAAGGCGGCGTTCGGCGCCGACCCGGTGCTCGCGACGATGCTCGATGCCGGCGGCGAATACGCGTTCCGGGTGCGCGGCGAGGAGCACATGTGGACCCCGGACGCCATCGCCAAGCTGCAGCATGCGACGCGCGGCGCCAACTACCAGACCTACAAGGAATATGCGCAGATCATCAACGACCAGTCGCGTCGCCACATGACCCTGCGCGGCCTGTTCGAATTCCGCGTCGATCCGAAGAAGGCGATCGCCCTCGATGAGGTCGAACCCGCCAAGGACATCGTCAAGCGCTTCGCCACCGGCGCGATGTCGCTCGGCAGCATTTCGACCGAGGCGCACGCCACGCTGGCGGTGGCGATGAACCGCATCGGCGGCAAGAGCAACACCGGCGAGGGCGGAGAGGACGAGCGCCGCTACGCGCACGAACTGCGCGGTGCGCCCGGCGGAAGTGCGATCCGCGACGGCGACACGCTTGCCTCGGTGCTGGGCAAGGACCTGATCGAGGCCGAAATCCCGCTGCGCGCGGGCGATTCGCTGCGTTCGCGCATCAAACAGGTCGCGTCCGGCCGCTTCGGGGTGACGTCCGAATACCTGGCATCCGCCGATCAGATCCAGATCAAGATGGCGCAAGGCGCCAAGCCCGGCGAGGGCGGACAGCTGCCCGGACACAAGGTGTCCGACTACATCGCCAAGCTGCGCTTTTCCGTCCCGGGGGTCGGCCTCATTTCGCCGCCGCCCCACCACGACATCTATTCGATCGAGGACCTGGCGCAACTGATCCACGATCTGAAGAACGCCAACGCCAGGGCATCGATCTCGGTCAAGCTCGTTTCCGAGGTCGGCGTCGGCACCGTGGCCGCTGGCGTCGCCAAGGCCAAGGCCGACCACGTCACGATTTCCGGTTACGACGGCGGCACGGGCGCCTCGCCCCTGTCGTCGATCAAGCATGCCGGCGGGCCGTGGGAACTCGGTCTGGCCGAGACGCAGCAGACGCTGGTGCTCAATCGTCTGCGCGGACGCATCGCCGTGCAGGTCGACGGCCAGATGAAGACCGGCCGCGACGTCGTCATCGGCGCGCTGTTGGGAGCGGACGAATTCGGCTTCGCGACCGCGCCGCTGGTCGTCGAGGGTTGCATCATGATGCGCAAGTGCCACCTCAACACCTGTCCGGTGGGCGTGGCGACGCAAGACCCGGTGCTGCGCCGCCGCTTCACGGGCCAGCCGGACCATGTCGTCAACTACTTCTTCTTCGTGGCCGAAGAGGTGCGCGAGATCATGGCGCAACTCGGCATCCGCCGCTTCGAGGACCTCATCGGCCGCACCGACCTGCTCGACACCCGCAAAGGCGTCGCGCACTGGAAGGCCCGGGGGCTCGATTTCTCGCGCATCTTCCACCGGCCCGAACTACCGGCGGGCGTGGCGTGGCGCAAGAGCGAGGAACAGGACCACGGCCTCGCCGGCGCGATCGACCACAAGCTCATCGAGCAGAGCCGGGCCGCGCTCGAACGCGGCGAGCGGGTGAGCTTCATCCATCCGATCCGCAACATCAACCGCACGGTCGGGACGATGCTGTCCGCGGAGGTCGCGCGCCGATATGGGCATGCCGGGCTTCCCGACGACACCATCCACATCCAGTTCCAGGGCACGGCGGGCCAGAGTTTCGGCGCGTTCCTGGCCCACGGCATCACGCTCGATCTGGTCGGCGATGCCAACGACTACACCGGCAAGGGATTGTCGGGCGGTCGCGTGATCGTGCGTTCGCCCAATGATTTCCGCGGCTACGGCCCCGAGCACATCATCGTCGGCAACACGGTGCTCTATGGCGCCACCGGCGGCGAGGCGTATTTCAACGGCGTCGCCGGCGAACGCTTCGCGGTGCGCAACTCCGGTGCCGCGGCGGTGGTGGAGGGCACGGGCGACCACGGCTGCGAGTACATGACGCGCGGCACCGTCGTCGTGCTGGGCGCGACCGGGCGCAATTTCGCGGGCGGCATGTCGGGCGGCATCGCCTATGTCTACGATGAGGCCGGCGACTTTCCGGCCCGCTGCAACCTGGCGATGGTCGCGGTCGAACCGCTGATGTCGGCGAAGGAGCAGGAGGAGCGCGTCGATCGTGCGGTCTGGCATGCCTGGGGGAACAACCCGCCGGCAGCCGACGAGGCCATCCTGCGCGAACTGATCGAGCGGCACTTCCGCCATACCGGCAGCTCGCGCGCCAAGGAGATCCTGGCGGATTGGGAGCGGGCTCGCGGACGCTTCGTCAAAGTGTTCCCGCACGAGTACCGGCGGGCGCTGAAGGAACTCTCCGAGGCGCGGACGGAGCGCAAGGCGGCGTAAGGAACAGACATGGGCAAGATCACGGGGTTTCTCGAATTTGCGCGGCAGGACGAAACGGCCGAACCGGTCGCCGAGCGCAGGAAGCACTGGCATGAATTCGTCGCGCACCTCGAACCGGAACGCGCAGTCGTCCAGGGCGCGCGCTGCATGGATTGCGGAATTCCGTTCTGCACCAACGGCTGTCCGGTAAACAACATCATTCCGGATTTCAACGATCTGGTGTACCGGAACCGCTGGCGCGACGCGATCGAGGTTCTGCACTCGACCAACAATTTTCCCGAGTTCACCGGCCGGATCTGCCCCGCTCCCTGCGAGGCGGCGTGCACGCTCAACATCAATGACACGGCGGTCGGCATCAAGTCGATCGAACACGCGATCATCGACCGCGCATGGGACGAGGGCTGGGTGGTACCGCAGCCGCCGGCGCGCAAGACCGGCAAGCGGGTGGCGGTCGTCGGCAGCGGGCCTGCGGGCATGGCCTGCGCCCAGCAGCTGGCGCGTGCCGGCCATGACGTGACGGTGTTCGAGAAGAATGATCGGGTCGGCGGCCTGCTGCGCTACGGCATTCCGGACTTCAAGCTGGAGAAGCGCGTCGTCGATCGCCGCGTCGACCAGATGCAGGCCGAGGGCGTGGTTTTTCGCACCGGTGTACTGGTCGGCGAGGCCGATCTCGGGACGATTCTGCGGACCGGCAAGGAACAGGTCGGCGCGCAAACCCTGATCGACGAGTTCGATGCCGTCGTTCTGGCCGGCGGCGCGGAGCAGCCGCGCGACCTGCCGGTGCCGGGACGGGATCTGCGGGGCGTGCATTTCGCGCTGGAGTTCCTGACCGCACAGAACCGCGTGGTTGCGGGGGAAGCCGTGCCCGGTCAGATCCTCGCCAAGGGCAGGCACGTCGTCGTGATCGGCGGTGGCGACACCGGATCGGATTGCGTCGGCACCTCGAACCGGCAAGGGGCGAAGTCGGTGACGCAGATCGAGTTGATGCCGCGGCCGCCGGAACAGGAAGACAAGTCCCTCACCTGGCCCTACTGGCCGCTGCGCCTGCGCACCTCGTCCTCCCATGAGGAAGGTTGCGATCGCGATTGGGCGATCGTCACGAAATCGTTCCGCGGCGATGAACAAGGAAACGTCCGGGCGCTGGTCTGCGCGCGGGTCGAATGGCAAAAGGACCCGGTGACCGGCCAGCACCGGATGGTCGAGGTGGCGGGATCGGAATTCGAGTTGCGTGCCGACCTCGTGTTCCTGGCGATGGGGTTCGTCGCCCCGGTCGCCTCGCTGCTGAACGCGTTCGGCGTGGACAAGGATGCCCGCGCCAACGCGCGCGCGGCGACCGAAGAGGGCGGGGCCGCGTTGCCCTACGCGACCTCGCGTGAGAAGGTCTTCGCGGCCGGAGACGTGCGGCGCGGACAGTCGCTGGTGGTGTGGGCGATCCGCGAAGGCCGCCAGTGCGCACGGGCGGTCGACGAGTTCCTGATGGGAAGCTCCGACTTGCCGCGCTAGTGGGGTGCTTCGCTCCGTTTGGAACGGAAGTGTTTCGCGCATGTTGCGGGGCGTCGTCCGTGCATGCCGGACGCCCGCGAAGGGTGTCGTGCGCGAGATCCGGGCGCATCCGCGTGCGATGGAACCAATTCGTTACAGGCACATAAACCTTCGTGTGCGAGAATCCGCAGGATTCCCCTCGCGAAAGAATCGTGTTGCCTCCGCTTGAATCCGCCGCCGCCCGCGTGACGCAGCCCTTGGTTCGCATCGAGGACGTGACGTTCGGCTATGACGCGCGGGTCATCCTGTCCGGCGTTTCGCTCGACTTTCCGCGCGGACAGGTCGTCGCCATCATGGGCAGTTCCGGTTGCGGCAAGACCACGCTGCTGCGCCTGATCGGCGGCGTGCTCACGCCGCGCGCGGGGCGGGTGTGGTTCGACGGCGCACGTGTGGATTCCGCGGACCGCGCGGCGCTCTATGCGATGCGTCGCCGCATGGGCATGCTGTTCCAGTTCGGCGCCCTGTTCACCGACCTGACCGTGTTCGACAACGTCGCCTTCCCGCTGCGCGAAAACACCGATCTCCCGGAGTCGATGATCCGCGACATCGTGCTGATGAAGCTCAATGCGGTCGGGCTCCGCGGCACCGCTCCCCTGCGCATTTCCGAGGTCTCGGGCGGCATGGCGCGCCGCATCGCGCTGGCTCGCGCGATCGCGCTCGATCCGGAAATCCTGCTGTACGACGAACCGTTCACGGGTCTTGATCCGATCTCGATGGGCGTGATTGCCAACCTGATCCGGCAATTGAACGACGCCACCGGCGCGACCTCCCTCATCGTCTCGCACGATGTCGAGGAATGCTTCCGGATCTGCGATACCGCCTATGTGCTCTCCGGCGGCCGGGTGATCGGGCACGGTACACCCGCCGAACTGATGGCGAGCGACGACCCGGAGGTGCGGCAGTTCATCCGCGGCGAACCCGACGGCCCGGTGCGATTTCACTACCCGGCGCCGCCGATCGGGCAGGACTTCGGGGTGGTGCGATGAGCGGGGTCGATCTTCTCGCGCGCCTCGGGGCGCGTGCGCTCGGCGTGCTGGGCCGCCTGGGTCGCGGCGCGGCCTTCTTTGTCGAGTTGATGCGCCATCTCCCGGCGGCGTTCCGCCGCTTCACGCTGACGGTGACGCAGGTGTACATGGTCGGCAACCACTCTCTGTCGATCATCGCCGCCTCGGGCGCGACGGTGGGGCTGGTGCTGGCATTGCAGGGGTACATCACCCTCAGCCGCTTCGGCGCGTCGTCGTCGCTCGGCCTGCTGGTCGCGCTGTCCCTGTTGCGCGAACTGGGTCCGGTCCTGACCGCGCTGCTTTTTGCCGGCCGGGCCGGAACCTCCCTCACCGCGGAGATCGGCCTCATGAAGGCGGGCGAGCAGCTTGCCGCGATGGAGATGATGGCCGTCGACCCGCGCGACCGGATCCTCGCGCCGCGGTTCGTCGCCGGGGTGATTGCCATGCCCCTGCTCGCAGCGGTGTTCTCGGCGATCGGGATCCTTGCGGCCTATGGCGTCGGCGTGCTGATGATCGGCATCGATTCGGGTGCGTTCTGGTCGCAGATGCAGAGCGGCGTCGACTGGATCCAGGATCTCGGCAACGGCATCGTCAAGAGCTGCGTATTCGGCGTCGCCACCACGTTCATCGCGCTCCATACCGGATATGGATGCGAGCCGACGCCGGAGGGGGTGGCGCGCGCGACGACCCGGACCGTCGTCGTGTCGTCGCTTTCCGTGCTGGCCCTGGACTTCGTGCTCACGGCGCTGATGTTCACGGGAGATTAATGGAACGCAGGGAAGCTGCGGCCGGGCCGCATGTTCCGCGCAAGAACCAGGGGAAGTTCTATGGGAAAAAAACAGACGGAAGCGCTTGTGGGCCTGTTCGTGCTGCTGGGCATGCTGGCGGTGGTGTTCCTCGCGCTCAAGGCGGCGAATCTCACCAGTTTTTCGTTCGACGAGACCTATCCCGTCTATGCGCGATTCGACAACATCGGCGGACTCAAGGTCCGCGCCCCGGTGAAGAGTTCGGGCGTGACGGTCGGCCGTGTCGCGGCGATCACCTTTGACGACAAGGGGTTTCAGGCCGTGGTGCAGATGGACATCGACCGCCGGTACCGGTTCCCCGACGACACCTCCGCGAAGATCCTCACGGCCGGTCTGTTGGGCGACCAGTACATCGGCCTGGACGCCGGCGGTGACGACAAGAACCTCAAGGCCGGCGACACCATCAAGATGGCGCAGTCGGCGATCGTGCTGGAAAACCTGATCGGTCAGTTCCTCTACAACAAAGCGGCGGAAGGGACGCAGAAGAGCAAATGAAACGGGGTCTGACATCTCGCGAGGGCCGCCGCACGGCGATCGCCGCGGCTTCGCTGGGCGCCATGCTGGCCGCGACGGGCTGCGCCACCGTGCCGCCGGGCGCAGGGAAGAATCCCGCCGATCCGTTTGAACGCTTCAATCGCCAGATGTACGCGTTCAATGATTTCTTCGATCGGCAGGTCGGCAAGCCGGTTGCCGAGGGATATATCGACGCGATCCCCAAGCCGGTGCGGACCTGCGTCGGCAACATCTTTTCCAACCTCGGCGAGATCGCCACGTTCGTCGACACCTCGCTCGAAGGCCGCCCGCACGATGCCGCCATCTCCTTCGGCCGTCTGGTCCTGAACACGACCTTCGGCCTGGGCGGCTGCCTGGATCTGGGCCCGCGCTTCGGTCTGTATCGCAACAAACAGGATTTCGGCCTGACCATGGGCAACTGGGGCATTCCGGCCGGTCCGTACATCGTCCTGCCGTTGCTGGGGCCGTCGACGGTGCGCGATACCGTCGGCATGGCGCCGGACTTCCTGCTCAGCCCGATCAACTATGTATCGCCGGTTGCGGATCAGTACGCGCTTGGGGTGGCGTACTACGTCAATGCCCGCGCGGAGTTGCTGGACACCACGAACCTGCTCGAGGAAATCGCATTCGATCCGTACGCGTTCACGCGCGACAGCTACCTGCAGATGCGGACCAACCTGGTCTACCATGGCAACCCGCCGCCTCCCAAGGATGAGGAGGAGCCGGAGGATCCCGGTTCCGGCGGAGCGCATGATTTGAAAAACCATTGAGTGAGGAAATCGGTATGTCCTGGCGTCGTTTCCTGCATGTCGCGGCCGTGAGCGCCGCGCTGGCCTTGGGATTGGGGGCCGCGGATGCGGCCCGCGCCGCGGCCGATTCGTTTGTCGTCGACACCGCCACGCCGGAGTCCCTCGTGCGCACGCTGTCGACGGGTGTGCTGGACGATATCCGCGGCGACCGCGCAATCCGCTCCGGCGACATTGCCCGCCTGCAGCGGTTGATCGACGCCCGCATCCTGCCGTATGTCGACATGGAGCGGACGACGCGGCTGGTCGTCGGCCGGGCATGGCGGCAGGCGACACCGGCGCAGCGTACCGCGATCATGATGCAATTCCGCCTGCTGCTGGTGCATACCTATGCGGGCGCGTTGTCCCGCGTTACCGACGAGAAGGTGCACGTGCTGCCCGTGCGCGAGCAACCCTACCCCGATGACGCGATCATCCGCACCCAGATCATCTCGGCAACCTCCGCCAATCCGATCGATCTCGCCTATCGCCTCGGAAAGACGGACCGCGGCTGGCAGATCTACGACCTCAACATCATGGGGATCTGGCTGGTCCAGACCTACAAGAGCGAGTTCAACGAGATCATCAATCAGCATGGCATCGACGGCCTGATCCGCATGCTGACCGAGAAGAACCAGCAACTGGCGGCGAAAAAGTCGTCCTGATATGCGCATCGAGGCCGACGCCGTCACCAACCGCAACGCGACCCGCATCGTCGAGGCCGGCGTGGCCGCGATCCGGGCCGGCGACGCCGTGATGGATTTTTCCGCGGTGCGGCGCTGCGACTCCTCGGCGGTGGCGGCGGTGCTGGCGTGGGCCCGCGCGGCCCGCGCGGCCGACCGGCCCTTGCGGCTGGCGGCGGTTCCGGACGATTTGCGCAGCCTGGCCCGCCTCTACGGCCTGGACGCCGTCGTCGGCGAGCTTTTCGCCGATCCCCCGCCGCCGAACCCGGCCGGCTGACCCCGCCGACCGCGCCCGGCGCCGGCGTCCCGGCCGGCGGTGCGATCCGTGGGAGAATACGGCCTGCGGCGCCGCCCCTTCCTGGTGGCCGGCGTCCGCGTTCCGCCTGCATTTCGTGATGTCTCCCGCCGCCATCGAAGTTCGCGCACTGCGCAAGCGTTATGCCGATCTCACGGCACTGGATGCGGTCGACCTGCGGGTGGAGCCCGGGGAGTTCTTCGGCCTCCTCGGACCGAACGGCGCAGGCAAGACGACGCTGATCTCGATCGTTGCCGGCCTGACGCGCCCGACCGGGGGCTGCGCCTGCGTCATGGGCCACGACGTGGTCCGCGACTACCGCGCTGCGCGCGCCAACCTCGGCGTCGTGCCGCAGGAGCTGGTGTTCGACCCGTTTTTCACGGTGCGCGAGACGCTGCGCATCCAGTCGGGATACTACGGTTTGCGCAACAACGACGACTGGATCGACGAGGTCATGGAAAATCTCGACCTCACCACCAAGGCGGATACGAACATGCGCGCCCTCTCGGGCGGCATGAAGCGCCGCGTGCTGGTGGCACAGGCGCTGGTCCATCGCCCGCCGGTGATCGTCCTCGACGAACCGACCGCCGGGGTCGACGTGGAATTGCGCCAGGGACTGTGGCAGTTCATGGGACGGCTGAACCGCGCCGGGCACACCATCGTGTTGACGACCCACTACCTGGAGGAGGCGCAGCAGATGTGCGGGCGCATTGCGATGCTCAAGGCGGGGCGGATCGTCGCACTCGACTCGACGCCCAATCTGCTGGCGGGCCATGCCGACCTGGAAGAGGTGTTCCTGCGTCTGACGTCCCGGACCGCCGGGGTCGTCCCGGATCTTGCGGGGAGCGCGGCATGAGCGGCGAAGCCATGCATCGTCCCGTCGCGGGCGCCGTGCGCGGCGCGGGTTGGGTGGCGTTCCAGACGATTTTCTACAAGGAAGTCTTGCGCTTCTGGAAGGTTTCCTTCCAGACCGTCGCCGCACCGGTGCTGACCTCGGTGCTGTACCTGCTGGTGTTCGGCCATGCCCTGGATGTGCGCGCCGAGCCATTTCCGGGGGTGCGCTACAAGTCGTTCCTCGTCCCGGGGCTGGTGATGATGTCGGTGTTGCAGAACGCCTTCGCCAACAGCTCGTCGTCGCTGATCCAGTCGAAGATCATGGGCAACCTGGTGTTTCTGCTGCTGCCGCCGATCTCGGCGCTGCAGTTTTTCGCGGCCTATGTCCTGGCGGCGGTCGTGCGCGGCGCGATCGTCGGCCTCGGCGTATTCCTCGTCACGCTGGCGCTGGCGCCGGTTTCCTTCCATGCCCCGCTCTGGATCTTCGCGTTTGGATTCCTGGGCGCGGCGCTGCTCGGCGTGCTGGGCTTGATTGCGGGTATTCTCTCGGACAAATTCGACCAGTTGGCCGCGTTTCAGAACTTCATCATCCTGCCGGCGACCTTTCTTTCCGGCGTCTTCTACTCCGTGCACAGCCTTCCCGCATTCTGGCAGACGTTTTCCCGGTTCAATCCGTTCTTCTACATGATCGACGGGTTCCGTTTCGGCTTTTTCGCCCAGTCGGACACATCGCCCTGGATCAGCCTCGCCGTCGTGGCGTCGGCGTTCCTGGGGGCCTCCGGACTGGTGGTGGCGATGCTGCGGCGGGGAACCAGGCTGCGCGGCTAGATCGACCATCCATCGTCTCATCATGCAAAAGCTACGAATCCAAGGGGGGCGCCGGTTGCACGGCACCGTGCGCGTCGCCGGCGCGAAGAACGCCGCGCTGCCGATCATGGCCGCGTCCCTGCTCACCGCCGATCCGCTGCAACTCGAAAACGTGCCGCAACTCGCGGACACCGCGACCATGGCCCGCCTGCTGGGCGCGATGGGAGTCGCAGTGGAAGCAGCCGGGGAGGGACGGGTAACGCTGCGGGCGGGCAAGATCCGCTCGGTGGAAGCGCCGTACGACACCGTCAAGACCATGCGCGCGGCGATTCTGGTGCTGGGGCCGCTGCTGGCTCGGGAAGGCGCGGCGCGCGTCAGCCTCCCCGGCGGCTGCGCCATCGGCGCCCGCCCCGTCGACCAGCATTTGAAAGGGCTGCAGGCGCTCGGCGCCGACCTGCATCTCGACCAGGGGTACATCGTCGCGAGCCGATCAGGCCGGCTGCGCGGCGCACGCATCGTCACCGATATGGTCACGGTCACGGGCACCGAAAACCTGATGATGGCGGCCGCACTCGCCGACGGCACGACGGTGATCGAAAATGCGGCGCGGGAACCGGAGATCGCGGATCTGGCGGCCTGCCTGAACGCGATGGGGGCGAAGATCGCCGGTGCCGGCACCGACCGCATCGAGATCGAAGGGGTCGATCGCCTGCACGGCGCGCGCCATCGCGTCATGCCGGACCGCATCGAGAGCGCGACGTTCCTCGCCGCGGTGGCGGCGACCGGCGGCGAGGTCCACCTGGAGGGCGCGGCCCCGGCGACGCTCGATGCGGTGCTGGAAAAGCTGCGCGAAGCCGGGGCGCGGGTGGAAACCGGCGCCGACTGGATCCGCTTGCGCATGGACGAGCGGCCGGCCGCGGTGAACCTGCGCACGGCGCCCCATCCGGCATTCCCGACCGATGCCCAGGCACAGTTCATGGCGCTCAACTGTATCGCCCGCGGCGTGGCGCGGATCAGCGAAAATATCTTCGAGAACCGCTTCATGCACGTGCTCGAATTGCAGCGCCTGGGGGCGCGCATCGATATCGACGGCCACACCGCGGTCGTGCATGGCGTGGAGGCGCTCTCCGGCGCGACGATCATGGCGACCGATCTGCGCGCCTCGGCGAGCCTGGTGATCGCCGGCCTGGTGGCGCAGGGCGAGACGATCGTCGATCGCATATACCATCTCGATCGCGGCTACGAGGCGATGGAGACGCGCCTCGCCGCGCTCGGCGCGCAGATCGAACGGATACGATGAGGAAGGTCTTTTTCCGGAAAAATCCCCTCTCCCGCCCGGCGGGAGAGGGCTAGGGTGAGGGTGCTGTTTCCATGCTGACAATCGCGGTCCCCAAGGGACGAATCTTCGAAGAGGCGTTGCCGCTGCTCGCGAGCGCCGGCATCGTGCCCGACGAGTCTCCCTCGGCCACCCGCAAGCTCATCATCGGCACCTCGATGCCGGATGTGCGGATCGTCGTCGTGCGGGCATCCGACGTGCCGACCTACGTGCAATACGGCGCCGCCGATCTCGGAGTCACGGGTGCCGACACCCTGATGGAGCACGGCGGTGCCGGGCTCTATCAGCCGGTGGACCTCGCCATCGGGCTTTGCCGCCTGTGCGTTGCGGCACCGGCCGGATTCGACTATCGCGACGCCGTGCGGCGGGGGGCGCGCCTGCGCGTGGCGACGAAGTACGTCGAGACGGCACGCGGCTTTTTCGCGCGCAAGGGGGTGCACGTCGACCTCATCAAGCTCTACGGGTCGATGGAGCTGGCGCCGCTCGCGGGTTTGGCCGATGCGATCGTCGATCTGGTTTCGAGCGGCGCGACCCTCAAGGCCAACGGTCTGGTCGAGGTCGAGGAGATCGTCGCCATCAGCTCGCGGCTCGTCGTCAACCAGACGTCGTTCAAGACCCGCCGCGAGCGTCTGGCGCCGCTGGTGGAGACGATTCGCGACGCGGTCGCGCAGGCGCAAGCAACGAACGGAGTGATGCCCGCATGAAGATTCGGTACTTCGATGCCACCGCCGCCGATTTCGGCGCGCGCCTCGCGGAGCTGCTCGCCTTGGGCGACGAACCCGATCGCCAGATCGCGGCGCGCGTCGACGAAATCCTGGCGGCGGTGCGGCAGCGCGGCGACGCGGCCCTGATCGAGGCCACGCGGCGCTTCGACCGCGTGGACGTGTCCACGGCGGCCGACCTCGAGATCGGCGCCGACGCGATGCAGGCGGCGCTCGCGGCGCTGGCGCCGGAGGATCGTGCCGCCCTCGAAACCGCCGCGGCGCGCATCCGTCGCTTTCACGAAGAGGGGCGGGCTCGGGACTGGAGCATCACGGATCCCGACGGCACGACGCTGGGCATCCGGGTGACGCCCCTCGACCGCGTCGGAATCTACGTGCCGGGGGGCAAGGCGGCCTATCCGTCCTCGGTGCTGATGAATGCCATCCCTGCGCAGGTCGCGGGCGTCCGCGAGATCGTGATGGTTGCGCCCGCGCCCGACGGCGCGCGCAACACCCTGGTGCTGGCGGCGGCCGCGCTGTCGGGCGTGACCCGCGCCTTCGCCATCGGCGGCGCGCAGGCCATCGGCGCCTTGGCCTACGGCACCGCTACCGTGCCCGCCGTGGACAAGATCGTCGGCCCCGGCAATGCGTACGTCGCCGAGGCGAAGCGGCGGGTGTTCGGCACCGTCGGCATCGACATGATCGCCGGCCCCAGCGAGATCCTGATCCTTTGCGATGGCAGCACCGATCCGGACTGGATCGCGATGGATCTCTTCTCCCAGGCCGAGCACGACGAACTGGCGCAGTCCATCCTGCTCACGCCGGATGCGGCGTTCCGCGACGCCGTGGCGGCGTCGATCGAACGACTGCTGCCGACCATGCCGCGGCGCGCGATCATCGAGACCTCGCTGGCCAACCGCGGGGCGCTGATCCTGGTGCGCGACATGGAGCAGGCCTGCGAAATCGCCAACCACATCGCCCCCGAGCACCTCGAAATCTCGACCGAGAACCCGCGCCGCTGGGCGGAGCGCATCCGCCACGCCGGGGCGGTGTTCCTCGGCCGCTATGCGAGCGAATCCCTGGGCGACTACTGCGCCGGACCCAATCACGTCCTGCCGACGTCGCGCACCGCGCGGTTTTCCTCGCCCCTGGGCGTATCGGATTTCCAGAAGCGCAGCAGCATGATCGAGGTTTCCGCGGCGGGGGCGCAGCGCCTGGGCGCGGTGGCGGCGCGCCTGGCCCACGGCGAAGGCCTGAGCGCGCACGCGCGCAGCGCGGAGTTGCGCATGACCGGGGGGAAGTAGCGCCATGGACGGCTCGCGAGATGAATGACGCCCGGAATGACGCCGGCACCCGCAAAGACGTGATTCGGGACGATGTGCGCGCGCTGCACGCCTACGCGGTCGCGCCGGCCGAGGGCTTGATCAAGCTCGACCTGATGGAAAACCCATACGTGCTGCCGCCGGATCTCGCGCGGGCGCTGGGGGAACGCCTCGGACATGTCGCGCTCAACCGCTACCCGCCCGGCCAACCGGCGCGGTTCAAGGAACGCCTGGCGGAACGGATCGGGCTGCCGGCCGGGCAGGCGCTGCTGCTGGGCAACGGTTCGGACGAGATCATCCACCTGATGATCCACGCCTGTGCCCGCCCCGGCGCGGCCGTGCTGTCGCCGTGGCCGAGCTTCTCCATGTACCGCATGACGGCGGAACTCGATCGCTGCCGGTTCGTGGGCGTGGCCCTGCGCGACGATTTCGACTTGGATCTCCCCGCCATGCTGGCGGCGCTGCGGGAACACCGGCCCGCCCTGGTGTTTCTCTCGTATCCGAACAATCCGACCGGCAACCGTTTCGATGACGAGGCGGTGCGCGCCATCCTGGAACACGCGCCCGGCCTGGTCGTCCTTGACGAGGCCTACCTGCCGTTCGCGGGCCGATCCTGGATCGGCGAACTGCCGCGCCATCCGAACCTGCTCGTCCTGCGCACGTTCTCGAAGCTGGGGTTGGCGGGGTTGCGGCTGGGGTATCTGTGCGGCGCGCCGGAATGGCTGGACGAGTTCGACAAGCTGCGCCCGCCGTTCAACGTCGATTCGCTCACCCTCGCCGCGGCGGATTTCCTGCTCGACCATCTCGACGTGTTCGACGCCCAGGCAGCGACCATCCGCGCCGACCGCGCACGGATGATCGCCGCGCTGCGTGCCATCGACGGCCTGGAGGTCTTCGACTCCGCCGCCAATTTCGTCCTGCTGCGTGTGCCGGATGGCGACCGAGGAGCCGCGGAGCGGTTCGCGCATCTGCTGCGACAGGGTATCCTTGTCAAGAATATGACCGCCTTCCACCCCATGCTGCGGGGCTGCCTGCGGGTGACGGTGGGGACGCCGGACGAGAATGCCGCGTTTCTGAAGGCGATGCGGCAGGCGATTTCCCCTCTCCCGCTTGCGGGAGAGGGCTAGGGTGAGGGGGTCGTTGGAGTGAGGGTGTGATGACGCAACGTTCCGCGGAAATCGTCCGCGAGACCAAGGAAACCAGGATCCGTGTCCGCGTCGATCTCGACGGCAGCGGCGCCTGCTCGGCTTCGACCGGAATCGGGTTCTTCGACCACATGCTCGATCAGATCGCCCGCCATGGCGCGATCGACCTGCAGGTCGAGGCCCAAGGCGATCTCCACATCGACGGCCACCACACGGTGGAGGATGTCGGCATCGCCCTCGGGCGCGCCGTTGCGGCCGCCGCCGGCGACAAACAGGGCATCCGCCGTTTCGGGCATGCCTACGTGCCGCTCGACGAAGCGCTCACCCGCGCGGTGATCGACTATTCGGGCCGCCCCGGTCTGGTGTGGAACGTGGCGTTCACGAGCCCGAAGATCGGCGAATTCGACGTCGAATTGGCGCGCGAATTCTTCCAGGGCTTCGTCAATCACGCGCAGATCACCTTGCATATGGACAACCTGCGCGGCGCCAACGCCCACCATCAGTGCGAATCGGCCTTCAAGGCGTTCGGCCGCGCGCTGCGCGCCGCGCTGGAGCGGGATCCGCGCGCCGCCGGCGCCGTTCCGAGTACCAAAGGGACGCTCTGAGGGTGATCGCCATCGTCGACTTCGGCATGGGCAACCTGCGTTCCGTGGCGCAGGCCTTCGCGCGCGTCGCGCCCGATGCGCCGGTGGTCGTGACGGCCGAACCGGCGCGGATCGACGCCGCCGACCGGATCGTGCTGCCCGGGCAGGGGGCGATGCCCGACGCCATGCGCAGCCTCGCTGCGTCCGGCCTCGAAGCGGCGGTCCTACGGGCCGCGCGCAGCAAGCCGGTGCTGGGCGTCTGCATCGGCGAGCAGATGTTGTTCGACTGGTCCGAGGAAGGCGACACCGCGGGTCTCGGTCTGCTGCGCGGGCGGGTGGTCCGGTTCGCCGAGGCCACCGATGCCCAGGGGTTGCGCCGCAAGATTCCCCACATGGGCTGGAATCAGGTGCGGCAGTCCGGATCGCACCCGCTCTGGGCCGGCATCCCGGATGACGCCTGGTTCTACTTCGTCCACAGCTATCACGTGGTTCCGGGCGATGCCGCGGTTGTTGCCGGACAAACGGACTATTGCGGGACCTTTACCAGCGCAGTTGCACAAGATAATATTTTCGCAACGCAGTTCCACCCCGAAAAAAGCGCTGCCGCCGGTTTGCAGATCTACGCCAACTTCGTATCCTGGAACCCATGAACCGTTAATTCCGATGCCGGCGGCCGTTTGCCGATCCACCCCACCGCCGCATCGGACCGCATCGAGCCGCATCGAACATACCCCTCTCGCATCGCGACGCGATTTCCGATTTCCGACGTTTTTTCTCAGGCATCCTCATTCTCCCGCCATGCTCCTGATTCCCGCCATCGACCTCAAGGACGGCCGTTGCGTCCGCCTGCGCCAAGGCGACATGGACAACGAGACCGTATTTTCCGAAGACCCCGTTGCCATGGCCCGCAAATGGGTCGACATGGGGGCGCGGCGGATGCACATCGTCGACCTGAACGGTGCGCGTTCCGGCAAGCCGGTGAATGAAGGAGTCATCCGCGAGATCGTCGCCGAAGTCGGTCCGGACGTGGAGATCCAGTTGGGCGGCGGCCTGCGCGACCTCGACATCATCGAGCGTTACATCGACGACGGCGTCTCCTACGTCGTCATCGGCACCGCGGCGGTGAAGAACCCCGGTTTCCTGCACGATGCCTGCAGCGCGTTCGGCGGCCACGTGATCGTCGCGCTCGACGCGCGCGACGGCAAGGTGGCGACGGACGGCTGGAGCAAGCTCACCGGCCACGACGTGATCGACCTGGCGATGAAGTTCGAAGACTATGGCGTCGACGCGATCCTCTACACCGACATCGGCCGCGACGGCATGATGACCGGCGTCAATATCGACGCCACCGTCGCTCTGGCGCGCGCGGTGCGCATTCCCGTGCTGGCGAGCGGCGGCGTTTCGGACATTTCCGACCTCGATCGGCTCCTTGCCGTCGAGGACGAAGGCATCGGGGGCGTGATCCTCGGGCGCGCACTCTATGAAGGAAAGTTCGACTTCGAGGCCGCAATGGCGCGGGTCGCCTGACGTGCTCGCCAAGCGGATCATCCCCTGCCTCGACGTGGCCGGAGGCCGGGTCGTCAAGGGGATCAATTTCCTCGGCCTGCGCGACGCCGGCGATCCGGTGGAGATCGCCGCGCGCTATGACGGCGAGGGTGCGGACGAACTGACCTTTCTCGACATCACCGCAAGTTCCGATCAGCGCGACACCATCTACGAGGTGATCGAAGCGGTCGCCCGGCGCGTCTTCATACCACTGACGGTGGGGGGCGGCGTGCGCCAGGTCGAGGATGTGCGCCGGCTGCTCAACGCGGGTGCGGACAAGGTGTCGATCAACACCGCGGGGGTCCTCGACCCGGACCTTTTCGCGCGCACCTCGGCGCATTTCGGGTCGCAGTGCATCGTCGCGGCGATCGACGCGCGGCGCCGCCCCCAGGACGACCCGGACGACCCCACGCAAGGCTGGGAGGTCTATACCCATGGCGGCCGCAAGGCCACGGGGAAGGATGCGGTCGAATGGGCGCGCCAGGCGGTGGCGCTCGGCGCGGGCGAGATCCTCCTCACCAGTATGGACCGGGACGGCACGCGCAGCGGGTTCGACCTGGCCTTGACCGCCGCCGTCGCCGACGCCGTGCCGGTTCCGGTCATCGCCTCGGGCGGCGTGGGCTCATTGCAGGACCTCGCGGACGGAATCCTGATCGGCCATGCCGACGGGGTGCTCGCGGCTTCGATCTTCCATTACGGCGAGCACGCCATCCCGGACGCCAAGCGGTTCCTGGCCGAGCGCGGCATTCCGATGCGGCTGGGCGCATGAGCACCGGTCCGGAAAAGATCCCGCGCGACGACGCCTGGCTCGACGCCGTCCGGTTCGATGCGGCCGGTCTGGTGCCGGTGATCGCCCAGGATGCCGTCAGCGGCCGGATCCTGATGTTCGCCTGGGCCGACCGGGCCGCGTTGGCGGAAACCCGGGCCGGCGGCCACGCGGTCTACTATTCGCGTTCCCGCGGTCGCCTGTGGCGCAAGGGCGAGGAGTCGGGGCACCGCCAGATCGTCCGGGAGATCCGGCTCGATTGCGATGCCGACGCCGTGCTCTACGTGGTGGAACAGGTCGGCGGGATCGCCTGCCATACCGGGCGCGCAAGCTGCTTTTACCGCCGGCTGGAGCACGGGACATGGAAGGAAGTCGATCCGGTCCTGCAGGAACCGGACGCGATTTATGGCCGCTCGAAATCCTCCGCCTCGCCCGTTGAGGGCGGAGGGCCGGGAAAGAACGCGGCTGTTGTTTCGGAACGGAATTCCCCCTCTCCCCCCGTCGGGGGGAGAGGGCAGGGTGAGGGGGGAGGGAAATGAGCGCGGACCGAAACACGCTCGCGGAACTCGCCGACGTGATCGATGCACGACACGGCAGCGACCCCGAGCGCTCGTACGTCGCGCGGCTGCTGTCGAAGGCGCCTGACGCGATCCTGAAAAAAATCGGCGAGGAGGCCACCGAAACCGTCATGGCGGCCAAGGACGGCGATCCCGCGCGGATCGTTTCCGAAACCGCCGATTTGTGGTTTCATTGCCTCGTGATGCTGTCGCATTACGGCCTGCGGCCGGAACAGGTGCTTGCCGAATTGGCGCGCCGGGCCGGAACCTCCGGCCTGGAAGAAAAGGCGTTGCGCAAGGCGCGGGAACGCGAGGCGGAATCGGGTGGCGCGGGCGGCGTGGCGACGACGGCAAGCCGATCGGGAGAGGGGCGGTGAGCGACGAATCCTGCATTTTTTGCCGCATTGCGCGGGGAGAAATCCCTTGCCGCAAGGTCTACGAAGACGAGGCGGTGATCGCATTCCACGACATCCACCCTGCCGCGCCCGTGCATCTGCTCCTCGTCCCCAAGCGGCATATCGAGTCGCTGCAGACGGTCGAATCCGGCGACGGCGAACTCTTGGGTAAAATGCTTCTTCTCGCCCCGCATCTGGCCCGCGAACACGGTGCGGACGACGGGTTTCGGATAACCATAAACAACGGACCCGGCGGAGGGCAGGAGGTATTTCACCTCCACATGCACCTGCTCGGCGGCCCGCGCCCTTGGAAACGGGGCCTCTGAGGCTTCTCTGGAGACACGCGATGGGTTCACTTTCGATTTGGCATTGGATGATCGTCCTGGTGGTGATCATCCTGGTATTCGGGACGAGCAAGCTCAAGAACGTCGGCCGCGACCTCGGCTCCGCCGTGAAGGGGTTCAAGGAGGGGCTGCAGGAAGGGACGTCCGACGCGGCGTCGGCGGCGCCGCCGCAGCAACCGGCGCAGAAGGTCGAGAACGCGCCGCAGCCCCCCGGGCAAACGATCGACGTGACGGCCCGCGAAAAAACGGGCGCGTGACGGACGATTCCTCCCCGCGCGCGCTTCCGTTTGCGGCGGGAGCCGGGCGGGGGCAAGCGGGTGCGCAGTTGCATGCACAGACGCCGCACCCTCGATCCACTCTCTCCCGCTAGCGTGGGGGAGGGAGAATTCCCCCGGTTCCGGCCGACTGGTTCCGGCTGACTACTGCACGCGGCTTCGCACACGGTTGCATCCCCATGCTGGACTTTAGCTTCGGAGAACTTTTCGTCATCGGCGGCGTGGCGCTCGTCGCGCTCGGGCCGGAGCGGTTGCCGCGCGTCGCCCGCACCTTCGGCCAGTGGGTCGGCAAGGCCCAGGGGTACATCTCCGACGTGCGCTCGGAGATCGATCGCGAGATCCACCTCTCCGAACTGCGGCAACTGGGTGAGGAGGCGCGGCAGAACGCGCTCAACATCCAGGAGTCGATTCGCGGCGCGGTGACCGACGCGCAGAACGAACTCCACAGCGCCGCGAGCCAGATCAACAACGCCGCATCGCAGGCGATGGCGCCGGTGACCGGGCGTAATTCCGGCTGGATGGGCGGCGGCAGCCCGCCGCCCCCGCCCATGCACTTTTCCCGCCGCTATCGGCCGCGTCCGACCATCGACGATGTCGCGCGCGAACTCGAACGCTTGAAGCGGCAGGTTGCGCTTCCCGACGTCGCGCCCGGCGGGCGCAATACCAAATTTGCGCGGCGCGCCCGGGTCAACCGGGTGCGCATCCGCCGATAGCGGCCGCATGGAACCCTGAACGGCCGAAGGATCATGGCGGAACCCGAAAACACCCCCCCCGAAGAAGGTTTTCTCTCGCACCTGATCGAACTGCGCGCACGCCTGGTGCGCGCGGCGGGCGGCGTGCTGGTCGCGTTCGTCGCGCTGTCGCCGTTCATGAAGCGCATCTTCGACTACGTGTCGCAGCCGATGATGAAGGCGCTGCCGGAGGGGTCCAAGCTGCTTGCCACCGGGGTGATCGCCCCGTTCATGGTGCCGCTCAAAGTCACCTTGTTCGCGGCATTCCTGCTGGCTTCGCCGTGGGTGCTCTACCAAGCGTGGGCGTTCGTCGCGCCGGGACTCTACCAGCACGAAAAACGCCTCGCCGGACCGGTGATCGTGTCGAGCGTGCTGATGTTCTTCGGGGGCATGGCGTACTGCTACTACGTCGTGTTCGGAGTGGTCTTCCACTTCATTTCGCATTTCGCGCCGCAGTCCGTCAACGTCTCGCCGGACATCGAGCAGTACTTCGATTTCGTCATGCGCATGTTCATCGCCTTCGGCCTGGCGTTCGAGGTGCCGATCGCGGTGATGCTGTTGGTGCGCATGGGGGTCACGACGGTGGCCAAGTTGCGCCAGGTGCGCCCGTACATGGTCGTCGGCGCCTTCGTCATCGCGGCGATCTTCACGCCGCCCGACGTGATGTCGCAGATGCTGCTCGCACTGCCGCTGTGGGCGCTGTTCGAACTCGGCGTGCTGCTGGCGGCCTTCTTCGGAACCCCCAAGGCGCAGTCCTCGACGTCGACGGAGCTGACGACGAAGAGTTGACCGGCCCGCCCCCCTTCCGGATGGGGGGCGGCGCGGACGAAAGTTCCCCCTCTCCCGCGGAGGCGGAGTTGTCCAGGGTGCAAAAGATGATCGCGCCCTTGAGTTCCCCCTCTCCCGCGGAGGCGGGAGAGGGCGGGGGTGAGGGTCGGGTAAAGCGTTCCGCCGCCATCTCCCGGAAGGCGCGCTACGGCGCTGCCTTCTGCACCGGCCGCTCGCCTGCGCGGACGTGCAGCGTAATCATGTGCGCGCCGCGCAGGACCTGCACGGTCGACACGCTGCCGGGCGCGAGTTCGGCGATCTGTACGAGCAGCGAGCGCCGGTCGGTGACTGGCTTGCCGTTGAGCGCCAGCACGATGTCGCCGGGCCGCAGCCCGGCAAGGTTGGCCGGCCCCCGGCGCAGCACGCCGTAGACGAACACCCCGGTGGTGCGCCGCAGGTGTAGGGATTTCGCCAGTTCCGGCGTGATGTCGAATGGTTCGATCCCGAAGTAGCCGCGGCGCACGTAGCCGTTGTGGATGATCTGGTTCATCACCTGGGTGATGATCGTCGTCGGGATGGCGAAACCCAGTCCGACCGACCCCCCGCTTTGCGAGTAGATCAGCGTGTTGACCCCGACCAGGCGACCATGCGTGTCGACGAGCGCGCCGCCCGAATTCCCCTGGTTGATCGCCGCGTCGGTCTGGATGAAGCTCTCGATGGTGCCGACATTCTTCATCCGTCGGCCCAAGGCCGACACGATTCCCATCGTGACCGTCTGGCCGACGCCGAAGGGGTTGCCGATCGCCAGCACCACGTCGCCGACCCGCAGGTTCTCCGAGCGGCCGAAGTCCATCACCGGCAGGTGCGGAGCATCGATCTTGAGGACCGCGAGATCGGTATCCGGGTCGGTGCCGACGATCTTGGCGGGCAGGGAGCGGCCGTCGTTGAGCGCCACCGAGATCTTCTGCGCCGCCGCGACGACGTGATTGTTGGTGAGGATGTAGCCGTCCTCGGTGACGATCACGCCCGAGCCCAGTTTGCTGTACTGCTGCGGCGGCGGCACGACGCTGTCACCGAAGAATCGGCGCGCGATTTCCTCGTCCGGCGTGGTGTCGATCTTCTCGGTGGTGTAGATGCTGACCACCGATGGCATGGCGCGGGCGGCGGCATCCGCGTAGGATCCGACCGCCTGCGCGCGCTCCTCGGCCGCGTTGCGCGGAATCTGCCGGATCACGGCCTTGCCGATCGGGGTCGGACTGGTCGAGACGGGGGCGCGCGCCGGCGCGCGCACCGGCGGGCGGCTCGGCGCCACGCCGACGACCTCCAGCCACTGCGGCTTCATGGTGGAGACGACGAACAGAAGCGCCAACCCGACCGTCGTCGTTTGGGCGAACAGCAGCCAGATGCGTTGCAGCATACGCGTATTGTAAAATGGAAGGCTGACCTAGCCATGGCCCCCGCGAAACGATTTCGTTCGTTCGGTGGACGGCCGGCCGCAGGCCGTCCCGTTGCCGGTGCGCCGGGCAGGCGCGTTGTTTTGTAAACGATCAGGAAGGCGATTCGAACATGATCTTGTATTCCGGTACGACGTGCCCGTTTTCGCAGCGTTGCCGCCTCGTGCTCTTTGAAAAGGGCATGGACTTCGAAATCAAGGACGTCGACCTGTTCAACAAGCCCGAAGAGATCTCGCAGATGAATCCCTACGGGCAGGTGCCGATCCTCGTCGATCGCGACCTCGTCCTGTACGAATCGAACATCATCAACGAGTACATCGACGAGCGATTCCCGCACCCGCAACTGATGCCCGCCGACCCGGTGATGCGCGCCCGTGCGCGGCTGTTCCTGTTCAATTTCGAGCGGGAGCTGTTCGTGCATGTCCAGGCGCTGGAAAACAGCAACGTCCCGAAGGCGCTCGATCGCGCGCGCCTGACGATCCGCGACCGGCTGGGGCAGCTGGCGCCGATCCTGCTGAAGAACAAATACATGCTCGGCGACGATTTCTCGATGCTGGACGTGGCGATCGCGCCGCTGCTGTGGCGCCTGGACCACTATCAGATCGAACTGCCGAAGAGCGCGGCGCCCCTGATGAAATACGCCGAGCGGATTTTCAGCCGCCCGGCGTACATCGAGGCGCTGACCCCGAGCGAAAAGGTGATGCGCCGCTGATGCGCGCCCAATCCACCAAGCCATACCTCGTCCGCGCCATCTACGAGTGGTGCAACGACTGCGGCTATACGCCGCATCTGGCCGTACAGGTCGGGGAGGGCGTGAAGGTCCCGCCGCAGTTCGTGCAGGACGGCCAGATCGTGCTCAACATCTCGCCGATGGCGACCAACCGCCTGCAGATCGGCAACGACGCCGTGACCTTCCAGGCGCGGTTCGGCGGCAAGGCGCAGGAGATCTCCGTCCCGATCGACTTCATTCTCGCGATCTTCGCGCGTGAAAACGGAGAGGGGATGGCCTTCGAGGTGTCCGAGGCGTCCGGGATGCCGGATGCCGCAGCGCCCGCCGGCCTCGAGGATGCCACGCCGATCGCGCCCCCTCCGCCGCCGGTTCTCGCGGCGGTGACGACACCGGCGGCGGCCCCCGAGGGCGCGAAGGTTCAGCCGTTTCCCGCGCGCAACGCCGCCCCGGGACCGGATGACCTGCCGCCGGAGCCGCCGTCTGGGCCAGCGGGGCCGGCGGGTCCTTCGGGCCCCAGCGATCGGCCGCGGCTGACCCGAGTGAAATGAGGTAGTCCGAACGGGTGCATGGCGCGGTCATGCCCTCCTGCGCGATAGACTGCGCGGCGAACGGAAGGCGTGTGCCGGCATAGCTCAGTTGGTAGAGCAGCGGTTTTGTAAACCGAAGGTCGCGGGTTCGATCCCTGCTGCCGGCACCAGTCCATTCATTCGTCGCCGACCGCCCCAAGGCGGGTTTTTCTACCAACAAGGAGCCAACGCATGACCATTCGCGCCCGTACCTCGCTGTTCCTGTCCGGACTTGCCTTCGCCGCGCTGACCGGATGCGCCGCCACCCCGACGCAGGAGAGCACCGGCCAGATGCTCGACGACTCCGTCGTCACGACCAAGGTCAAGGCTGCGATCTTCAATGAAACGTCGCTGAAGTCCCTGGATATCAGCGTCACCACCTTCCGCGGCGTCGTCCATCTGACCGGCCACGTCGACTCCAGGCGCAGCGTTGCCGTCGCGACCAAGGTCGCCGAGGGGGTTCCGGGGGTTCGCTCGGTCGACAACGAACTGCAGGTGCGGTAGCGGTACCTGCGGGACGCCGACCGCGCGCCTGCGGAAGATATTCCGCGGGCGGCGCACATCAATTTCGACGAATTCGATCTGGACCGATGGGCCGGATGGAGGGGGGGAACATGCAGCGCGTTCTGGTGACCGGCGGCGCAGGATTTCTCGGCTCGCATCTCTGCGAGCGCCTCGTCCACGAGGGCGCCGACGTCCTGTGCGTGGACAACTTCTATACCGGGCGGCGCAAAAACGTCGAGTCGCTGCTGGATTCGAAGTCGTTCGAGTTGATGCGCCACGACGTCTGCTTCCCGCTGTACGTCGAAGTCGACCAGATCTACAACCTGGCGTGTCCCGCATCCCCCATCCACTATCAGTACGACCCGGTCCAGACCACCAAGACCAGCGTGCATGGCGCGATCAATATGCTCGGCCTGGCGAAGCGGGTGAAAGCCAAGATCCTGCAGGCGTCGACATCGGAAGTCTATGGCGACCCGGAGATCCATCCGCAGCCGGAGTCGTACTGGGGGCGGGTGAACCCCATCGGTCTGCGCAGCTGCTATGACGAAGGCAAGCGCTGCGCAGAAACTCTGTTCTTCGACTACTGGCGCCAGCACCACCTGCGGATCAAGGTCCTCCGGATCTTCAATACCTATGGTCCGCGCATGCACCCCAACGACGGTCGCGTCGTCTCGAACTTTATCGTCCAGGCGCTGCGCGGCGAAGACATCACCCTCTACGGCACGGGCGAGCAGACGCGGAGCTTCTGCTACGTCGACGACATGGTCGATGCGTTCCTGCGGATGATGGTCACGGGTGACGACGTCACCGGGCCGATCAACGTCGGCAACCCCGGTGAGTTCACGATGCGGGAACTTGCCGAGAAGGTGTTGCAGCTGACGGGTTCGCGCAGCCGCATCGTCCACGCGCCGCTGCCATCCGACGATCCGAAGCAGCGCAAGCCGGACATCGCGATGGCGCGGGCGACGCTCGACTGGGCGCCCAAGGTGTCGCTCGAGGACGGCCTGCAGGAGACGATTGCCTACTTTCGTGCGTTGCTGGCGACATGAGGGTCGGGCGAAAATGATCCGGACTTTCCCTTGCGCCGGGATCTAAGAGAGAGGAAATCGATGTCAACCAGGATTGCGGTAGTGACTCCCTATTACCGGGAACCGGACGAGATGCTGCGCACGTGTCTGGATAGTGTCGCAGACCAAACCGTCCCATGCACTCATTTTGTCGTTGCGGACGGATTCCCGTCCCAAGTGGTTGATGCAGCGCGCGGGGACATTCAACATGTTCGTTTGCCGAAGGCGCACGGTGACAACGGCAACACCCCACGCGGTGTCGGAACGCTGCTCGCGTTGGCGCAGCACTTTGATTTCATTGCTTATTTGGATGCTGACAACTGGTTCTGGCCGACCCATGTCGAAAGCTTGTTGGATCTGCATGAGGCGACTGGTGCTCCGGTGCTCTGTTCCAAAAGAACGTTTCACCGCCTCGACGGTTCGCTGATGGAAGGGGTGACGGAAGCGGCGGAAGATGCCCATTTGCACGCCGACACAAGTTGCTATCTGATCCATCGCTCTTGCGACGCGTCGATGTCGATATGGAGCCGAATGCCCAAGCCCTTGTCGCCCCTTTGCGATCGCGTTTTCTTCCATAAGCTTGTCCATGACCGCTGGGCAATGGCGTTCAGCGACGAGCGGTCTGTCGCCTTCCGCAGTCAATACGTGTCTCATTACCGCATGGCGAATGAAAATCCGCCGCCGGGCGCGAAAGGCGATATCTTTTCCGAGCCACTGCGATACCTGCGGACCGAGCAGGGGGTGGCGGAGACCGTTTCTGCGCTTGGGTTCTACCCTCGGCAGAACGGGTTCCTCGTATAACGCAGCCCCGGGTTTCACCCGCCGGTTTTTTCGACATACAGTTGATAGAGCGGGGCAGGAATGATGCGGATCATCCGGCAGTAGAGGTTCGTAAACGCATCGATGGCCGGTTTCGGGCAGCGTATTGGATCCATGCCGTACGGCAGCGGCTCGTGCCACAGGTAGTCGTCGAATGCGATGACGCCGTTCTTGCGCAGCAGCCGGAAGCTCAGCAGGGCATCGCACAGGACGTCCGGTGCCTGATGGGATCCGTCGACATAAATGAAATCGAAATAACCTTGCTTCCCATCGGCGAGAAGCCTGGAAAGTTCGATGTCGCTGAAGCCCTTGTGAAGGACCAGATCGACCGGATTGGGGGCGTTCCCGATGGCGATCTGCGTGTTGTGGTGGAACCGCGCCTCGACACGCGACATGTCGGTTTGCACGTAACCGCCGTCCTGATGTTCGGCGCCGCCTTCCCATGTGTCGACGCAGTGAATTTCCAGAGCCGTCCGAGGTCCCAGGGTGTCGATCAGGTAGCAGGTGCTTGCGCCCTCGTACGATCCGATTTCCAGGATGCGCTGGGGGTTGAGTTGGGGAATGAGTTGATCCCAATTTCCCTTCGCCGTGGATGCGAACCAGCTGTTCGTGTATTGATACGCCGACATGTCGTCAGGGCTCCTTTCGGGTCGATGAAAACGGCACTGCGCCCCTCTTCCTCGCACGCTGCGAAGATCAACGGGGTTGCACGGTGCTTGTCCCGTGATCGTTGTCCGTTACTGCGAGGGGTGGAAAACAGACCCAACTTCGCGAATTTCGGTAGAGCGAACACATCGCCGCGTCAAGCGCGACATTGTTCATCCGGAAATTGATTTCCGGCACGGCAATTTCAAATGGTCGCAGTGGAAAGCAGTAACCGAGATACCGTTGTGCGCCCGCCGGCGAGATCGAGTAGCACATCGACCCGAAAGCCGCGCGCAGACGCAGCATCGTGGGATGAACCGGCGCCTTGAGGTACGCGAGCTTGTGCGCTCGCATTTCATCCTGCCGGAACTGCATCAGGAACGGACTCAGACTTGTTTCGGGTGCCGCCAATAGTATCGAATCAAAATTCCATCCCCAGAGCACGACATCCCACTCGTCACCCAGGCGCCGCAGCAATTTCTCCTGTTCCGCGGCAAAGTCGTCATGCAGGAACGCGTCGTCCTCGCAGATCGTGACCGGAATGTTTTTCTCCGCTGCGTAAACCCATAACTGATGGTGCGAAAGCGCGTTGCCGATGGCGCCCGGCGTATATGCGAGGGAACTCTCGATCAACCCGCCTTCGCGCAGATCGTCGAGCGACCGCGTCTTTCCGTCGACGGCATCGGCTCGAACGATCCGCTTGTGTCTGGCGTTGTTCCGCGTGAATTGTTCGTAGCGCTCAGGCGTGCGTCGCAGGGAGATTACGAAGGTTTCCATGGTCGGAATCCTGTTCGGTGTCACATGGCGTTCGGCACGATGCCGACGATGGCCAAAGTCGATTTTTGCAGCACCACGGTTCCCTGATCAATCTTTCCGTTGATGGGAAGGATCTCAGCGTCGTCTGCGGGTATGCCTTTTGCCCGCAGCAGATCATCCACCGCGATCCGGAGCCGTGCTGTCCGGGGAATTCGTGACACGGGCTTCGCCCGTTTGGCGGCATCGGTTCCAGCCGCGGGCCATGCAACGTAGTATCGGGGCATGTCCTTGATGTCGGGACCGCCCCGGATCGCCGAGAGGATGATCCGTTCGACCTCGGTTTTGTCCGCCGGAAAGCGCGCTTCGACGAAGCGCGGGCCGTCGAACGGGACCGACGCAAACGGGGTTCCCCTTGCCTTGGCGAGCGCCGCCGCCGTCAATTCATTGGCGTGTTCGATTTCAAACTGGCCGACGCTGTAGACCACGTAGACGGGGCGGGCGATGAACGCCGTGTAGAGGCCGTAGCCCAGCGCTGCTACTTGCACGCAGCCGATGACGGCGAGGTCGCGGGCAAGGTGCGCACGGGACTTTCCCGGCGACGCGGCGACGAAGGTGCACAGGGGGCCGGCCCCCACGTCGACTCCGGCCATCACCAGCAGGATGGAGAAGATTCCTTCGATCTGCGCGAACGGCGGGGGATACCAGACAAAGACCACGAGCGTCACCGCCGCGCCGACGGCGAGCGCGCTGAGGGCAAGATGGAAGCCGAAAAAACGGAGGCGGTGGGACATCCGGCAATTTTACGGAGGATGGCGGCCGGTTCATGCAAAGAAAAAGGCCAGCGTCTCGGCCGGAATATCCGGTGGAAAAGCTGGCCTGGGTAACGGACCGCGACGGCTCTGGGTGTGGCTTGCGGCGTCCGTCGAGTCCGCTGGTGGCGCCCGCGGACTTATTGGCAGTTCGTCGGGGCGTAGATCGCAGGGAGCGTTCCCGTGGTCAGGCCGACAAAGCTCTGGTTCGTGGCTGTCGTATCGGTGGCCGATGCGCACGCCCAGTCGATGGACCCGGTGCTGGTCGACGTGAGGGCGGTGCCGACCGGGGAATTCGGAATGAGGTACAGCGTCTTGCTCTGGATCTGGGTCGGCACGGCATTTCCGCTTCCAAAGGTAATGATGATGTCACCCTGGGTCGGATCGATGGAGACGCCGCCCACATACTTCGAAACCGGGGGACTCGAGTTGAACGACGCGGCCGCCGCGCTCAGGCCGGTCATCCCGCCCGATTCGAACGCCTCGGAAACCGTCGTTTTTGCGGCATCGGCGAGACTGAGACCTTCCGTCACTTTCGCGCGGATGGTGTAGTTCTGGTACTGCGGAATCGCGATCGCTGCCAGGATGCCGATGATCGCGACCACGATCATCAGCTCGATCAGCGTGAAACCGCGCTGGATTTGGGTTTTCATGGATGGACTCCTTGCTGAATGTCCGGCTCGCTACCGGGGTTCGGGAACGTAGATCAGCAAGAAACGTACCAGGAACTTTCGCGCGTGATTGGCACGAAAAGCAAGGTTTTTGGGAAAGCGCATCTGTCCGACCGACAAAAATTGTCAACAAGTGGCGGAATTTGTCTGGCGAAATGCGGCAGATGGGTCACTGGCAATTGGTTGGGGCGTATTGATTGAGCAGCGGAGTGGTGGGCGTCTCTACTGGGAGGCCTTGTTGCGCGGCAGTCACTGCCGACGAACTTGCGCAGGCCCAATCGACGGTGCCGGTCTCGCCGGCCGCAAGGACGGCTTGGTTGATCGAGGGCGTCAGCGTCAATTGCCTGCCAGTCAATTGGGGCACCAGTGCGGAATAGGTGATCGTCACGGTGCCCGGATGTCCCGGGTCGGAGTTGAAGTCGCCGATCTGTACGCTGGAGACATATTTGCTTTGCATGCCGGCGCCTCCCTCCTGGGCATTCCAACTCGCCGCCGCGGCGCTCAGGCCGGTCATGCCGTCCGCAACGAACGATTCTGCAACCGTCTGCTGCGCCGGAGCGGCGACGCTCAGGCCCTCCATCACTTTCGACCGCGTCGTATATATCTGGTACCGAGGAATCGCAATGGCGGCCAGGATGCCGATGATTGCCACCACGATCATCAGTTCGATCAGGGTGAATCCGGATCGAAGGGGAAGCCTGGATTTCATGGCGGCACTCGGAACCATGTCAAAATGACTCGAGAAAGAGAATCGGACTTTTCCTTTTGGAAAGTCCACAAGGCTTCTCGCTTGCAAATTTTGTACCAAGAATTTGGGATGTCTTGTGGGGGATCGTACCCATGAATCGGGGATGGTTCAAGCGCTTGTTCGCCGGAGGCGCCAACGAAGGGGACCATGTCCCGCGCGCGAGCGAAGTTCGGGAAGACCCGCTTCCGCCCGACCGCCTGGCGGACGAAATGCGCCAAGTCCAGGCGGACCTTATCGCGGGGCGTAACGAGGTTGCCTTGGCACGCGTCGAGGTCTTGGCGCGCAGCAACCCCGACGAGCCGGAGGTGCAGGCTCATTGGGGGATCAGCCGCTACTTGACCGGCGATACGGCGGGGGCGATCGATCCCCTGATGGCGGCGGTCCGGCTCAACCCGGAGAACGCACGCGCCTATTACTTCCTGTCGGCAACGCTTGCGGCGGAGAATCGCCTGGAAGATGCGCTGACCGCCGTGCGAAATGCGCTGGCGTATGCGCCGCGCACCCAGAGCTATCTGGTATTGGCGGGAAATCTGAGCGGCCGGCTGGGCGCGGTGGAGGACGCAGCGCGCTATCTGAATGACGCATGGGATCTCGATCATGACGCGCTCGCGCCGCTGCAGCAACTGGAAATCCTGGCCCAGCAGACCCTGAAGGCCAACCGCGTCTACGAGCGCAGCCCGAAGATCGCGGAAGCTCGTCGCAGAGTGATCAACCGGTTGTTGGCGGCGTATCGGAAGAAGGGGCTGGACGCCGAGCAACTCACCGGATTGATTGCGCTGTTGTCGGCGTCGCAGGAGCGGTTTTCCCTTGCGGTGGAAATCGCGACCGCGGCAACGGCGTTTGAGCCCATGCGCCGCGACCTGGCGCAGCAGGTTTTTCTTGCGTTATGGGCGGCGGGGGAGCGCGAGCGGGCGCTGCGGTTTGCCGAAACCTGCTACGAGCGGGAACCCGATGCGGGTGCCTATCGCGAGCCGATGTGGAGTGTATGGCTGGCCACGGGGCACGAACAGTGGACCGCTGCCTGGCGGATGTGGACGGAGGATCTTTATGCATCCAAGCCCCACGTCTACCCGCAGACCGTGCCGCTATGGGATGGCGAGCCGGTGGGGAAGCGCAAGATCCTGGTGCTGCAGGACCAGGGGATCGGCGATACGATCATCGGCTTCCGGTTTCTTCCCCTTCTGGCGGCGCGGGGAATCCGCTTCGACTGGTGGGTCAACACGCCGCTGGCGGAGTTGGCGGCCGAGGTGCCCGGCTACGAGAACATGATCCGGGTTTCCCATTTGCCCGACCCGCTCGATTACGACTGCGCCTTCGTCGTTCCACCATTCGGGCTGATCGCGGCACTGCACCTGAGCCGCGACGAGATCAGGAACCCACCGGTCGTCCGCCCGCCCGCCGACCGGGCGCCCGAATTGCGCGCCCGGGTGCGCGCGCTGCCCGGGGTGCGCATCGGTCTTGTATACGGCGGCAATCCGCAGCGCCGCGACGACTGGTTGCGCAGCCTGCCGTGGGCATTTCTCGAAATGCTGGCGCGCATCGAGGGGGTGAGCTGGGTCAACCTGATGGTGGACGACCGGCCGGACAAGCCGCGCGCGATCGAGCGTTTGAAGATGCTCGACCTGATGCCCGAGGTGCGGGATTTCGCCGATACCGCCTGCGTGGTCGATGAACTCGATGCGGTCGTCGCGGTGGATTGTTCGGTGGCCCACCTCGCGGGAAACCTTGCCAAGCCGCTTTGGGTTCTGGCGCCGACGATCTGCGATTGGCGCTGGCAGGTCGGTGACGACACCCAGCCCTGGTGGCCGACCGCGCGGCTGCTGCGCTCGGAGGCGCCGGGCCAGTGGAAGCGTCCGTTGGCGGAGATCGAGCCGGAGTTGCGCGCCTTTGTGCGAGAGCGGACGGTCGCGTGAAGCCGCGATCGGGTTCCGCCATGTCCACATGCTTTGTGGCCGCTACGTTCAGGGATGGCCACCGAACGCTACCCCATGCAGGATGATCCCTGCCTTACGCAGTCGCCGCGAGTTTCATCGCCAGTTCCGAGCCGATCCGTTTCGCGAATTCCTGCGGATAGCCGTCTTCGATGAGTGCCCATTGCAGGTTGTTCACCAGCGAGGATTTGCCATAGAACCCGAGGCTGGCGCGGCGCTGGTAGCCGAGCGCGTTGCCGGCCAGGATTTCAAACTCGGCGACCACGCGCTTTTCGTCTTCGATGCGCTCCCGCGGCAGGCGTTTGGCGAACTGCCGTGCGAGATCCTTGCCTTGTGCGGCAATCGCGGCGCGCGAGGTGAGGTCGGACAGAAATCCCATCAAAACGCTCCGTACGGTCGGCGACGCCGGATGCTACACCGGTTGTCGGTGCGCGGGGGCGGTCCGTCTGCGAGCGTGTCCTGGAGGCGTCCGAAACGATCGCGTATTCCACGGCGATCGGGGTTTTGCCGGCCGTGATCGTGCACCTCACACCGGGAACCGGAAACGTCGTCGCCGGTGTGCCGGTGGGGGCGGTCGCGCCCAGCGTCCCGATCACCTGTTCACCCTGGTCCAGGGGCGCCACATCTTCTTTACCGTGATCGCCTGCGACGTCGTCCTCGGCCCGGAACGGCTGTAGGGTGGGTGGAACCGACGCCACCGGTTCCGGTGGTGTCATCGTGCTCGATGACTGCCATGGTCGACGGCGGCGCAAGGTTCGCGGGTTCCGGCGATTACGGCCCGGATTGCAGCCCGCGTCGAAATCCCGTTGCAGGATGGTCCGTCCTGGGGCTCGATGACTGGGTGCGCTGCGGTCTTTCCTCTTGCCGAAATAACCCAATCGGTTGGGATTTTGATATCATGCCGACCGTCGGCAATGTTGGAACGCTGCGCGTGGTGGTCTACCCCAACGATCATCGTCCGGCGCATGTCCATGTCATCGGAAACGGCTGTGAGGCCGTATACAGGTTGTGTTGTCCGGAGGGTCCGCCGCAGTTGCGCGAGAACTACGGTTTTTCGCGAACCGAGGCGAGCCGCATCCGTACCGCATTGGCGAGGCGATTGGCGCGCTTGTGCGCCGAATGGAGCGGAATTCATGGCGACCCATGACGGCGAATTCCCCGCCGCGAACGCGCGGGCCGCGGCGCGCCTGGCGAAGACGCCACGCGCCGTCTCGGCGCGTTACGACCAGTGCGCCGGGCGCATCCGGATCGAGCTGAGTAGCGGTCTCGGCGTGTCCTTCGATCCGCACGATGCGCAGGGACTCGAAACCGCGAAACCCGAAGACCTGGCCGGAATCGAAATCACGCCGTCCGGCATGGGGCTGCACGTACCGGCGCTCGATGCGGACTTGTATCTGCCGGCCCTCCTGGAGGGCTTCCTCGGTTCGCGCCAATGGATGGCGGCGGTGCTGGGCAAGGCCGGGGGCCGGCGTTCGAGCAAAGCCAAGGCCGATGCGGCGCGGGCGAACGGAAAGCGCGGGGGGCGTCCGAAGAAATCGCGCGAGCCCGTTCCGGCGTGATGGGTCGGTGGGGTCCAGGGGTCCTGCCCATCTTTTACGCTACGCTGCCAATGCGGCAAGAATTGAATGGGTGTGGCGTGGGTACTCCCGATGATGGGTTCGTAAAGGCGGTCGGCGTTACGTTCGACGAGCACCACATGTCCGTGGCCTTGTCGGACGGGCGCACCCTGGGCGTTCCTGGAAGTGGTTCCCGAGATTGCGAAACGCAAAACCGGCGCAGCGTCAGCGGTACACGATCAGCACCCGTGGCCTGCACTGGCAGGAACTCAATGAGGATATCTCCATTGCCGGTCTGCTTGCCGGCCGCGGCGACATGACGCGAACCCCGCCGCGGGCGGCGTGACCGCCATGCGCGTCCGGTCAGGACGCGAACCGTCTTCGCCGGATTTCCTGCCGCATCGCTTCGGCGGCCGCTAGTAGCGTGGGAACGAAGCCATGTCCGCGATCCAGCGCATCCACGAGCACCGCAGGATCCTCGATATATTCATGGACCATCTGGTTGCGCAGCGGGCGCATCGCGATCCAGGCATCGGTCGATTCGATCCAGCCGAGCCGTTCCGCGCGATCCAGATTGTCCAGCGCGCTGCCGGGCTTCTCCTGGAGCGCGCGCAGGAGCTGCGGCAGGAGTTTGTCTCCGAGCGTGTCGTGGAGGCGTCCGAAGCGCGCAACGAACGCTTCGACCCGCTCCGCGAGGTCGTGGTCGACATCGAGGCGCTCGGCCTGCTCCGCGGTAAACGCCGTTGCAAACAGCCGCCGGTCGGTGTTCTGCAGGTCGCGGCACTCGCGATCGATCACGCGGACCAGAAACTGCAATCGCGCGCGCTCCGGGAACTCCGTCTCGGCGGAGCGGTTCACAGCAGCACCCCGTCCCGTTCCGCAACTTCGTGGATGGGCAGGTGCCGAAGATTGGGCGCGTTCAGGACCACATCGACCCGGCGGCCGTGGAACGCACGAATCAGGCGGGAGGAAATCCGTGCCGCCGCCATCGCGGGTTGTGCGATCGGGTGCGGGGAGCGGACGAGGAGGTCGATGTCCCCCCCGCGCGCGTTGTCGTCGAGGCGGGATCCAAACAGGCGCACGCTCGCATCCGCGCCGACCTCGTCGTGTACGGTGCGGCGGATGGTGGCGACATCGTCTTCGCGCAATCGCATGCGGCGATTGTACGGAATGCGATGTTGCCGCGGAATCCCCGCTCCGTCGTCCGCCGGATTTTCGATCCGATCTTCACGCCGACCTGGGCGCCAGCGTCTCCGGCAATCGGTCGATGCGGTCCCAGGCCAGCGCGTAGGAGTGGCTGCGGGGGCCGCTGTCCGCGCCGCCCCAGATCACGACGGGCCGTTCGCTATTGCGTTCTCCCACCGTTTCCCGCCACGTCGCGAGTCCGTGCTCCCAGTCGCCGGCGAACGTCGCCCCCGATTTGATTCCGATGCCGAGCAGGCGCGGGCCGTCGTCGAGAATCAGATCGACCTCGCGTCCGTTGGAGTCGCGCCAGAAGTAGGGGGGGCGCAGATTGCCGTGGTTCCATCGGTGCTTGACGATGTCTACGACGACGCCGTTTTCGAACAGCGCCCCGCGCAGCGGGTGCAGGGCGAGCTGGGATGGGTCGGCGATCCCCAGCAGCCATGCGGCGAGACCGGTGTCGCAGAAGTAGAGCTTCGGCGTGCGCACCAGGCGCTTGCCGAAGTTGCGATGGTATGGCGCCACGCGCAGTACGAGATAACTCGCCTCGAGCGCGTCGAGCCAGCTGCGCGCGGTCGGCTGCGATACGCCCGCGTCGGTAGCCAGGCTCGCCAGATTGATCAGCTGCCCAATGCGCGAAGCGCACAGCGAGACGAAGCGCCGGAAGCGTCCCAGATCGTGCAGGTTGATGATCATCCGTACGTCGCGTTCGACATAGGTTTCGACGTAGGACGCGAAAAAATCCCGCGGGTCGGCGCGGCGCACGAGACAACCGGGATAGCTGCCGCGCCAGAGGAGGTCATCGAGGTCGGCGGGGCCGGGCCGGGCGCTGCGCATCTCCTGAATCGTCAAGGGGAGCAGGCGCGCGATGCCGACGCGCCCCGCGAGCGATTGGGTGATCGCCTGCAGCAGGGAAAAGTTGTTCGATCCGGTGAGGACGAATCGGCGGGCGGCAGCCAGATCGATTCGTTCCTGGAGGTAGGAGAGATGGTATGGACGCCTCCCACCTTCGCCGCGCTCCCAAGCTGCTTGATCGGGGGGCCTCGCGTGCAACGGCATCAAGTGCCAAAGTGGAGGTTCTCGCAACCACTCGATGACGGAGGCCCCACGATGGATGCTACAACCTATGCAGTGGATCTTGCCAAGCATGTATTCCAGGTTCATTGGGTTGATCCCGCCAGCGGGGAGATCCACCGTAAGAAGCTCAGCCGCGCCAAGCTCTCGGAGTTCTTCGCACAGCTTCAGCCGGCCAGGATCGTGATGGAGGCTTGTGGGGGTGCCCACCATTGGGCCCGCCGTCTTGTCGCGATGGGTCATGAGCCCGAGTTGCTGCCCGCCAAGCAGGTGCGTGCGTTCGTGCGCGGCAACAAGGATGATGCCGCCGATGCGCGAGCAATCTGGGTCGCGGCCTCGCACGAGGATATCCGGCGCGTTCCGATCAAGAGCTGTGACCAGCAAGCCATCCAGTCGCTGCACCGGATCAGGTCGCATTGGATCACCACGCAGACAGCGACCGTCAACATGCTCCGGGGACTGATGTATGAGTTCGGGGTGGTGCTGCCGCAAGGGCGCCATGCGGGCTTGCGTGTGCTGGCCGAGCGCCGCGCCCAATTTAACGAGAGCTTGCCGGAGCTGATGGTGCGTCTGGTCGATGAGTTGCAGCGAACGCTCAAGGAGATCGCGCACAACATCGAGGTGGCCGAAGGCGAGATTGCCGCCGTACAAAAGAGCTCAGAGACGGCCAAGGCGCTGCGCCAGATCCCGGGCGTGGGTGTCTTGGGGGCGACCGCCCTGGCGGCCGTTCTGGGCGATGGCAAGGCCTGGCGCAACGGGCGGGAGTTTGCCGCCAGCCTGGGGCTGAGCCCGGGTCATCAGGGGACCGGCGGCAAGGTTCGCATGGGCGGCATCACCAAGCGCGGCGACCCGTATCTGCGCACGCTGCTCATCAGCGGTGCGCACGCGGTGGCAATATCGAAGAGTCGCACCGAATGGTTCACCAAGATCCTGGAGCGCCGACCGACGAACGTCGCTGCGGTTGCATGGGCCAACAAGACTGCAAGAACAGCCTGGGCATTAATCCGGCACGGGCGCGCTTATGACGCGAGCTGGAAGGCGAGCGCACCCGTGGCGGCCTGAATACGGCTTCCCCGAAGGGTAAATAACCAACAAACAATGGCAGATGCCAAAACGAGTGTGCGAGAGAAGTTGACGAGGTGATGGCAAGCGGCCAGACCGTGGGTCGGAAAATCCGATGCGCTGCTCGGGCAAGCTTCACGCAAAGCCCTGTGGTGAGATGGGATCCGACCTCGCGAATGACCATCAAGGCCAGCGGCGGAATTACATCCGAACCGCACGAACAGGCCGGATATAAGACCGCAGTTGAACCGCCATACCAGAACTTCAAGACTTCGCTTGACACAAGGGAGGCGTCCATATAAGCAGCGCAGGAACGCGCTGGATCTCGTCCAGGATGGCGCCGTCGGGAAGCCGGGCGAGGAACGTCCGCGGGTCGGCGGCCGCGAACTCCCGCGTATCGGGATTCTCCAGGGAGACGTAGGGCAGATGGGGGAATGCCGCCCGCGCCAGCGTCGTTTTGCCGGACTGGCGGGGGCCGGTGAGCAGGACCGCCGGGAAGCTCGCGGCCAGGCGGAGCAGTTGCGGTTGGAGATCGCGGGGAATCATGCTATTTCAAAGTTGAACTTTGAATCATCCTAGTCCGCCTCATCGGCGAGCGCAATGCGCCCGCGCTCCCTCATCCGAAAGGTCCTACCGGGATGCGGGAACGCAGGGCGCGCACGGAGGTGCAGACAGGACTATCTTTCCCGATTGGGAGGCAATGCGTCGCCATGCCCGGCATCATCGGCAGCGGCGCCAACGGTGGCAGGTGCGGGCAATGGATTGGGAAGCATCGGGTTCTCCGGCGGGTTCTGCGATATTCGAGGCCGGGTTGGCGGAATGGCGCGCGCGCCAGGCTGGGCAGGGTCCGGATCCCGAAAGTGGGGGCGGCGGCGATGGCGCGGATGGACGGATCGTGAGTCCGGGGGCGCTTCGCGCCCGTTGCGGGCTGCGCTTCCCCGGCATGCTGTATGCCGCCGTGGCCTCGGTCGTGGGCGCGGTGCCGTCGGAACCCGACCTCGCCGCGGCACGGCAACACGCGGGCATCATCCAGGTGCTGGCGATCGCCGCAATGCCCTCGGACGCCCCAACGCTTTCGGATGCCCTGGTGGAGACACCCCCGGCGATCGCCGTCGTCGCGCGGGGTGCTGCGCTGGCCTGCAAGGGGCTTGCCGGCCTGCTCGGAGCCGCTTCCGCCAGTTCGGCGCCACCGGCCGAGGAGCTGGTCGAGCGCTGTGCCGCGCAATGGCGGAACGGCCACCTGCGGCTGTGGTTGCCGACCTGGGACGTGGCGTTCTATCGCGCGGCGGCGGCGCAGCTTGCCGGTCTGCCGGAACGCCGGGTCGAGGTTTGCACGGCGGGAACCGGTTCGGAGGCGGGAATCGCCCCGGGCATCGTTGCGGCGCTTGCACTCGCGCGGTCGCTGTCGCCGGCACCGGTGCAGGTCGCCCGCTACCGGCTTCTCTCCGCGGCGTGACCGCGGGCGCAACTTCGGCCCGCACAGCGGCTCATTCCGCGGTTTCCGCGATGATCCCCCCCCCTAGACAGACCTCGCCGTCATAGAGCACAGCCGATTGCCCGGGCGTGGCGGCCCATTGCGGCGTATCGAAGCGCAGGCGGAAGCCGCCTGGTTCTTCGGGCGGACGTGCCGGCAGGAACGTGCAGGGGGCATCCGCCTGCCGGTATCGCGTCTTGGCCGTCACCCGCAACCCCTCGCCGCCCGGCGGGGCCGCCGGCGGTTCGCCTGCGATCCAGGACGCCTCAGTCGCGGTGAGCGCGCCGGCGAGCAGCCATGGGTGGTCGTGGCCCTGCACGACGTACAGCGTATTGGCGGCGATGTCCTTGCGCGCAACGAACCAGGCGTCGCCGCTGCCGTCGCGCTGGCCACCGATACCCAGGCCCTTGCGCTGCCCCAGGGTATAGAAGGAAAGGCCCATGTGCTCGCCCACGGTCCGGCCGTCGGGCGTGCGGATCGGGCCGGGCTTCGTCGGCAGGTAGCGATTGAGAAACTCGCGGAACGGCCGCTCGCCGATGAAGCAGATCCCGGTCGAGTCGCGCTTGGCGGCATTGGGCAGGCCGATGCGCCGGGCGATCGCCCGCACCTCGCTCTTGGGTAGCCCGCCGACCGGGAACACCGCGCTGGCGAGTTGCTCCTGCGTCAGCCGGTGGAGGAAATAGCTCTGGTCCTTGCCCGGGTCCACCCCGCGCAACAGTTCGACCCGCCCGGCGCGCTCCCGCACGCGGGCGTAGTGGCCGGTGGCGATGCGCCGGGCGCCCAGCCGCCGGGCGTGGTCCAGGAATGCCTTGAACTTGATCTCGGAGTTGCACAGCACGTCCGGGTTGGGCGTCCGTCCGGCGGCGTATTCGCGCAGGAACTCGGCAAACACGCGTTCCTTGTATTCCGCGGCGAAGTTGACCGCCTCGAGTTCGATGCCGAGCACGTCCGCGACGGAAGCCGCGTCGATCCAGTCCTGGCGGGAGGAACAGTATTCGCCGCTGCCGTCCTCGCGATCGTCATCCTCCCAGTTCTTCATGAACAGGCCGGTGACGGCATAGCCCTGCTCCTTGAGCAGGTATGCGGAGACGGCGGAGTCGACCCCCCCGGAGAGGCCGACGACGACGGGTTCCAGGCTCGGGTTTCGGCTCATAAAATGTTAAATTCTACGGTTCTTCATCGCCTTCCCGGCGCCAGGCGTTTCCCTTTTCTCCGGGGGAGCGAGGGGAACGCTGCGGGGCGGGCGCCACGCTCATGGCGAAAAACGGATAGGAATAACCCATGCTCATAGGTGTGCCGACCGAAACGAGACCCGGCGAAACGCGCGTCGCCGCCACCGCCGAAACGGTCAAGCGCCTGGTTGCGCAGAAACACGCCGTGGTCGTCCAGGCGGGCGCCGGCCTCGCTGCCGGCCAGACCGACGAAGCATACGCCGCTGCCGGCGCGACCATCGGTTCCGCGGCCGACGCGTTCGGGGCCGAGGTGGTGCTCACGGTGCGGCGGCCGGGTGCCGCCGAACTCGCCGGAATGAAGCCGGGCACCGTGCTGGCCGGCATGCTCGAACCGTTCGATGCCGACGGCATCGCGGCGATGAACGCGGCGGGCCTCACGGCGTTCGCCCTCGAAGCCGCACCGCGTACGACCCGTGCGCAAAGCATGGACGTGCTGTCGTCGCAGGCCAACATCGCCGGCTACAAGGCGGTGCTGCTTGCGGCCAATACCTACGGGCGGCTGATGCCGATGCTGATGACCGCGGCCGGGACGATCAAGGCGGCGCGCGTCGTGATCCTGGGCGCCGGCGTGGCCGGCCTGCAGGCGATCGCCACCGCCAAGCGGCTGGGTGCGGTGATCGAGGCGTCCGACGTGCGGCCCGCGGTCAAGGAGCAGATCGAATCGCTGGGCGCGAAGTTCATCGACGTGCCCTTCGAGACCGATGAGGAGCGCGACGCCGCCAAGGGAACGGGCGGCTACGCGCGGCCGATGCCGCAGAGCTGGCTGGACCGGCAGAAGGCCGAGGTCGCCAAGCGCATCGCGCAGGCCGACATCGTCATCACCACCGCGCTCATCCCGGGCCGCAAGGCGCCGGTCCTGGTGACCGAGGACATGGTGCGCTCGATGAAGCCGGGCTCGGTGGTGCTGGACATGGCGGCCGAGCAGGGCGGCAATTGCGCGCTGACCGAGCCGGGAACGACGGTCGTCCGGCACAACGTCCACATCATCGGGTTGGGAAATCTCCCCGCGCTGGTGCCCGCGGACAGCTCCGCGCTCTATGCCCGCAACCTGCTCGACTTCCTCAAGCTCGTGCTCGACAAGGACGGGAAGTTTTTCATCAACCAGGAAGACGACATCGTGCGCGCATGCCTGCTGTGCCATGGTGGGGAGATCCTCCGCAAATAGTCTTGCGCTGTCGCGTTTGCCAACGCGTTTGCCAACGCGATCGCAAGCGGGCCGCGCAACCGGGTTGCCAAACCAGCCGGCGGAGCCGGACATCCGCCGGCGGCACCAGAGAACGAACGGGAAAAAAGTCATGGAAGTCGTCAATCACACGGTCATCAACCTCATCATCTTCGTGCTCTCCGTCTACGTGGGGTACCACGTCGTCTGGAACGTCACGCCCGCGCTGCACACGCCGCTCATGTCGGTGACCAACGCCATCTCGGCGATCATCATCGTCGGCGCGATGCTCGCGGCGTCGCTCACCGCCACGCCGCTGGGCCGCGGCATGGGCATCGCCGCGGTGACGCTGGCGTCGGTGAACGTCTTCGGGGGTTTTCTGGTGACCCGACGCATGCTCGAGATGTTCCGCAAGAAGGATCCCAAGCCGGGTTCCGCCGAATCCGCGAAAAAGCAATAAGCCGGGAGCCGCGATGCAATTGAGCATGAACGTCGTCGTTCTGTTGTACCTCGTCGCCTCGGTGTTCTTCATCCAGGCGCTCAAGGGCTTGTCCCATCCGTCGACCGCGCGTCGCGGCAACGTCTTCGGCATGACCGGCATGGCGATCGCGGCGGCGACCACCATCGCCGTCGTGCTCCAGTTCCACCCGGGCGCCGCGGGCGCCGGCATTGCGCGGATCCTCGTTGGGCTGGTGCTGGGCGGCGGCATCGGCGCCTACATCGCGCGCACGGTGCAGATGACCAAGATGCCGGAGATGGTCGCCTTCATGCACTCGATGATCGGCCTGGCGGCGGTGTGCATCGCCGTCGCCGTGAAGGCCGAGCCCTGGGCGTTCGGCGACACTCCCTACGGCGGTGCGATCCCGCTGGGCAACAGCATCGAGCTCTTCATCGGCGCGTTCATCGGCGCCATCACCTTTTCGGGCAGCGTCATCGCCTTCGGCAAGCTCTCGGGGCGCTACAAACTCCGGGTGTTCCGCGGCGCGCCGGTGGTGTTCGCGGGCCAGCACCTGCTCAACCTCGTCCTGGCGGGCGTGATGATCGGCATGGGCATCGGCTTCGTCGTGACCCAGCAATGGTGGCCCTTCCTGCTGATGCTGGCGATCGCCTTCGCCCTGGGCGTGCTCATCATCATTCCGATCGGCGGCGCCGACATGCCGGTGGTGGTGTCGATGCTCAACAGCTATTCGGGCTGGGCGGCGGCGGGGATCGGCTTTTCGCTCAACAACCCGATGCTGATCATCGCCGGCAGTCTGGTCGGGTCGAGCGGCGCGATCCTCTCGTACATCATGTGCCGGGCGATGAACCGCTCGTTCTTCAACGTCATCCTCGGTGGCTTCGGCGCCGAACCGGTGGCCGCGGCGGCGGCCGGCGAGCAGGCCCAGCGGCCGGTGAAGTCGGGCTCCCCCGACGATGCCGCGTTCCTGCTGGCCAACGCCGAGTCCGTGATCGTCGTGCCCGGATACGGCCTGGCGGTGGCGCGGGCCCAGCATCCGCTCAAGGAGCTGACCGACAAGCTCATCGCCAAGGGCGTGCGCGTGCGCTACGCCATCCATCCCGTCGCCGGCCGCATGCCGGGCCACATGAACGTATTGCTCGCCGAGGCCGAGATCCCCTACGATCTGGTCTTCGAGATGGAGGAGATCAATCCGGACTTCAGCGACACCGACGTGGTCCTCGTGCTGGGTGCCAACGACGTCGTGAATCCCGCGGCCAAGGACCCGGGCTCGCCGATCGCCGGCATGCCGATCCTCGAGGCATACAAGGCGCGGCAGGTCATCGTCAACAAGCGCAGCATGGCCTCGGGCTATGCGGGTCTGGACAATGAGCTTTTTTACATGGACAAGACCATGATGGTGTTCGGCGATGCCAAGAAGGTGGTCGAAGACATGGTGAAGGCGATCGAGTGAACGGGGGGCTCCCGCCATCCGTTTTTGCCGGAATGCCGCGGCGGTTCGATCCCCGCCCGGTGGGCCTGGACCAGGCCAGTTCCCTCCTGACCGAATCGCTGGCCCTGTTCCGGCAGGCTCCGAGCCGCCTGACGGGCCTTTTCCTGCTGGTGTTCTTCCCCATCCAGTTGCTTCCTGCGCTGCCGTACTTCGGCATGCCGCTGCGCGAGGCGCTGGCCGCGATCGGGTACGCGGGAATTTTCGTGGCGCTCGAAGCCGTGCGGCTCGGGCGGAAGGCCTCGCTGCCGAACATGGCCGTGCCCTGGCGTCTGCCCCCGGACAAGATCCTGCTGCTGGTGGCGAGCGGCCTGGTGCCTCTGCTGGGTGTGCTGTTCGTCTGGTGGGCCGACTGGGGCGGCGACGCGCTCAACGCCTACCTGAGCGGCGCCACGCCGGACGTCGCGCTGCCGGCGCGACAGGAGGTCGAGTTCGTCGTGGTGTCCAACCTGCTCGGCATGCCCTTGCTCTTCGTGCAACCGCTCGCCGTGCTGTACTCCTGGTCGGGATCCCGAACCCTGGCGGCGTCCCTGCTCGTTTGGGCCGCCAACTGGCGTTGGGTGGGGATGCTGGCGCTCGGCATGATTCCGGTGGCGATCGGGCTCGACTCCGTCGAGCCGCACACCGTACTGGACCTCTTTCTGACGTTGGCGGTCGCCGCGGCGGTGGAACTGGGGGTGTGCGTGTTCACGCTGACACTATTGCAGCGTTCCTTGCGCATGGGTGCAGAGTAGTACCCTCTCCCGCTTGCGGGAGAGGGTTAGGGTGAGGGTAGGAAACGATGAAGACCCGGATGAAGACCCCGATGAAGACCCCGATGAAGACAGGATTCGTGCTTGCGCTGAGCGCATTGTTCCTCGGCGGTTGCAACCATTCCGGCAACGATGGCGGTTCCGGCTCATGGCTGTCGCGCTTCTCCCTCGGTACGGGCGTGTTGCGCGTGCAGACGGGCGGGGTGCAGTACGGCGACCCTGCGGAGCAGGTCAAAGGGTCCGACCGGCTGGCAAATCAATGGCGCCCGATTCCCGACATCCGGTCGGTCGTCGTCCAGGGTCCGGTGGACGTCGTGCTGCGCCAGGATGGCAACGAGGGCGTGACGGTGCACGCCGACGACAACATCGTGCCGCTCATCACCACCGACGTCGGCGCCGACGGCAGCCTGCGCATCGGCATCCGGCCGCACACGGCGTTCCGCATGGCGCACCCCATCGGCGTCACGCTGTTCGCGCCGCGCCTGGAGTCGATCGTCATGAGTGCGGGGGGCATCAACTGTGCGGAGTTCGAGGGCGACCGCCTGCGCGTCGAATTGCGCGGCGCGGGATCTGCGCGCTTCGACGAGATCCGCGCCAAGGAACTGTCGGTGCGGCTCGCCGGGGCGGGCGGCATCTCGGTCGCCGGCTCGGTGCCGGAACAGAACTTCGAAATCGACGGCAGCGGCAGCGTCGATGCCGGCGACCTCGCCGGGCAGAACGTGACGGTGCGGATCGCCGGCCGCGGCAGTGCGACGCTCTGGGCGATCGAAACGCTGAAGGCCGACGTCACCGGGGCCGGGAACGTGCACTACCGCGGCATGGCGACCGTCACCCGGACCGGCACGGGTTCCGGGACGGTGCAGCGGCAGCCGCAGTAAGGGAGCGCGGATCGTGGGACACCGCCTTTCCGCCATCGTCACCCGTACCGGCGACGACGGTTCGACCGGACTCGGCGACGGCACGCGGACCGGCAAGGACGCCCCGCGCATCGAGGCGATCGGCGAGATCGACGAACTCAACGCCCACATCGGCTTGCTGCGAGCGGAGCTTGCGGCCGATCCCGCGGCGGCGGCCGTTGCGGCGGCATTGCAGGGCGATCTGGCCGAAATCCAGCATGGACTCTTCGACCTGGGCGCCGAACTCGCCGTGCCGGGGACGACGCGGTTGTCGGCGAGCCGGGTCGAACGGCTGGACGCGCGGATCGCGCAGGTCAATGCGAGCTTGCCGCCGCTCCGGGAGTTCATCTTGCCGGGCGGCACGCGAGCCGCCGCCCAGGCGCACGTCTGCCGCACCGTCTGCCGCCGCGCCGAGCGGGCGGTCGTGCGCCTGGCGCGCACGGAACCCGTCGGCGAACCCGCCCGCCGCTACCTCAACCGGCTGTCGGACTGGTTTTTCGTGGCGGCGCGGGCCATCCAGCGCGGCGCCGGCGGCGGGGAGCCGCAGTGGGAGCCGGCGGCGGGAAACGTGTCAAGTTGACAAGATTTGTGGCATCCGGCATGCTCCCGCCGATGAAGACCATGACCATCGGTGAGTTCAAGGCGCATTTTTCCGAGGCGCTGGAGGCGGTTCGCGAAGGCGAAACGGTCGTCGTCGCCTACGGCCGGAACCGGGAAAAGGTCGCGGCGATGATTCCCTACTCGCAGGTGCGCGAGGAGAAGCGGCGCCCGCTCGGATTGCTCGAAGGAAAGATTCGCTGCCGGATCAAGCCGGACTTTGCCCTCCGCGACGAGGATCTGCTCTCGGCATGAGCGCGTTGCTCGACACGCATTGTTTCCTTTGGGCGGTTACCGATCCAACCCGGATTCCGGCGAACGTGCGCGAATTCGTGGCCGACCCCGCCAATGAGATTGCGCTGAGCACGGTCACGTTCTGGGAAATCGCCATCAAGTTCGCATTGGGCAAGCTGGAACTGCAGGGCGGCACGCCGGACGATCTGCTGCCGGCTGCGCGGGAAATGGGGTTGACGATCGTCACCCCGACCGCGGAGGAGTCGATCGGATTCCACAAGCTGCCGAAGACCGCCCATCGCGACCCGTTCGATCGCATGCTGATCTGGCAATGCCTGCAGCGGCATTGGACGCTGATTTCCCGGGATGGTGATTTGGACGAATACCGCGCGATGGGGCTCAAGACGCTGTGGTGATCCGCCGTGGTACCCGTTTTGGTGCAAGCCCTGCGGTGGAAGCCTGTGCAAGCCGCGTTTGCGCCCACCTTTGCCCCGAATTCCCGAATGCTTGGTAGAACGAGACCATTATGCGATTCACCACCGACGATCTGCGCATCAAGGAGATCAAGGAACTCATCCCGCCGGCAACCCTGATCGCCGAACTTTCCTGTTCGGAGCGGGGTTCGGCAACGGTGCACGACGCCCGTGCCGCCATCCACGACATCCTGCACGGCCAGGATGACCGGCTGATCGTCATCATCGGCCCGTGTTCGATCCACGACCCCAAGGCGGCGCTCGACTACGCCCGGCGCCTCGTCGCCGAGCGTGCGCGGTACGCCGCCGACCTGGAGGTGGTGATGCGCGTTTATTTCGAGAAGCCGCGCACCACGGTGGGGTGGAAGGGCCTGATCAACGACCCCGATCTCAACGGCAGCTTCCGCATCAACGAGGGGCTGCGCACGGCGCGCGAGCTCTTGCGGGCGATCAACGACCTCGGGCTGCCGGCCGGTTGCGAGTACCTGGACATGATCACGCCGCAGTATCTCGCCGATCTGGTCAGCTGGGGCGCCATCGGCGCGCGGACGACCGAATCGCAAATCCACCGCGAACTCGCATCGGGCCTGTCCTGCCCCGTCGGATTCAAGAACGGCACCGACGGCAACGTCCGCATCGCCGTCGAGGCGATCAAGGCGGCGCAGCAGCCGCACCATTTCCTGTCGGTCACCAAGGCCGGACATTCGGCGATCGTCTCGACCCGCGGCAACGAGGACTGTCACATCATCCTGCGCGGCGGCGCCCAGCCCAATTACGACGCCGCCAGCGTCGAGGCGGCGTGCCGGGCGCTGGCCCAGGCGGGCCTCGCGCAGCGCCTGATGGTCGACGCCAGCCACGCCAACAGCCGCAAGGATCCCCTGCAGCAGATCGACGTCTGCACCGACATCGCCGGGCAGATCGCCCGCGGCGAAGAGCGCGTCGTCGGCGTGATGGTGGAGAGCAACCTCGTCGGCGGCCGGCAGGATCTCGTTCCCGGCAAGCCGCTCACCTACGGGCAGTCGATCACCGACGGCTGCCTGGACTGGGAGCAGAGCGTGGCCTGCCTGGAGACCCTGGCGCAGGGGGTGCGGGCGCGGCGCAACGCGAGCGGGAACGACGCGACGGAATGACCTACCGCGTCCCGCGAATCTCCTCGTAAAACGCTTCCGCGTCCGGCTTGCGGCCGAGGAACCCCTCGGCCAGTTCCTCCGGCGGCCGGCTGCCGCCCGGCTCGAGGATCCACTGTCGGTAGCGATGTCCCACCGCAGGATCGAGCAGATTGCCGCGGAACGCCGAGAGCATGTCGAGCGCCAGCACTTCCGACCACATGTAGCTGTAGTAGCCCGCCTCGTAGCCGCCCATCAGATGTCCGAACGACGCTGGCATCATCGTTCCGGCGACGTGCCCCAGCGGCGTCGCGCCCTCCAGTTCCTTCCAGGTCGCCAGCGCCGGCTTGACCGGCCCGGTATGCAGCGCCATGTCGTAGGCGGCATACAGCCATTGCCGGGCGTAGCGCAGGCCGGAGCCGAAGCGGCGCGCGTCATCCAGCCGTGCCACCTGTTCCGGCGTCAATTGGGGACATTCCGGACACACCTGCGCGAAGCGGGCGAGCGGCTGCGCGCGCCGCCCCCACTCCTCGAACATTTGCGACGGCACTTCGACGAAGTCCAGGCGCACGTTGGTTCCCGATTGGTCGGCGTAGCGCGCCCGCGACAGCACGCCGTGCAGGATGTGACCGAACTCGTGCAGCAGCGTTTCGAGTTCGACGTGCGTCAGCCCGTTCGGATCGAGGTTGCAGAGAAGCGCCTTGATCGGCGTCTGGCCGCCGAGCACGGAGCCGCTGCGGACGCTGAATGCCGCCGCATGCTTGAACTTGCCCTCGCGCGGGAACAGGTCGAGATAGATCCCGCCGATGGGCGGGCCGTCCGCACCATCCGCACCGGCGGGCGCCATGTCCACGACGTCGTAGTAGCGGACGTCCGGACTCCATCCCGGCAGATCGGGCTGCGCCACGAAACGGATGCCGTAGAGCGTCTCGGCCAGGTGCATGACGTAGCGAACCGAGGACTCGGTCGGGAAAAACGCCCGCAAGGATTCCTGGTCGATGTCGAAGCGCTTCTTTTCGATCCGGTTCTGCAGATAGGCGACATCCCATCGTTCGACGCGCACGGCGTCCGTCGGCAGGCCCAGCAAGGCCGCCTTTTCCTGCTGCAGATCCGCGAGTTCGCGCAACTCGACGGCTTCGACGGCGGACTTCACCGAGTACAGGAAAGTTTCCACCGCCTGCGGCGTTCCCGCCATCTTGCGCCGCAAGGAAAAGGTCGCGTAGTCGGGGTGGCCGTAGAGTTGCGCCAGTTCATGTCGCAGGGCAAGCGCCTGGTCCATCAGCCGGAGATTGGGTAGCCCTGCCCGGTTCTGATAGGCAGTCCAAACGCGCCGCCGCGCCTCTTCGCTCTGCGCCAGACGCAGGAACGGCTCGTAGACCGGGAAGTCCAGGCTGATCAGGTAGTCGCCCCGTGCGTCCCGCCGCAGCGTGCGCAGCAAGGACTCGGGAAGGCCCGCGGCTTCCGCCGGCGTCACGGGAACGGTGGTCATCACGTCGTTGACGTTCGCGCCGAATTGCAGCTCGAGGGTGATGAGTTCGTCCTGGATCTGCTTGGCGCGCGCCCGCTTCTCGGGCGGCAACGTCACGCCGGTGTCCTCGAACGCCTCGATCAGCTGCTCGCGGTAGCTGCGATCCTGCTCATCCTTGGGCTCGAACGCCGCCACCCGCGCGTAGATCTTCTCGCTCTGGAACAGTTCGGTGCCGAAGGGCGCGAGCTTGTCGAGGCAGGCCTGCGCCGCATCGCGCGTGGCCTTGTCGGGCGCGGCATTCTGCAGCACCGAGAGCGGGTCGTCGAAGCTCCCCGTTTCGATCGCCAGCGCGTTGAACTCCTCGAGGATGCCATCCGGGCCGTTGCGGGCCTCCATGGCGGCCATCAAGGCGCGTCGCTGCGCCAGGGCGGCATCGCAGCGGGGGAGGATCTGCTGCGCATCGATCACCGGGAAACCGGGGGGAAGCAACGGGTGGTTCACGCCGTGCCGCCCACCGTGAGCCCCTCGATCCGCAAGGTCGGCTGGCCGACGCCGACCGGCACGCTCTGCCCATCCTTGCCGCAGGTGCCGATGCCGCCGTCCATGCGCATGTCATTGCCGATCATGGTCACGCGGGTGAGCGCATCCGGCCCGTTGCCGATCAGTGTCGCGCCCTTGAGCGGGGCGCCCAGCCGGCCGTTTTCGATCAGGTAGGCCTCCGCCATCGAAAAGACGAACTTGCCGTTGGTGATGTCGACCTGGCCGCCGCCGAAGTTGCGCGCGTAGATGCCGCGCGGGACCGAGCGGACGATCTCCTCCGGGTCCCGGTCGCCCGCCAGCATGCAGGTGTTGGTCATGCGCGGCAGGGGCAGGGCCGCGAACGACTCGCGCCGCCCGTTGCCGGTGACGGCGGTCTTCATCAGTCGCGCGTTGAGCGAATCCTGCATGTATCCGCGCAGCACGCCGTCTTCGATCAGGACGGTGCGTTGCGTCGGGTTGCCCTCGTCGTCGATGTTGAGCGAGCCGCGGCGTTCCGGAATCGTGCCGTCGTCGATCACCGTGACGCCCTTGGCCGCAACGCGTTCGCCGATGCGCCCCGAAAATGCGCTCGATCCCTTGCGATTGAAGTCGCCTTCCAGGCCGTGCCCGATCGCCTCGTGCAGCAGGATGCCGGGCCAGCCCGGGCCGAGCACCACGCTCATCACCCCCGCCGGCGCCGGTTTGGCCTGCAGGTTGACGAGCGCCATGTCGACGGCCTCCTTCGCGTACCGGTGCAGCGAATCGGTGTCGAACGTCGTCAGGTCGACGCGGCCGCCGCCCCCGGAAAACCCTTGTTCGCGACGGCCGTGCTCCTCCGCGATCACCGTCACGGAGACGCGCACGAGCGGACGCACGTCGGCCGCGATGCGACCGTCCGAGGATGCAACCAGCACCACGTCGTACTCGGAGGCGATGTTGGCCATCACCTGCTTGACGCGCGGATCGCAGGCACGGGCATAGCGCTCCACCTGTTCGAGCATGCGGATCTTTTCGGTGGCGGTGGCGGAGGCGACCGGATCGATCGCGCCGTACAGCGCCCGCTGGCGCTGGGTCTTGAGGCGTTTGGCCGGCACCGTGCGGGATGCACCGCTGCGTGCGATGGACCGTACGGTCGTCGCGGCGCCGAGCAGCGCGTCGAGCGAAATGTCGTCGGAGTAGGAGAACGCCGTGCGCTCGCCCGATACCGCGCGCACGCCCACGCCCTGGTCGATGCCGAAGCTGCCCGATTTGACGATGCCTTCTTCCAGCGCGTACGACTCCGAACGCGTGTACTGGAAGTACAGGTCGGCGTAATCGGCGCGGTGCTCGAAGATGGTGGCGAGGGTGCGCTGCAGATGCGTTTCGTCGAGACCGTACGGGTCGAGGAGCAGGCTGCGGGCGATGGCGAGGCGTTCTACGGCAGGTTCGATAGGTTTCATGGCGGGAAATTTACACCAGGACGCGGTGGTCGAGCGCGGGCAGGCTCGCGCGAACATCCCGGATGCGGTCAGGGTCGATTTCGCCCAGCACCACCCCCGGCCCGTCGTCCCGGACGGCGAGGACCTCGCCCCAGGGATCGATCAGCATCGAATGACCGAAGGTCGTGCGGCCGTTTTCGTGACGTCCGCCCTGGGCCGGCGCGAGGACATAGCAGAGGTTCTCGACCGCGCGCGCGCGCAGCAGCAGTTCCCAGTGCGCCCGCCCCGTCGTTGCGGTGAAGGCCGAAGGGATCACGATGGCGTCGACCGTGCCCAGGCCGCGAAAGAACTCGGGGAAGCGCAGGTCATAGCACACCGCACAGGCGATGCGCAGGGACACCCCCTCGGCGGCGCAGTCGAAGGCGACCGGTGCCCGTCCCGGCGCGATGCTGCGCGCCTCGTCGTAGGACTCGGCACCGCGATGGAACGAGAAGAGGTGGATCTTGTCGTAGCGCGCGACCCGCCGCCCCTGCGGATCGTAGACCGGCAGACTGTTGAACACCCGATCCGGCTCGGGCGCCGCCAGCGGGATCGAACCGCCGATCAGCCAGATGCCGTGCCGCGCCGCCTGTTCGGCCAGGAAATCCTGGATCGGCCCGTGTCCGTCGGCTTCCCGCAGCGCGAGCTTGTCGGTATCGCGCAGCCCCATGAGGCAGAAGTATTCGGGCAAGGCCACGAGCTGCGCGCCCTGTCGCGCCGCCTCGGCGATCTGCTCGGCGGCTGCGCGCAGGTTGTCTTCGCAGCGTGGCGTGGACGTCATCTGGATGGCCGCGACCCGCAGGCGCGGCGCTGGGAAGTCAACCTGCGCGCGGTTCGGCGAAGTCGAGGTCATTGGCTGATCGTTTGCACCTTGGGATGGGACCAGGGGCCGGTCACCTGATAGGCGTTGGTGAACGCCTCCGAGAGCGGCTTGCGGAGCAGATAGTTCGCGATGAACGCGCCCAGGCCCACGGCCGGATTGATCAGGGCGGCGTATGCCAGCGATGCCGTGCCGGCGTTGATCTCGGGGATCACCACGACGGTCAGGTCCTGCGTTTCGGCGCGCAGGTCCGCGCTGCCGCGCACGCGCACGACGGCGTTCAGTCCCTTCATGATGAAGTCGTCGGTGGTGAGCGTGCCGTTGGCGATTGCCGCGGTGCCGGTGAGCGAGTCGAACGCGAATCCTTCGGCGAACAGGTCGCGGAAATCGCCGGTGAGCCGGTGGCCGAGCGATTGCAGCGACAGGACGCCGAGCAGCCGCGCCGCCCCCATGTCGGCGTGGAGGAACTGGCCGTGGCCGGTTTCGTCGTGCAGGGTTCCCGTGAGCGTCGGATAGTCGATGGCGAACGGCGATCCGACCCAGGAGAGGTGCCCCTTCAGCGTGCCCTTGCCGCCGCGCACCAGGCCCGGGAAGCCGAAGCGACCGAGCATCCGGCCGGCATCGGTGTAGAAGATCACGAGATCGACGTCCATCTTCCGGCGCGCGCGCGGCTTGTCGCCCGTCGCTGTCTTCGTCGCCGCCGGCGGGGCCGCGGCAATGCGCTGCCACTGCCCATCGGCGGTGATCCGGCCGTCGCGATTGATCAGGACGAAGCGCTCCAGGATCCAGGTGTTGTGGTTGCCGGTGCCGATGTTCTTGGCGGTCAGCTCCAGGCGACCCAGCCGGTGGTCGCCGAGCTGGAACCGGTCGGCAATGATGTCGAGCGCCGGAAAATCCCGCGGCGCCGTGTCGAGCAGCTTGGAAACCTGTTCCTGCTGCCCTGCCGGAATGGTGAGCCGGGTCAGGCGCGCGGTCAGGCGGCCTTCCGTCGCCCCGCGCCCGCTGCCCAGCCAGTGCAGCGAGCCTGCCGCCTGATCGCTGACGAGATCCGCAGCCCAGCCTAGGCTGTCGTCGCGGCGCGCGGTGAGCGTCACATCGGCAAGCGACCGTCCCGCGAACTGGATCTGCTTGGCCCGCAATCGGATGGTGTCGAGCCATGCGAGGTTCTGCGCCGAGAGCGCAGCAGCGGATTCGCCTTCCGCGCCCTCGTCGCGCCGCTGCGCCGCGCCGGTGGCCGGCCGTGGCGACGCCGCGAGCGCGCGCCAGCGGTCGATGTCGAGTTGATCCTGATCGATCCGCAGGGCCACGCCGGTGCGCGGCAAGACGGCGGGGGTGCCGATCCCGATGGCGCCGCGATCGATCCGCGTGACCATGCCGGCTCCGGGCGCGGCGCCGGCCGCCGGTGCATGTACTTCGTGGAGTGCCGCATCCACCAGGGTCCCGAGGCGGACCCGCAGGAAATCCTGCCGGGAGGCCGGCGTGGCGACACCCGGCGCCGTCGCCACCGGGGTCGACTCGATGTGCAGGGGGAGGGGCGTGGCGGCATCCTTGCGCAGCGGCGCCGGCAGGTCCATCTTCACGCCGACGAGGTCGGAGTCGACCCGGTATCCCAGCCGTCCATGCCGCACCGTGACCGTGGCGGTGTACCGGAATTCGCCTTCGGTATGGTCGACGATGCGGCGCAGGAACGGGGTCGGTACCTGCGGTCGCGCGCCGCGGGGCGTCGCCGTGCCGGCGCCGTGGACGACCAGGGTGCCGTCCGGCAGCGTATCCCCCGCGATGGTTGCGGTGCCGCCGAGGAATCCGGCGTGCATGCCGGTGAGGCGGGAGGTCCGCGCGGTGAAGGCCAGATGTCCCGCGAGTGCGGTGAAGGGCGCCAGTTCGGGCACCAGGGTGAGGGTGTCGCCCTGGAAGTCCACGCCGCCGGCGACCTGGGTCTGCTTCGGATCGGCGAGCGGGATGTCGAGGTGCACGGTGAGGTGCGTCGGCCCGGTGCCGCGACTGGTCGCAAGCCACCCGCCCGTACGCACGTCGACCGGGCTCGCGCCGACATACCGCAGCAGATCGCGGAGATCCCCGGCGCCTTTGCCGTCGACGAGCAGATGCGCCCCCGGATGTTCCATCGGGGACACGCGCGCCGTGACGTCGGTGAGGGGATATCCCGACGCCTGCGCGTGGGCCGCCCGCACCGTGAGGCGGTTGCGGTCGAATGTCACGTCGGCATCGATGCCCGAGATCGCCGGCCAGTGCATGCGGGCCGGCGTTCCCGGGAACACGGGATCGATGTCGATGCGGCCGCCGGCGACGTGGAGGGACGCCTGGAAGTTGCCGGTCTGCGGGTCGGCAAACGGAAATTTCCGCGGGTCCCCTTGCAGATGGAAACTGCCGCCGGTGACCTGGCCGTCGCACAGCGCGCCCGTCAGCCAGCGGCGGCTCGCGCTGCGCAGCACGATCGGCAGGTATTGCGCGACGCCCGCCACGCGGGCGCGGCGGATCCGGCCGCGCAGATCGAGCGGTACCGCCGGATCCTGGGCGCGATAGCGGCCCGAGGCGTCGAACGCCAGATCGCCGTTTTCCGCGGCCAACGAGTCGAGGTCGACCTGCAGCCCTTGACCCTGCGGCGCATTCGGCGTGTTGCGCCAGCGCAGGGTCGCCGTCAGGCGGTCGAAGGTGATGCGCGGCGCCACGAGTACCTTGTCGGCGTGGAGCGCGACGCCGGCGGAGTCGATCCGCAGGGTGCCGTGCTCGGTCGAACCGGTTTCGCGGCTGGCGTCGATGTCCCCGGAAAGGTTGTCGAAGGCGTACCGGCGGATCGCGGCGACCGGCGGCACCGGGAGGGCATTGCCCTTGGCCGGCAGGGGCGCAAGGGTGCGGGGGTGAGGCTGGAGGGGGGCAGCGGAGTCCGGGCCGCCGTCGGACACCGGCCCGCCCAGCGTGAGCCCCAGTTGCGAGAAATGCGTACGGACCTGGAACGCGCTCGTCGCGGTCACCGGCTCGTCCCAATCGGCCTCCAGGTTTTCGAGCGCACCGCGTGCCGCCGCGTGATGGACCGCGGCTTGCCAGCTCTGCGGCAAGGGAATGAGCGCGGCAAGGCGGCTCAAGTCCCCCAGCGCGAGGCGGTTCGCCCGCAGTTGCACATGCTGCTGCGCCCCGTCTTCCTGGGGATGGTGAAATTGCCGGTTGACGTAGACGAGGTCGGTGGGCGGCAGGGTCACGCTTTCCCCGGCCAAGTGGAGGCCCGAGATTCGGATCTCCCGGATATCGGCATCGCGCCCCTGCCGCCGGCTCGCGGTCAGCGTGCCGGTGACCCGGTCCAGACGCAGCGGTTGCAGGTCCGGTCGCAGTTGCGCATCGACTCCCGCGAGCGCGAAGTCGGCGCGGATGCGTTGCGCGCCCGTGCCGGCGAAGTCGAACCACACGCGCAGCGCGCCCTGGGCATGGTCGAGACGAACCGAGGGCGGAACCGCGTGCAGCAGGTGGCCCCAGCCTGCGAGATCGGCGAAATCGAACTGGGCGTACACGCGGCCTTCCCAGTCCTGGAGCGGGGCGTTGCGCGTCAGGAACGGCGGGTGGACCTGTCCTCGCACGTCGAGCACCCCGGCCAGATGGGCCGGCGGCCGCATCTGCAGGGCAAAGCGGTGGAAGAACAGGCCGCGCTCGAGAAGAAGGTTCACGTCCGTGAACTGCAGCGGCGGGGCGCCCGCATCCGTGTAGCGCACGCGGGCGTCGACCACGCCGATGCGCCGCTGCGCCAGCAGCCACTCGAGGCCGTTGCCTTGGCCGTGCGCCTGCGGATCGATCGGAATGCCGCCGATGCGCCAGCGGTGATCGGCGAGCCGTTCCACCGCCACTTCGGGCGCGACGATGGTGAGGGCGTGCATCCGCGGCTGCAAGGCCAGCAGGCTCATCCAGGAGACGACGGCGTCGACCTTCGGCAGCGACAGCGCGGTTTGTCCATCCGGGCCCTGGATGCGCACGTCCCGCAGCAGCAGCCGCGGGTACAGTCCCTCCCAGGACGCATCGATCCCGCCGATCGTCACCGGCGCGTGCAACGCGGTCGCCGCGGCGGATTCGATGTCGCCGCGCCAATCCCCGATATGCGGCAGCAGGAAATAGCGGGTGGTCAGCACCGCCGCGCCGAATCCGAACCATCCGACAAGCAGCATGATGCCCGCCGCGCGCAGGAGGAGTTGCGTGGCCCGCAGGCCGCGCCAGCCCCAGTGCAGGAAGATCGATCGTTTGGCGTCGATCGATACCTGTTCTGCGAACTCTTCCGCCGAGTGCGCAGCCGAATGCAGGGCTTCGCGCGCGGCGCCTGCCAGGGACTCGGTTTCGGTCGGCGCGCGGGGAGGGCCCGGCGGTGGTGGTGTGGCGGTGGACATCGTCGTTTTTTGAGTGGTTTCAACACTAACATAGCTACCGTGAACCCCTCATTGCTACCGATCTACCGCGGCGTCATTCGGGCCTACGGCGCCAGCCGTTTCGTGCGCCGCAGCCTGCTGCGGGAAGGCTTCGCGTCGGCCGCGCAGCCCGACGGCGCCCGGCCGACCGCGGCGGAAACGGAATGGCTGCAGGGCGCCGCGCAGGAACCCTGGACGGCGGAGCGGATGGCGCGAGGTTGGCGGGAGACGGCGCTCCCGGACGGCGATCCCGTAGCGGCGGTTGCGCTCGGCCTGCGCCGCCTGCGCCGGCGCATGTTGTGCGGGCTGCTCGTGCGCGACGTGGCCGGGGTCGCGCCGCTCGACGAAGTCATGCGGACCATGACGGCGTTCGCGGAGTTCGCCGTGCGGACGGCGCTGGCGGCCATCCTGCCCGATCTCGCCGGGCGCCATCCGGCGCCGCGGACTGCACAGGGCCGACCGCAGGATCTGCTCGTCGTCGGCATGGGCAAGGCGGGTGCCTGGGAACTGAACGTCTCCTCCGACCTCGATCTGGTGTTCGTCTATGGCGAGGACGGCCCTTCGGCGCAGGAATTCTTCGACCGCGCGGGGCGCCGGCTCATCGCCGTGCTGGCCGACGCCGACGAAGACGGGTTCGTGTTCCGCACTGACCTGCGGCTGCGCCCGCACGGCGACTCCGGGCCGCTCAGCGTATCGCTGGCGATGCTCGAGGAATATTTCCAGCGCGACGGCCGCGAGTGGGAGCGGTTCGCCTGGTCGAAGGCACGGGTTCTCTCGGGGCCCGTGCTCGCGACGGAGGCGGATTTCCGGGATCAGCTGGCGGCCCTGGATGCCGTGGTCACGCCGTTCGTCTATCGCCGCTATTTCGATTTCGGCGCCATCGGCGCGATCCGCGACCTGCACGCCCGCATCCGCGCGCAGGCGCGCCGCAAGCGCGGCGCGGCCGACGCCGCGGGCCGCGGCGAATACGATGTCAAGCTCGGCCGCGGCGGCATCCGGGAAATCGAATTCATGGCGCAGGCCTGGGGGATCATGCGCGGCGGGCGCGATGTCCGGCTGCGCGAACGCGCCACCTTGCCGATGCTTGCGACGCTCGCCGCAACCGGACGGTTGCCGCCCGAGGACGCGGACGCCTTGTCCGACGCGTACGTCTTTCTGCGCCGCCTCGAGCACGCCGTGCAGTATCGCGACGATGCGCAGACCCATCGCATTCCGGCCGATCCGGCCGAACGCGAAGCCGTCGCGCAGCTCTTCGGGGCGTCGTCGGTGGCGGAGTTGCTGGCGCGGTATCACGCCGCGCGCGAGCACGTCGAGCGCGCATTCGATGCGATGTTCCCGCCGGAGGAGGCCGACGCCGGCCGGGCGGCGCAGGGCGGCGTCGACGAGGCGGACGATCTGCCGGAACCGATGCGGCGGTTTCTCGTGTCGGCCCGCGTATCTGCGCTGCCGGAGGCGCTGCGTACCCGCGTGGGCGCTCTGGCCGCGGTCGCGGCAGCGGAAATCGGCACCATCCAGCGCGAAATGCGGGAGGAGCGCGGCGCGGCGGGCGAGTCCGACGGCGATGCCGAGGCAATCGCCGTGCGCTGGGTCCGGCTGATGGAAATCATCGGCCGCCGGGCGACCTACTTCGCGCTGCTGGCGGAATACCCGCGGGCCCACGTCCGTGTGCTGCGCGTGCTTGCCGCCGGCGGCTGGGCGGCCGAATATCTGTTGCGCCATCCGATCCTGCTCGACGAACTGATCGATCCGCGCGCCGAGGAGTTTTCGGCCGACGTCGACGTGCCTTCGTACTGGGCGGCGTGGGCGCGCGACCTCGACGCCTCGCTGCGTGCCGCCGGTCCGGACGTCGAGGCGCAAATGAACCTGCTGCGCGATGCGCACCACGCGGCGGTTTTCCGTCTGCTGCTGGCGGATCTTGCCGGCCACCTGACGGTGGAGCGCCTCGCGGACCACCTGTCGGCGGCGGCCGATGGGGTGCTGCGGATCGCGCTCGACGCCGCGTGGCGCAGCATGGTGCCGCCGACCGCACCGGTGCCGCCTCTGCCGCGCCTTTGCGTCGTGGCCTATGGCAAGCTGGGCGGGCGCGAACTGGGCTACGCCTCGGATCTCGATCTGATCTTCGTGGTCGACGATACGGGACCGGGGCCGGCCGAGGCGGATGCCGCGCGCTGCGCCCAACTCGTGCGGCGCTTCCTCTCCTGGCTGACCACCGTCACCTCGAGCGGCAATCTCTTCGAGATCGACCTGCGTCTGCGGCCCAACGGCAGCGCCGGCGTGCTGGTCACCCCGCTGGCAGCGTTCGAGGGCTACCAGATCAATGCCGACGGCCATGGCGCCTGGTTCTGGGAACATCAGGCGCTCACGCGCGCCCGTCCCTGCGCCGGCGATGCCGCGGTGGGCGAGCGGATCGAGACGATCCGGCGGGGCGTGTTGCAGCGGCAGCGCGATCCGGCCCTGGTCCAGGCCGAGGTGGTGGCGATGCGGCGCCGGATGCTCGAAGGCCACGCCCATCGTGACGCGCGCTTCGACTGCAAGTTCGACCGCGGCGGCATGGTCGACGTGGAATTCGCCGTCCAGGCCCTGGTGCTGCTGCATGCCCATCGGCATCCGGAACTGGTGGAGAATCGGGGCAACATCGGCCTGCTGGGCATCGCCGCCCATCTCGGCCTGCTCGATGCGGCAATGGCCGAGGCAGCCGCCGACGCCTACCGCCGGTACCGGCGCCTCCAGCACGCCCTGCGGCTGGCCGGGGTTCCCGACGCGCGGGTCGACCGCGACCGGGTCCGGGGCGAGATCGACGCCGTATTGCGGCTGTGGCACCGGGTGTTGGGAACGGAAGAGCCGCACGGTAAAATGGCCGATTGAGTTCTTTTTCCCGAAGGAAACCCCCAATGTCGATGTCCGACCGCGACGGCTGGATCTGGTACGACGGCAAGCTCGTGCCCTGGCGGGACGCAAACACGCACGTGCTCACCCACTCCCTGCACTACGGGCTGAGCGTGTTCGAAGGCTTGCGTGCCTATCGTACGGACAGCGGAACGGCGATCTTCCGGCTGCGCGAACACACCGAGCGCCTGTTCAATTCGGCGCGCATCTTCCTGATGCAGATCCCCTATTCGTTCGACGAAATCATGGAGGCGCATCGCGAGGTGGTGCGGCACAACCGGCTCGAGAGCGGCTACATCCGTCCGATCGCGTTCTACGGATCGGAGAAGATGGGTATCAGCCCGAAGGGCGCCGCCGTCCACGTGGCGATCGCCGCTTGGCCCTGGGGGGCGTATCTGGGCGAGGACGCCTTGCAGAAGGGGATCCGCGTCAAGACCTCGTCCTATGCACGCCACCACATCAACGTATCGATGGTGCGCTCGAAGACCGGCGGGCACTACGTCAACTCCATCCTCGCCAACATGGAGGCGCAGCGCGACGGCTACGACGAGGCGCTGCTGCTCGACACCGCGGGCTTCGTTGCCGAGGGCGCGGGAGAAAACCTGTTCCTGGTCCGCGATGGCCGGCTCATCGAGCCGCAACTGGTGTCCGGCCTGACGGGCATCACGCGCGCCTCGGTGATCGAACTGGCGCGGGACCTCGGGCTCGAGGTGGTTTCGCAGCCGATGACCCGCGATGATGTATATCTCGCCGACGAGGCATTCTTCACCGGCACTGCCGCCGAGATCACGCCGATCCGGGAACTCGACGGCCGCGTCATCGGCGCCGGCGCGCGCGGTCCGGTGACCGAACGCATTCAGAAACGCTTTTTCGACGTCATCCACGGCCGCGACGAGCGGTACCGTCATTGGCTGACGGCAGTGTGAGGAACCCATGACCGCGACCGCCCGTGCCGAACTGCCCGTCGTCGAACTGCGTGCCGACGAGTTGCCCGCATACTGCCCCAACCCGGCGATGCCGTTGTGGAATCACCACCCGCGCGTCTACCTTCCTCTGGAAGAGCGCGGCGAGGCGATGTGCCCGTATTGCGGCACGCGCTACCGATTGAAGCCCGGCGAGCACGTTCGTCATGGGCATTGAACCGCGCTCGACCGGCGCATAACCAGGCACGATTCCCATGCAGCGCTTTGCGAAATCCATCCTCTTCGCCTCGGTGGAAGAGTGCGAACAGGCGTTTTACGAGGCGTTGGAGCGCGGCGACATCGATGCCCTGATGGAACTCTGGCTGCAGGATGACGACGTGTGCTGCGTCCATCCGGGCGGCGTGCGGATCGTCGGGTACAGCGCGGTGCGCGCATCCTGGTCGTCGCTGCTCGGCTCCGGTGGCATCGCCATCCGCGCGACGGGCCGGCGGATCTTCGAATCGTCGACGATGGCGGTGACCAACGTCATCGAGGAGTTCGTCGTGCCGCAAGGCGGAACGACGCAGGTCGTGCACGTCCTGGCGTCCAATTCCTTCGTGAAGCTTCCCACGGGGTGGAAGATGGTGATGCACTTCGCCGCGCCGGTGCCCGAAGGCCATGCGGTGGAAGTCGAGGCGCATTCGGGGACGGTGCACTGAGGGACGACGCGATCTCCCCGGCCCCCGCCTGCCATACCCCCTGGTGGCTCCCGGGCGGACACACCCAGACCATCATTCCGGCCCGATGGATCGCGACGCCGGAGGTTCCCTATCGCCGTGAACGCTGGGATACGCCGGACGGCGATTTCCTGGACATCGACCATGCATGCGATGCAGACGCCAGCCCCGACGCGCCGGTGCTCGTGCTGTTCCACGGCCTCGAAGGCGACTCGTCGTCCCACTATGCCCGCGTGCTGATGGACGGCTGCCGCAGGCGCGGCTGGCGCGGGATCGTGGTGCATTTCCGCGGTTGCGGCGGCGAAGACAATCGCCACGCCCGCGCCTATCACTCGGGCGACAGCGCGGAGATCGCCTGGGTGCTGGATCGCGTCGCCGGGACCTGGCCTGCGGCGCCCCGCTTTGCCGTCGGCATTTCGCTGGGGGGCAACGCCCTGGCGAAATGGTGCGGGGAGCAGGGGGCGGCGGCGGCGCCGACGGTGCGGGCCTGTGCGGCGATCAGCGCCCCCTTCGACCTGGCTGCGGGCGGCGCTGCGCTCGAGCACGGTTTCAATCGCGTGTATACGCACATGTTCCTGCGCACGCTGATTCCCAAGGCGCTGCGCAAGGTGCGGCGGTTTCCCGGGCTCGCCGACGCGCAGCGGATCCGCCGCTGCCGGACCATCCGGGAGTTCGACGACGCCTTCACGGCGCCCGTACACGGATTCCGCGGCGTCGAGGACTACTGGCATCGATCCTCGGCCAAGCCCTGGCTGCGCCACGTCGCGGTGCCGTTCCTCGCCCTGAACGCCGCCAACGACCCGTTTGTGCCGGCGGTCAGTCTGCCGCGCTCGATGGATGTCGCGCCCTGCGTGGCGATCGATCAGCCGGAGCAGGGCGGACACGTCGGCTTTTATGCCGTGGCACCCGATCCCTGGCATTTTCGTACGCGCACGTTCGCGTTCCTACAGGCGTATCGGTGAGGTTGCGCGGGCCGGTGGGATAATCGCCCCTCGGCGCCAGCCGCCGCCTCGGATCAACGAAGAGGGACCCCCGTTCATTGCGAGCGTATGTTGGACCTGAGCCCATCGGACCCGGGCCCACGCCCGTTCTCCGCGTTTGGCGGCATCGGCAGGCGGTCATTCTCCGGGGGCGCGGTTCGTTGCTGCACAACGGCGTCGCATCGGGCGGAAATATCGTCTGTCCGATCCACCGGTGGACCTACAGCGCCAGCGGGAGGCTGCTGGGTGCGCCGCACGCGTCGATCCAGACCGTCGGCGCGGCGGCGTTGCGCCCGGCCCATGCCGGCAGTGCGGTCTATGGGCGCTGGCAGCGGGCGCTGCAGGCGGTTTGCGGGCCGGAGCCCGGGCCGCACGGCGCGATCTGGCTGACCTACTACCCGGAGGAGATCGCCGCGTTCGAGCGCGAATTCGTCGAGGCGCAACAGGCGGCGTACATGGAAACCTGCGTCGAGGACGACGAGATCGCCGAACGAATGGACGCCGGACGGCGCGCGCTATGGTTGCGCGGGGATGACGAGGTCGGGTCGTATCAGAGTCCGATGGAGGACGGAATGCGGCATTTCCACGAGTGGTATCGGGCCAGGATGACGGCCACTTCCCCCTGACGGCGGCGGGCCCTGCGCGGCAGAAGGGGTACCCCCTCTCCCGCGTGCGGGAGAGGGCGGGGTGAGGGCGATCGAGTCCGTGCGAAGGATGTCGCGCGAGATCCGGGCGCCCTGCACCGGTTCCGGCCCGGTGTCGCGGTCGGCCCTACGGGCCGACTGCGTTGTGCTGCTCGGAGCCGGGGCGCACGGCCAACTCGCGTCGCGTCCTGCGGACGCTATGCTCGGACAGGGGCCGTGAGTCGGAAGTGGAGGCGCGCGATCGCGCGCCGCCCCGCCCCCTGCGCTGCGCACCGCGACCCCTGATTGGGCCGGACCCAGTGCAGGACACCCGGATCTCACGGCAAACGCCGCGGCATTGCCAGCAGGAGAAGATCGCCTCATTCCGGATCGTGGGACGCAGCCACCGCTCGCCTGCGCGGTGCAAGCGCCATTCGCAATTGCACATCGGTCCATCGCGCCGCGGCGTGCTCAGCCCACCGACCGCGATCCTTCGGTTCGTGCCCACATTTCCAAAGCACTACACTAGCTTCCGTCCCCGTCGCCACCGCCCTGGGACTTCTTCGCCCCTCCGGCATCCTGCTGCATCCGCGCGGTGAGTTCGTGCAGGCGCGCATCAACCTCGGTCATCGTATAGAAGTCGGCATCGGCGATCTTGTGCGCGAGTCGCAGTTGCTCCACCGCCGCCGTGGTGGAGCCCAGCAGCACGTACATTTCGGCGGTCGCCTGGTGCGAGCGCGTTTTTTCGTTGAGCGCCGAATAGCTCTTGGCGAGATACCCGTAGTAGTCAGGATCGCTGTGGGGGATCGCGAGTTGGTTCTGCATGTATGCGATCGCCTGCTTGTCGTGGTGCGCGCGTTGCAGCATGTCCACGTACTCCAGCGCCACCGCCTGCGACAGGGGATAGCGGTTCGTGTCGGCCTTCGCCAGGGCGAGGGCAGCCTCCCGTTGCGCGGGTGTCTTCGCCGCCTGGTAGCTTGCTTCCGCAACCATGTCGTCGAGGACCGACGAATCGGCCTTGGTCGATTTCTGGGCCGCAAGGGCCGCGGCAAGAGCCGGACCGGGCCGGTTGAGGTCGAGGTTGGCCGCCGCCAGCCCGTAGTACGAGGCCGTGTCGGTCAATTCCGTGTGGTGCTGGATCGCGTACGTGAAGCCGGCGATCCGATCCTGCAGCGCGGTCGTCGATTCGTCCTGCAGCACGCGCAGCCGGGCACGGATCAGCTGGAAATCCAGGCTGTCGGCATGTTGGTGGGTGCCGGCCTGCCGCACCCGCCCCATCATGTCAGCGATCCGCTCGGCGGTCAGCGGGTGGGTCTGCAGGTACTCGGGGGCCATGCTGTCATAGGCCCGCGTACCTTGCTCCATGCGGCGGAAGAACGACACCATGCCTTGCGGATCGAACCCCGCGGCGGTCAGGATCTGGAAACCCACGCGGTCGGCCTCGCGTTCGTCCGCGCGCGAGAAGGCCAGGCTGCGCTGGGCCGCGGCCGCCTGACCGACGGCCATCGCCGCCTGCGGGCCGTATTCGGTACGGGCTGCGAGCAGCGCGAGCAGCAGCGACCCGATGGTGATCAGTGCATTGTCGCGCTGTTGCGCGAGCTGCCGCGCCAGGTGGCGCTGCTGGACGTGGCCGATTTCGTGGGCGAGCACCGCGGCGAGTTCGGATTCGCTCTGCGCGGCAAGGATCAGGCCGGTGTGCACGCCGATGAATCCGCCCGGAAGGGCAAAGGCGTTGATCGTGCTGTCGCGCAGGACGAAGAATTCGAAATTGATGTCGCGCGCCGCGCTGACCGAAACCAGCTGGTACCCGAGGCGGTTGATGTAGTCGGTGGTTTCCGGATCGTCGAGATAGGACGGGTCGCCACGCAGAACCCGCATGATCTGTTCGCCGTACATCCGCTCCTCGAGCGGCGTCAGATATTCCGCGCCCGCCTGGCCGAGCGTCGGCAACTCCTGCGCCCACGCGACCGGCTCGATCGCGATGACCGCCGAGAGCACTGCGGCGATCGCAGGCACGGCGAGACGCCGTGCGGCGCGGGCGGCGGGGCGAAGACGACGCGTTCGGGAAGGGGGGGGCGGCAGGTGCTTCATCCGCGCAAGGCCCCGGGCGGGGCGACTATGGACTCCCCCATATGATAGTCCCGGCGGGTGGTCCGGTGCGTTCGCGGCCTGCTGCCGTTTCTTGTGGTTCGTCTTGCCTGCTGCGCGGCCTGTCGCGTTGTCTGTCGTTGCGGATCGCGCCTAGGTCGCCTGCGGTGGCACGGTTTCCTGGAAGCTCGGCCGCGCTGCCAGCTTTTCGTAATGGAGCGCCAGATTGGGGTGCGCCGCCCGCCAGTCGATGTGGGCGAAGCGGAAGTCGAGGTATCCCAGCATCACGCCCAGCGCGATGTCCGCAAGACTGAAATGCTGGTCGTTGCACCAACTCTTCTCGCCCAGCCACTCCGACGCGGCCCGCAGGCCACTTTGAATCTTGCCGGTCTGGCGATCGATCCAGTCCTGCGACCGTTGCGCCTCCGGGCGCTGGCTGTGCTCCACGCGCACCAGCACCGCCGCGTCGATGATCCCGTCGGCGAGCGCCTCCCAGGTCTTGACCGCGACGCGCTGGCGGCCGGTGGTCGGGACCAGATGGCCGACCGGCGTGAGCGTGTCGAGGTACTCGGCGATGACCCGCGAGTCGAATACCGCATCGCCGTCATCCATGATGAGGCACGGGACTTTCCCCAACGGATTGGCTCGGCCGATCGGGGAGTCCGGTGCCCAGACGTCGACCATGTCGATCTCGCATTCGATGCGCTTCTCGGCCATGACGATGCGAACCTTGCGCGCGTAAGGGCTGGTGGGCGAGGCAAGCAGTCGGATGTTTTTCAGCATGGGGCTTGAGGATTCGGATTGGAGAACCCGGTTCTTGTGTGTGGGTGTGATTCGGACCGTCGATTTCTTGTTCGTTCAACGATTCCCGTTCACCGGGCAGTATATCTTGGACCCTTATCGAGGCATGTCGGCGCCCGGTTGCGGAGAGGGGTTTGCTAAAATGCAACACTTCCGCGCGGTGTGCGTCCCTCTTTGCGTCCCGTTCATTTTTTCGGAAGTCATCCCTTGTCTGAATCCACTTCCCTGCCGCCGTCGCTCCCATTGTCGCCGTTGACCGCGGTATCCCCGCTCGATGGCCGCTACGCCGCGGGCGCGGCCGCATTGCGCGGCGTGTTTTCCGAATATGCGTTCATGCGGGCCCGCGTGCGCGTGGAGATCGAGTGGCTGATCGGCCTGACCACCCTGGGCATGCCGCAGTTGCCGCCGTTCGATGCCGAAACGACGCAGACCCTGCGCGGCCTCGTCGACGGGTTCGGCGTCGACGATTGCGCCGAAATCAAGGCGATCGAGGCGGAGACCAATCACGACGTCAAGGCAGTCGAGTACTGGATCCGGCGGCGCGGCGCGCATCTTCCCGCGCTGCGGGACGCGGCGGAGTTCATTCATTTCGCATGCACCTCCGAGGACATCAACAACGTTTCCCATGCGCTGATGCTGGGCGCGGGACGCGAACTGCTGCTGGCGGATCTGCGCGCCATCCATGCCCAGGTGCGGGAGAAGGCGCACGCCCATGCCGCGGTTCCGATGCTATCGCGGACCCATGGGCAGACCGCAACACCGACCACGGTAGGCAAGGAGTTCGCCAACTTCGCCACCCGCCTGGCCGACGCCATCGAGGCGATCGCAGCGGTGGAGCCGCGCGGCAAGATGAACGGTGCGGTGGGCAATTTCAACGCGCATCGCGTTGCGGCACCGGAGATCGACTGGGAGGGGTTCGCCCGCGGCGTCGTCGAGCGGCTGGGGTTGCGCTTCAACACGCACACCATCCAGATCGAACCGCATGACTGGATGGCGCAACTGTTCGATGCGATGGCCCGAGCCAATACCGTGCTGATCGACATGGACCGCGATCTCTGGGGGTATATCTCCCTGGGATATTTCCGCCAGAAGCTGCGCCCGGGCGAGGTGGGTTCCTCGACCATGCCGCACAAGGTCAACCCCATCGATTTCGAGAACTCGGAAGGCAATCTCGGCATCGCCAACGCCTTGCTGCGGCACCTCGCCGAGAAACTGCCGGTGTCGCGCTGGCAGCGCGATCTCACCGACTCGACGGTGCTGCGCAACCTCGGGGTCGCATTCGGATATTGCCGGATCGCCTATGGCGCCTGCCTGCGCGGACTGGGCAAGCTGGAAGTCAACGAGGCCGCGCTCGCCGCCGATCTCGACCGGGCCTGGGAAGTGCTCGCCGAGCCGGTGCAGACGGTGATGCGGCGCTACGGTGTTCCGGAAGCCTATGAAAAGCTCAAGGCCCTGACCCGCGGCCAGGCGATCGACGCCGCGCGGATGCAGGCGTTCGTGCGCGAACTGCCGATCCCGGAGGATGCCAAGGCGACGCTGCTGGGGTTGACGCCGGCGACGTATCTCGGCAAAGCCGAAGAGCTGGCGCGGCGCTGCTGAGTCCAGCGGTGTTGTCGCGCACCGGGTCAGAAGCGCTTCGGCAGCCCCGCCTGTTTGAGTACCGCGTTGGCGGTGTGGCGGGACTTGATTCTGCTGTCGACGGGAAACCGGATTCCGGTGTGCGGTGAGAACCAGATCTCATGATCGCCTTTTCCGGCGCGTTCGAACCGGCATCCCGCATCCGTCAGCAGGCGTTTCAACTCCGGCGTGAAATTGGCGCCCATCAAGCTGGGGTGCGGCGATGGGCAACCGAGAACTTGCGGGCCAGGAGTTCAAAGGAAACCTCGGAACCGTCCGGATATCCGTTCGCATCGAGCAACTCGGGGATCATTTCGTCGAGCTTTGCGGAAAGGGCTTCCATGGTTTCCGCCTCCGTAGCCAAGCCGGGGACATCGTCCGAGGTGGCAACCCACACCCCGGCCTCGGCATCCCACTCCGCGCGGACGAAGAGTAGATTCGGCATCTTTCGTTCCTTTCGTTGGACTCGAACTCCGGTTCCATTGTACGGAACTGCGATCAGACCGCCCGCTCCTCCTTCGCCGGCCGCACCAGATCCGAGCGCTGAACGCCCAGATACTTCGCGATCGCCGCGGCGACGAACACCGACGAGTAGACGCCGAACAGGATGCCCAGCGTCAGCGCCAGCGCGAAATTGTGCAGCGCCGGGCCGCCGAAGATCAGCATCGTCACCGTCATGGTGAGCGTGGCGCCGTGGGTGATGACGGTGCGCGACATGGTCGCCGTGATCGCCGAGTCGATGACCTCGGTCACGCTCGCCTTGCGCATGGTGCGGAAATGCTCCCGCACCCGGTCGAAGATGATCACGGACTCGTTGACCGAGTAGCCCAGCACCGCGAGCACCGCCGCCAGCACCGGCAGCGAGAATTCCAGCCGGAAGATCGAGAACACCCCGACCACCAGCACGACGTCGTGCAGGTTGGCGACGATCGCCGCGATCGAAAACTTCTTCTCGAAGCGGAAGGCGAGGTAGATCATGATGCCGAGCACCACCATCGCCAGCGCGATGCTGCCGTTTTCCGCCAGTTCCGAACCCACCTGCGGGCCGACGAATTCCACCCGCCGCAGTTCGGTGCACTGACCGGAGAGGTTCTTTTCGGCCTCGCTCAGCGCCGACGACAGCGCCGCCGTGCGCTGCGCGGCCGGCAGCGCGACGAATTTCGCATATTGCTGGTGCAGCGCGGTGCAGGCGCCCGCTTCCCCCGCCGACGGCACGGCGGTGAGCGCGGCGAAGACCCGCTCGGCCTGCTGGCCCGAGGTGAAGCCCTTGTGCGCGGGCAGCCGGATGAGCACGTCCTCGGACGACCCGAAGCTCTGCACCTCGAAATCGCCGGGTTCGACCTTGGCGATTTCCCGGCGCACCTCCTCGAGGTTCACCGGCGCGCGGTAGAACACCTCCATCTCGGTGCCGCCGGTGAATTCGATCGACAGGTTGAGGCCGCGGAAGATGAGAAATCCCACGGCGACGAGAAAACTGGCGAGCGAAATGCCGTTCAGGATCGGCGCATAGCGCATGAACGGAATCGTTCGCCGGATACGGAAAAACTCCATGGCGGTCCTATGTCAGGGTTCGGATTGCCTACTTCTTCGTCGTCGTCGTGCCCGCGTCCGGCCGCCAGACCTGCCCGATGGCGATCGACTGCAGGCGCCGGCGCGAGCCGTAGATCAGGTTGATCATCCCCCGCGAGATGAACACCGCGGAGAAGATCGAGGTCAGGATGCCCAGAACGTGCACCACGGCGAAGCCCCGCACCGGCCCCGAACCGAGCATGAACAGGAACACGCCGGCGATGAGGGTGGTGACGTTGGAGTCGATGATGGTGGCGAACGCCCGGTCGTAGCCCTGCGCGATCGCATGCTGCGGCGCGGCGCCCTTGCGCAACTCTTCGCGGACGCGCTCGTTGATCAGCACGTTCGAGTCGATCGCCATGCCGAGCGTGAAGGCGATGGCGGCGATGCCGGGCAGCGTGAGGGTCGCCTGCAGCAACGACAGCAGCGCGACGAGCAGCATCAGGTTGATCGCCAGCGAGGTCGCCGACACCAGCCCGAAGACCATGTAGTAGGCGATCATGAAGAGCGAGACGATCGCGAACCCGACCTCGGTCGAATGCAGGCCCGCGGCGATGTTCGCCGCGCCCAGGCTCGGCCCGATCAGCCGTTCCTCGATGATGTCCATCGGCGCGGCGAGCGAGCCCGCGCGCAGGAGCAGGGCAAGATCGTTGGCCATTTCGGGCGTTCCCACCCCGGTGATCTGGAAGCGCGATCCGAATTCGGACTGGATCGTCGCAACGGTAAGCACCTCGCCGCGGCCTTTTTCGAACAGGATCACGGCCATCGGCTTGTGCAGGTTGGCGCGCGTGATTTCCCGCATCAACTGACCGGCCGCGTCATTGAGCGTCACCGCCACGGCGGGCCGCTGCTGGTCGTCGAACGTCGCCTGGGCGCCTTCCAGCTGCTCGCCGGAGAAGATCACGTCCTTCTTCACCACCACCGGCGCATCGTTGCCGACGGTGAAGCGCTCGGAGCCGAACGGGGGCGGCACCGAACCGTTGACGGCGGCGATGCCCTCGGCGCTGACGTCCACCAGATGGGCTTCGAGCGTGGCGGTACGGCCGATGATGCTCTTGGCCCGCGCGGTGTCCTGCACGCCGGGCAGTTCCACCACGATGCGGTCCGTCCCCTGCTGCTGGATGATCGGCTCGGAGACGCCAAGTTCGTTGATCCGGTTCTTCAGCGTGGTGATGTTCTGCTTGAGCGCGTTGTCGCGCACCTGGGTCCGGGCGGCCGGCGTCAGCGAAACGATCGCGGTGGGCTCCAGCGTCGAGCCGCCGGCGCGGGCGACGAGGTCGCGGTTCGCGTCCTCGATCGCCGAGATCGCCTTGTCGCGGGCTGCCGCGTCACGGAACGCGATTTCCAGGATTCCGCCCGTCATGCGCATGCCGGCGTTGCGGATGTCCTTGTTGCGCAGGGTGGCGCGCAGATCGTTGCGGATGCCCTCCATGCGGTGGGCCACCGCCGCGTTGAGGTCGACCTGCATGAGGAAGTGCACGCCGCCGCGCAGGTCGAGGCCGAGGTACATCGGCAGCGCATGGATGCGCTGCAGCCAACCCGGGGTGCGCGGGATCAGATTGGGTGCGACGACGTAGGTCGGATCGCTGGGATCGGGATTGAGCGCCTTGTCGAGCAGTTCCCGGGCGCGGTTCTGGGTGTCGGTGTCGGCGAAGCGCACGCGGATCGTCGGGTTCTGCCCGACGACGTCGAGCGTGATGCCTTGCTGCGCGACCTTGTCCTGCGTCAGGATCTGCTGCACCGTGCTGAGGAGGGTCGTGTCGGCATGGACCGTGGCCTTGACCGAGGCGATCTGCACGGCCGGCGCGTCCCCGAAGAAGTTGGGGATCGTGTAGAGCACCCCGAATGCGAGTGCGACGACGATGATCAGATACTTCCAGAGCGGGTAGCGGTTCATGGTTGCCGGAGGGACGGTTGCAAAGGCCGCGGGAGATGCGCGAAGGGGGCCTCAGCCCCCCTTCGCAGCCGACCCCCCGGGGTTTCTGTCGCCAGGTGGATTGCTGTGGACGCCACGATATCCCGCTGGTGCACGGCGCGATTCAGTTGAGGGACTTCATGGTTCCCTTGGGCAGGAGCGTCTGCACGGAACTGCGCAGCACGGTGATCGTGACCGGCTTGTCGCCGACCGATCCCACCTGCAGGGTCATGTACTGCGGGGTCAATTCGGTGATGCGGCCGATCAGGCCGCCCGAAGTGACCACTTCGTCGCCCTTGGCCAGCGCCTCGTTCATGGCCTTCTGCTCCCGCTGTTTCTTCGCCTGGGGGCGGATCAGCAGGGCGTACATGACGAGCATCATGGCGGTCAGGATGACCATCGGCATCCAGCTCGGCTGTTGCGCGGCGGGGGCGGCGGTCTGGGCGTAGGCGTCGGTGATGAACGGCAGCATGACGGACTCCGTCGGGCGGATCGGCAAAGCGGACGATTATAGGGGGTTCCCTCCTTCCCGCGAGGGGAGCGGTCGGGCGGGACGTTCCGAAGGAGTAAACGTTTTGAAACAAATCGGCCGGCAATCCGCGCGTTCTCCCACGTAGACTCGCTCCGCCGTTCGCCTTGCCCGAGGCGACAACCCGGATCCGGACCTGCCATGCGCCGCAGACATTTTCTGAGCACCCTGTTTTCCGCCCTGTTTTCCCTCGCCGCCCGCCCCGTTCTCTCCTTGCCCGCGCGAGCCCGAAAGCGCGCCGACGTCCGCGTCGTCAACGGCTGGCTCCTCAAGGAAGAGGACCTCTGATGCGGTACGATCTGAACGTCGCCGACGTCCGCGAGGCGTCGCGCGGGGAGTTCGACGTCTGCATCGTCGGCGCGGGCGCGGCGGGCATCACCCTGACCAACGAATTGAAGCGGCACGGCTACCGCATCGCACTTTGCGAAGGCGGCAGCGATCACTTCTCCGAAGAGTCCCAGGATTGCTACAAAGGCAAGGTCGTCGGTGACCCGTACCTGACGCTCGATGGATCGCGGCTGCGTTTCCTGGGCGGCAGCACGAACCACTGGGGCGGCTGGTGCCGGCCGTTCACGGAAATCGACTTTCGGCGCGACTACCTGGGTCCGGAGTACAAGTGGCCGATCGAATACCGGGATCTGCATCCCTACCTCGGCAGGGCCTGCGACATCCTGGAAATCCACAACGATTTCGACTATCCCGGGCAGCAGGGCGAGATCGTCCGGAAGTTCAAGTTCCAGTTCTCGCCGCCGGTCCGGTTTCGCGGCAAGTACGAACAGGAACTGACGGAATCCCGGCACGCGACGCTGTTCCTCGATGCCAATCTGATCGACATCGCCGGGGACCGCGACAGTGGGGGCGGCCGGATCTCGTCGGCCCGGTTCCGCAGTTACACCGGCAAGGAAATGACGATTCGCGCCCGGCGGTTCGTGTTCGCCATGGGCGGAATCGAAAATTCGCGCTTTCTGCTCTGGTTCGCGCAGCGGCACGGCGACCGGTTTTTCGATCCCCGCGCGCCGATCGGCAAGTACTGGATGGAGCACCCGCACTTCACCCTGGGCAAGGCGATCGTCGGCTTCCAGACCGGGAAGGTCCGGTTCTACCACCTCAGCGACCGCGAGCAGATCCGGCTGCGCATCCTCGGTTGCGGCCTGCGGCTGGATCTGCAGCCGGAGGGGGGGACCGACGAGATGATGAAGGAGTTGAGTTGTGCCGCGCCCAAGCTGGGCAGGAAGGTGGCGGCGCTGGCGGAGAAGAATCTGGTCTGCGGGGTCCGCTTCCGGGCGGCCTGGGAGCAGGCGCCGGTGATCTCGAACGCCGTCGAACTCGGGCGCGCGCACGATCACTTCGGTATTCCCCGGGTCGATCTGCACTGGAAGAAGCATCCGATCGACCGGCGCACCCTCAACGAAACCGTGCGGGTGTTCAACGACTGGCTGCTGCGCGACGACCTGGGGCGGATCCAGTTGCGGGATTGGATGGTCCACGACCTGGACTATCCGGCGCGGGGCGAGATCGCCGGTAACCACCACATGGGCGGCACCCGCATGGCCGAATCGGTGCGCTACGGGGTGGTCGACGGCAATTGCAAGGTGTTCGGCTCCGAAAATCTCTACATCGCCGGCTCGTCGATCTACACCACGTCGGGTTTCGGCAACCCGACGCTGCCCATCGTGCAGTTCGCCTTGCGGCTGGCGGATCACCTCAAGCAGACCGAGGCGCCGATCGCATAGGATCCGCGGCTTCAGCCGTTTCGCAGACGATCGCGCGTCATGATCATTGCATATTAAAAATCTTATATTCTATTTGCAAGGATAATGTTTCGGGTGCCGGAGTGCATTCGTGAGGAGGGATGCCGGTTACCGTTCAAGCCCCGCCGCGCGCTGCCGCCGTTCTTCCTGGGCGAACTCCTGGAACCGTCCCGCCTCGATCGCCGCCCGCGCCCGCGCCATCAGGTCTAGGTAGTAGTGCAGGTTGTGGATGGTGTTGAGCCGCGCGCCCAGGATTTCGTTGCTGCGCTGCAGGTGGTGCAGGTAGGCCCGGGAGAAGCCGCGGCAGGTCGGGCAGCCGCAGTCGGGGTCGAGCGGCCGCGTGTCGTCGCGGTGCACGGCGTTGCGGATCTTGATGTCGCCGTGGCGCGTGAAGAGCCAGCCGTTGCGCGCGTTGCGCGTCGGCAGCACGCAATCGAACATGTCGATGCCCTCGGCGATCGCCGCCAGCAGGTCCTCCGGCGTGCCGACCCCCATCAGGTAGCGCGGCCGGTCCGGCGGCAGCTGCGGCGCGGTGTGCGCCAGGATGCGCAGCATTTCCTCCTTGGGTTCGCCCACCGACAGCCCCCCGATGGCGTAGCCGTCGAATCCCAGGCGCACCAGCCCTTCGCGCGACTCGTCGCGCAGGTCGGCGTACATGCCTCCCTGCACGATGCCGAAGAGCGCGTTGCGGTTGCCCAGGCGGTCGAACTCCTCGCGGCTGCGCCGCGCCCAGCGCAGGGAGAGCCGCATCGATGCCGCCGCTTCCGTCGCCGTCGCCGGCCGCCCTTCCTGCCCGGGCTTGTCGATCCAGTATGGCGTGCACTCGTCGAAGATCATCGCGATGTCGGAATCGAGCGCCGTCTGGATGCGCATCGCTTCCTCCGGCGTGAGGAAGAGCGCGGCGCCGTCGATCGGCGAGCGGAAGCGCACGCCTTCCTCGGTCACCTTGCGCAGCGCCCCCAGCGAAAATACCTGGAAGCCGCCGGAGTCGGTGAGGATGGGGCGCTCCCAGCCCATGAAGCGGTGCAGCCCGCCGTGCTTGCGCACGACCTCCGTGCCCGGGCGCAGCCAGAGGTGGAAGGTGTTGCCCAGGACGATCTGCGCGCCGAGGTCGACCAGTTCGGCGGGCATCATCGCCTTCACGGTGCCGTAGGTTCCCACCGGCATGAACGCCGGCGTTTCCACCACGCCGTGGGCCAGCGTCAGGCGGGCGCGTCGCGCGGCGCCATCGCGGCACACGACTTCGAACGGCACGGTCATCGTGGATCCTCGCGGTCGAGCAGCATCGCGTCGCCGTAGCTGAAGAAGCGGTATCCGGCCCGGACGGCGTGTTCATAGGCCTGCCGCACCGGTTCCATGCCGCCGAAGGCGCTGACGAGCATGAGCAGCGTCGATCCCGGCAGGTGGAAGTTGGTCAGCAGGCGGTCGACGACCTGGAAGCGGAATCCCGGCAGGATGAAGAGGTCGGTTTCGCCCGCCCCGGCCACCACCTGCCCGGCGTGTTCCCCGTCCTTCGCCACGCTCGATTCGAGCGCGCGTACGCTGGTCGTGCCCACCGCCACGATGCGTCCGCCGCGCGCCCGCGTCGCGGCGATCGCGTCCGCCGTGGCCTGGGAAACGACGTAGCGCTCCTTGTGCATCCGATGCTCCGCCAGGTTCTCGACCCGCACCGGCTGGAAGGTGCCGGCACCCACGTGCAGGGTGACGAATGCCGTCTGCACCCCCCGCTCCCGCAGTCGGGCGAGCAGCGCATCGTCGAAATGCAAGCCCGCGGTGGGCGCCGCCACCGCGCCCGGGGCCTGGGCATAGACCGTCTGGTAGCGCGCCTCGTCCTCGTCCTCGGGGCGATGCCGGATGTAGGGGGGCAGCGGGATCTGTCCGGCCTCGTCCAGCACGCGGTCGAGTGGGGCGGAGAACTCCAGTTCGAACAGATCACCTTCGCGCCCGAGGACCATCGCCTCGAATTGCGCGCTTGCGCCCGTGGCCCCGAAATGCAGGCGCTGGCCGGGCTTGGGGGCATGGCTCGCGCGCAGCAGGGCCAGGGCCCGCCGTGTCCCGCTGGGTCCGCCGTAGGCGCCCACCGGACGCTCGATCAGCGCCTCGACCTTGCCGCCGCTGTCGCGCTCGCCGAACAGCCGCGCCTTGATCACGCGCGTGTCGTTGCAGACGAGCAGATCGCCCGGAGCGAAGGCTTCCGCCAGATCGGCGATATGCAGATCGTCCAGCGCAAGCTCGGAGCCCGACCCGCGCAGGCGCAGCAGGCGCGCGTCCGCACGCCGGGCGGTGGGGTGCTGGGCGATCTGCTCCGGCGGCAGGGTGAAATCGAAGTCCGCGCGTCGGACCGGACGTCCGCTCATAAGTCCTTGAGTTCGGGGCTGCGCGGATAGCTTGCCCGCAGCACCCGCTCGGCGTCCTTCTGCAGTTTCGTCATGCCCAGGTGCTTGTACGAACGGACCACGATTCCCAGCGCGTGATCGAGCGACGGGGCGCCGTCGTACGTGCGAATCGCGATCTCCGCCCGCGCGACCGCGCTGAGATACGCGCCGCGCCGATAGTAATAGTCCGCCACGTGCACCTCGTGATCCGCCAGCGCGTTGCGCAGGAAGATCATGCGTTGCAGCGAGTCCTTGTAGTAGCGGCTGTCCGGATAGCGCGTGACGACTTCCTTGAACGCCTCGAACGATTGGCGGATGGCTTCGGGGTCGCGCTCGCTGATCTGGTAGTGCAGCGCCCGACCGACCAGCCACGGCGGCCGGATGAAGTTGATGAGGCCGCGCAGGTAGTAGACGTACGCGGTTTTCGAGCTGTCGGGGTACAGCCGGAGGAACCGGTCCGTCGCCATCAGCGCGTCGGTCGGATCGCCCGACTTGAAATAGCAGTATGCGATCTCGATCTGGGCCTGCTGGGCATAGGCACCGAACGGATAGCGGATCTCGAGCTTCTCGAACAGGCCGCGGGCCTTGTCCCAGGCGCCGTTGTTGAGTTCGCCGCGCGCCTCGTTGTAGAGCTTGTCTGGCCCCCACTTCGAGGTAGGATCCTTCTCGAGGCTGGTCAGACCGCACCCGGCCAGCAGCATCGCGACCGCCATGACCGGCAGCAGCCGTCGAACAGGGGACGCAAGACGAATCGCGGGTTTCATGGCCGGGTCGGATGGCAAAACGCAAGAGTGTATCAACGATGGCGGAGTCGGGCCTACCGGCCGGGGTTGCCCTGCCCCCTCCCCCCCGCGCGGGAGAGGGCGAAAAGGGATGTGGACCATCGGCGCGCAGGGAGGACCTGCCCCCTCTCCCGCGTGCGGGAGAGGGCGGGGGTGAGGGTGTCGATGTCGGGACGGCAGAGGGCGACGAGGTTGCCTACGTCGTCGAAGCCGCCGACGCCGGGCTGCGCCTCGACAAATTCCTCGCCCTGCGCCGCCCCGAGGTGTCGCGCAGCCGGGTCCAGCGCTGGATCGAAGGTGGCGCGGTGACGCGCAACGGCGCGCCCGCTCGTGCGCGCGACGCCGTGCAGGCAGGCGATACCGTTGCCCTCGCCGAGGTCGTGGACCCGGAGGACAGCGCCTACGCGCCCGAGGCCATGCCGATTCCGGTGGTCTGGGAGGACGATTCGATCCTGGTTCTCGACAAGCCGGCGGGGCTGGTCGTCCACCCCGGCGCCGGCAACTGGAGCGGGACCCTGCTCAACGGCCTGCTCGCCTACGACCCGGCGCTGGCGCGCGTGCCGCGTGCCGGCATCGTGCATCGCCTCGACGCCGGCACCTCGGGCCTGATGGTGGTGGCGCGGACCATCGCCGCCCAGACCGACCTCGTGCGGCAGTTGCAGGAGCGCACGGTGCTGCGGGAGTACTGGGCGCTGGTCGCCGGCGAAACCCCGCCGTCCGGAACCATCGACGCCGCGCTCGCGCGCGACCCCCGCAATCCGCTGCGGTTCCGGGTCAGCGAATCGGCCCACGCGCGGCCGGCCCGCACCCGGTTCCGCCGCATCCGGACCTGGACGCTCGAATCGACGGGGAGCCACGGGTCCTGCCTCGTGTCCTGGGTCGCCTGCCGGCTCGAAACCGGACGTACGCACCAGATCCGGGTGCACATGGAATCGATCGGACATCCCTTGCTCGGCGACCCGGTCTACCGTCGTCACCTTCCGGCAACGTGCAACGGGCAGTCTTGGCTCGGGCACCAGGCGCTGCATGCCTGCCGCCTGGCCCTGGTCCACCCCCGCCGTCGCGAAACGATGGAATGGTTCGCCCCCCCGCCGCCGGACCTGCGCGAGCTGATGCGATCGCTGGGCGCAACGGAGGCGGAACTTTCGGCGCCGCATCCCGAGGGGCCTGCGGAGATTGCCCCCCTCTCCCGCGGAGCGGGGCGAGGGTGAGGATGCGCGCAGAAGACCGACGATGATCCCGGAACCCCTCATCATCCCCGACTGGCCCGCGCCCCCCGGCGTGCGAGCACTGTTCACCACCCGCGCGGGCGGCACCTCGTTGGCGCCCTTTGCCGCGTCGGACGGCAGCGGCGGCATGAATCTCGGATTTTCCGAACCGGATCCGGCCGCGGCGCAGAACCGCGCGGCCCTGGCACGCCGGCTGCCGGGCGCCCCCCGCTGGTTGCGCCAGGTGCACGGCGCGCACGTCGTCGACGCCGATTCCGTCGACCCGGGTGCGCTTCCCGAAGGTGACGCCTCGGTGAGCACGCGCCCCGACACCGTGTGCTGCGTGTTGACGGCCGATTGCCTGCCGGTGCTGCTCGCCGATGCGCGGGGACGCGCGGTCGCCGCGGCGCACGCCGGTTGGCGAGGCCTGGCGGCGGGCGTGATCCAGAACACGGTGCGCGCGCTGCGCGCCGCCGCGGCCGACCCCGGCGCCCGGGTGCTCGCGTACCTGGGGCCGGCGATCGGGCTGCAGCGCTTCGAGGTCGGCCCGGAGGTGCGGACGGCGATGCGGACCCTGCTGCCGGACGCCGACCGCGCGTTTGCGCCCGCGCAGGGAGACCGCCTGCTCGCCGACCTCTACGCGCTGGCGCGGCAGGCGCTGGCACGCGAAGGCCTTGCGGAAGAAGACGTGCATGGCGGCGGATTCTGCACCGTCAGCGACCCGCGCTTCTACAGCTACCGCCGCGACGGCGTGACCGGGCGGCAGGCCGCCTTGATTTGGCGCAGCGAGGAAATATCCCCTCTCCCGCTTGCGGGAGAGGGCTAGGGTGAAGGTGCGAGCCTCTGGTTATCATCCGTATCAAAGACCGTGACCGACTCGACCGACAACACGCCCCCCGACCGCTTCCGCGAAATGCGCGAGGCGTACCTGCAGCGCTTGGACGCGCTCTGGCGGGATCTGTTCGAGCACCCCGAGCGCATCACCGCGCCGATCGCCGACAGCCGCTTCGCCGACCCCGCCTGGCAGGAGAACCCGCTGGCGTCGTTCGCGGCGCGCGCCCACCTGATCAACGCCGAGGCGATGCGCGAATTGGCCGCGGCGATCGAAACCGAGCCCAAGTTCAAGACCCGCCTGCAGTTCCTCGCATCGCAATGGGCCGACGCCATGGCGCCGTCGAATTTCCTGGCATGGAATCCGAAGGCGCAGAAGCGCGCCGTCGAAACCGGCGGCGCAAGCCTGCTGCAGGGCATGCAGAACCTGCTTGCGGACCTCGCCAAGGGCCGGATCTCGCAGGTCGATGAGTCGGCGTTCGAGGTCGGCCGCAACGTCGCCACCACCGAAGGGGCGGTGGTGTACGAAAACGAGGTCATCCAACTCATCCAGTACCGGCCGCGCACGGCCAAGGTGCGCAGCCGTCCGCTGCTGGTCGTGCCGCCCTGCATCAACAAGTACTACATCCTCGATCTGCAGCCGGACAACTCGTTTTTGCGCTATTGCGTCGAGCAGGGCAACACCGTGTTCGTCGTGTCCTGGCGCAATCCGCAGGCCGAACAGGGGGGCTGGACCTGGGACGACTATGTCGAGCAAGGACCGATCGCCGCGATCGGCGCGGTGCGGGAGATCGCCAAGGCGGACACCGTCAACGTGCTCGGCTATTGCATCGGCGGCACGCTGCTCGCGACCGCACTGGCGGTGCTCGCCGCGCGCGGCGAGACGCCGGCGGAAAGCCTGACGCTGCTGACGCCGCTGCTGGATTTCACCGACACGGGCCTGCTCGACGTGTTCGTCGACGAAGCCCACGTCGCGATGCGCGAAGCGACGATCGGCCGCGGCGGCCTGATGCCGGGACGCGATCTGGCGAACGCCTTTTCCGCGCTGCGTCCCAACGATCTGGTCTGGAACTACGTCGTCAACAATTATCTCGAAGGGCGGCAGCCGCCGGCCTTCGATCTGCTTTACTGGAACGCCGACAGCACCAACCTGCCGGGGCCGATGTTCGCCTGGTACTTGCGCAACACCTACCTGGAAAACAACCTGATCCGCCCCGGCCGGGTCTCGTGCTGCGGCCAACCGGTCGACCTGCGTCGCATCCAGGCGCCGACCTACGTGTTCGGCGCCCGCGAGGACCACATCGTGCCCTGGCGCGCGGCCCATGCCGCCGCTCGCACCCTGACCGGCGCCGCCGAACGCCGGTTCGCCCTGGGTGCAAGCGGCCACATCGCCGGAACCATCAACCCGGTGTCGAGGAACCGGCGGAGTTACTGGGTCGCGCCGGAGCCCGCCGCCCCCAGGCGGAAGGCCCGTACGTCGTCCCGCCGCGCGGCGCAGCGCCTGCCCGATCCCGATGCCTGGCTCGCCGGCGCCGAGGAGCATCCCGGCAGCTGGTGGGCGGATTGGGATCGCTGGCTCGCCCGCTTCGCCGGCGACGAGAAAGCCGCCCCCAGACAGCTCGGCAACCGCAAGTACCCGCCCATCGAACCGGCACCCGGCCGGTACGTGAAAGAGCGCGACGTTCCGCATGACCCCCTCTCCCGCGACGGCGGGAGAGGGCGGGGGTGAGGGCGTTCGCAGTATCAACGCGGATCATCCTGCAGGAACGACCATGACCGAAATCGTGATTCTCTCCGCCGTCCGCACTCCCATCGGGAAGTTCGGTGGCAGCCTCGCCCGGCATGCCGCCGTGGATCTCGGCGCGATCGTCGTGCGCGAAGCGCTCGCCCGCGCGCGGATCGCTCCCGACGCGGTCGACGAAGTGATCCTCGGCCAGGTGCTCACCGCCGGCGCGGGGCAGAACCCGGCGCGGCAGGCGGCGGTGCGCGCCGGCGTGCCGGTGCAGGTTCCCGCCATGACGGTCAACCAGGTCTGCGGCAGCGGCCTGCGCGCCGTGATGCTCGCCGCGCAGGCCGTCGCCAACGGCGATGCGCGCGTGGTCGTGGCCGGCGGCCAGGAGAGCATGAGTCGGGCGCCGCACCTGCTCGCCGGCGCGCGCGACGGCATTCGGATGGGGGACGCCACGCTCCTCGACAGCATGATCCGCGACGGCCTCTGGGACGCGTTCGACGACGTGCACATGGGCATCACCGCGGAAAACGTCGCCCGCGAACACGGCATCTCGCGCGCGATGCAGGACGAATTCGCTGCCGCCTCGCAGCGCAAGGCGGCCGCCGCGCAGCAGGCCGGCCGCTTCCGCGACGAGATCGTCGCGGTGCCGCTGCCGCAGAAGAAGGGCGAGCCGGTGGTGCCGTTCGCCGAGGACGAAACCATCCGCCCGGCCACGACGACCGAAACCCTTGCCCGCCTGCGCCCCGCGTTCGACCCCGACGGCACCGTCACCGCGGGCAACGCCTCGGGCATCAACGACGGCGCCGCCGCCGTGGTCGTCACGACCGCGGAGTACGCCCGCGAAATCGGCGCGCCGGTGCTCGCCCGCATCGCCGGCTTCGCCGCCGCCGGCGTGGAGCCGCGCGTGATGGGCATGGGTCCCGTGCCCGCCGTGCGCCGCGCATTGGCGAAGACCGGCTGGCGCGCGCAGGACCTCGACCTGCTCGAGATCAACGAAGCCTTCGCCGCCCAGGCCTGCGCGGTGAATCGCGAAATGGACTGGGACCCCGCCCGGGTCAACGTCAACGGCGGCGCGATCGCCCTCGGCCACCCCATCGGTGCCTCCGGCTGCCGGATCCTCGTCACGCTGCTGCATGAAATGGCGCGGCAGAATGCCACCCGCGGTGTGACCCGCGGCGCCCAGCGCGGCCTTGCCTCCCTCTGCGTCGGCGGCGGCATGGGGGTCGCATTGGCGGTGGAGCGGTAGCGCTCACTACGCATGGAACAACCAAACCCACAGGGACCACCCATGAACAAGATCGCCTACGTCACCGGCGGCTGCGGCGGCATCGGCACCGCCATCTGCCGCAAGCTGCACGACCTCGGCCACACCGTGATTGCCGGCTGCGGCCCCAACGCCGACGGCGAAGGCTGGCTTGCCGCCCAGCGGGCCGACGGCTACCGCTTCACCTTGTCGCACGCCGACATCACCGACTGGGATGCCGCCAAGGCGGCCTTCGATCGCGTCCACGACGAATTCGGCCGCGTCGACATTCTCGTCAACAACGCCGGCATCACCCGCGATGCCGTCTTCCGCAAGATGACCCTGGCCGATTGGCGGGCGGTCATCGACACCAACCTCACCGGCCTCTTCATCGTCACCAAGCAGGTGATCGACGGCATGGCCGAACGCGGCTGGGGCCGCATCGTCAATATTTCCTCGATCAACGGCCAGAAGGGACAGTTCGGCCAGACCAACTATTCCGCCGCCAAGGCCGGCGTGCACGGCTTCACCATGGCGCTGGCGCAGGAGATGGCGGGCAAGGGCGTGACCGTCAACACCGTCGCCCCCGGCTACATCGCCACCGAAATGGTCATGGCGATCCGCGAAGACGTGCGCGACAAGTTGGTGGAGGCGATTCCCGTCAAGCGCCTGGGCCGGCCCGAGGAGATCGCCGCCATCGTTGCCTGGCTCGCCGGCGACGATGCGGCGTTCGCCACCGGCGCGATCTACCCCGTCAACGGCGGTATGCACATGCAGTGATCTGCCGTTCCCCGGAGGGGAGTACAGGGTGCCGCACAAGTGCCTTTTTGCTTGCCTGGTCAAGGATTTCCATTCCCCTGGTTGGGGTAGACTGCCAGGATGAGTGCGACGCGCATCATCAAGAAGTACCCGAATCGCCGCCTGTACGACACCCAGACCAGCAGCTACATCACGTTGGCCGACGTCAAGCAGCTCGTGCTGGATCAGGTGGAGTTCCAGGTGGTCGATGCGAAGTCCGCCGAAGACCTCACCCGCTGCATCCTGCTGCAGATCATCCTCGAAGAGGAGCAGGAGGGCGCGCCGATGTTCACCTCGCCGGTGCTCTGCCAGATCATCCGCTTCTACGGCAACACCATGCAGGGCATGATGGGGTCGTATCTGGAAAAGAACGTCCAGGCGTTCATCGAGATCCAGCAGAAGCTCCAGGAACAGAGCCGCGCGTTCTACGACAACAACCGCATCGGGCCCGAAGCCTGGACGCAGTTCCTGCACCTGCAGGCGCCGATGATCCAGACGATGATGTCGAGCTACATCGAGCAGAGCAAGAACCTCTTCGTGCAGATGCAGGAGAACATGCAGAGCCAGGCCCGCTCGATGTTCTCGGTGTTCCCTTTCGCGGCTTCGGTCAAGCCGGAAGCCACCAAACCCCAGCCCGAACCGGAAAAGAAGGACGGCTGACGGTCTGGTCGGCAGACCGGGGAGCCGTCCCACACCGGTTTTCTTCCCCCATCGTCATGGTTGCGCCGCCCCCGCGCCGTGCCGGGATCGCCCGAGCGCGTGTCGAGGGACGTTGTCGGATGGTTGGTCGTGGTTTATATTGGAATTAAATTCCAATATAAACCGCAATGGAGAATCTCCCCCGCACCCTTGCCCCGGCGTTGCTCCGCGTCAGCAGCCAATTTCCGGTCCTGATGCTCACCGGACCCCGGCAGGTCGGCAAGACGACCCTGCTGGAAATGTGCGCCCGGCTCGAATTGCCCGGGTCGGCGGCGCCTTCCGGGGCCGGCAAGCCTGCTGAGGCGGCAAGTCGACAAGCCGTGTTTGCGCCGCCGCGCGCCTACGTCACGCTCGACGACCTCGATGCGCGCGCCCTGGCGCGGCGGGATCCCGCACTCTTTCTGCAGACCTGGCCGGCACCGCTGATCATTGATGAAGTCCAGTACGCGCCGGAACTGCTGTCGGCGATCAAGATCGCCGTCGATCGGGAGCGGCGAAACGGGATGTACTGGCTGACCGGATCGCAGAAATTCGACTTGATGCGCGGCATCGGGGAGAGTCTGGCGGGGCGGGTCGCCGTGATGGACCTGCTGGGACTCTCCCAAGCCGAACAGGATGGCCGGGCGGATCGGTCCGCACCGTTTCTTCCGACCCCGGAGTGGATCGCATCGGCCCGTGCCAACGCCCGCTCCAAATCGCTGCAGCAGGTGTTCGAACAGATCTGGCTCGGCGCCTATCCGCGATTGCACCTGCTGGGGCCATCCGGCCGGGACGTGTTCTATCGCTCCTACGTGCAGACCTATTTGCAGCGGGACGTGCAGGACGTGCTGCGGGTCACCGATCAGACCGCATTCCATCGTTTCCTGGCCGCCGCCGCCGCCCGCACCGGGCAGTTGTGCAACTACGCCGGCCTTGCGCGCGACGCCGATGTCGACAACAAGACCGCGAAGGCCTGGCTGTCGGTGCTGGAGACCTCCGGCGTCGTCTACCGGTTGCAGCCCGATTTCCGCAATCGCACCCAGCGGATCGTGAAGGCGCCCAAGCTGTATTTTCTCGATACCGGCCTGGCCGCCTATCTGACGAAGTGGCCCGATGCCGCAGCGCTGGAGGCGGGCCATATGTCGGGAGCGATGCTGGAGACCTGGGCGGTTGCGGAGGTGCTCAAGAGCTACTGGCACCATGGCCTGGAAGCGCCCTTGCACTACTACCGCGATACGCACCAGCAGGAGGTCGACCTGTTGATCGAATCCGCCGATACGTTGTTCCCGGTGGAAATCAAAAAGACCGCCAGCCCGGCCTTGCAGGCCGCGCGCTCGTTCCCGGCGATCGCCAAATTGGGGATGCGCGTCGGCCCCGGCGCCGTGCTCTGTTTCGCGGACCGCGACCTGCCGCTGTCGCGCGAGGTTGCCGCGATTCCGTTGCGGTACTTGTAGGACTCGATCACCCCGTCCGCTGGCGAGGGAGTCGAATTGCGAATACGCGTGTATATCGATCTGGAACGGGGGAATGATGAGGAGCACCCTGAGACGTTTTTCCGATGGTAAAGCAGCAATCCCTCCCGCCACTGCCTGGTACCTTTCCGACCTCGGTGAATTCCGTGGCAAGCAGGAGCTTTACACCCGCCAGGCGCCGCAGCGTCTCAAGGTCTTGCGCGAACACGCGTTGATCGAAAGCGCGGTGTCGTCGAACCGCATCGAGGGCGTCTCCGTCGAGCCTTCGCGCGTGCGCGACGTGCTCGCATCGCCCAAACCGCTGTTTCAAGACGGCCTATCGAGAGTTCATCGAGCGGGTTGGTGAAACCTCGGAACCGCGGGGATCAAAAACCCGGATGGTATTGGAGGCGATCGCCGGGATTCCCGGAACATTTTCCCTGGCCGACCTGGAGCGCGCCTGCCCGGGGGTGAGCCGGGACATGATCCGGCGCGTGCTGAATACGCAGAAAGGGCAGGTGGTGGAGTGCATAGGGCGCGGCCCCGGGGCCCTCTGGCAGAGAAAGGGTAATTCGCGCGAAAGAGTGCAATAAAGAGGGTAGTGTCGCCCTGGGGTTGCGCTGTCATGCCGCATATCACGCGTCACGAGTTTCAATTCCGGTGTTGATGCCCTGCCGGCCTCGGCGGTACGGCCTCCCGAAGATCGGGGATGGGAATGTGCACTTAACGCCTTTTTAATCGACTTTCCCGCATCATTGCTGGTTGCAAACCGGCGGCAGGCGCAGGACGCCGCCCCGGATCGTTCGTTTGACCGCAATCAATCCCAGGGATTCATGGTATTTTCCCTGTGATACGGCTGTCCATAACAAATCTCAGACAAGGGGCGGGAGACGTGACCGTGGGTGCACCGGAAAATCCATCCCGCGACGGCGGGGCGCCGGACCCCGGCGCCGATTCCGCGCCGCAGTGGACGGTTTCGGTCGTCAGCCACGGCCAGGCGACCCTCTGTTCCCGTCTGCTCGACGATCTCGCCCGCCTGGCGCCGCCGACCCTGGCCAAGGTGATCGTGACGGTCAACGTGCCCGAGTCCGAGCCGCGCCTCGGCACCTTGCCGTTCGATCTGCAGTTCGTCCGCAACGGCCGGCCCAAGGGCTTCGGCGCCAACCACAATCAGGCCTTTGCCTGCAGCGCTACCCCCTATTTCGCGGTGCTCAATCCGGACCTGCGCATTCCCCAGGATCCGTTTCCCGAGATCCGGCGCCGCCTGGCGGATGCCGCCGTGGGCGTGGTCTCCCCCCTGGTGCTGGAGGCGGACGGCGTTGTCGCCGACCACGCGCGGCGCCTGCTGACGCCCGGCGACCTGCTGCGCCGCCGCGTTCCGGGGTGGGGTCGGGGTTGGCGCGCGACCGGCGCCCGCGTCGCGTCCCGGAGTCGCCGGAACATCGCCGCGCCGCCGGACTGGCTGGCGGGCATGTTCCTGGCGTTCCGCGCCGAAACCTACCGGGTGCTCGAAGGATTCGACGAGCGTTTCCACATGTATTGCGAGGACGCCGACCTGTGCGTGCGCGCGCAACTCGCCGGATTGCGGATCGAGGTCGCCGAGGAGGCCCGGGTCGTGCACCTCGCCCAGCGCGCCTCCCGGCACCGGCCCAGGTACCTGTTCTGGCATCTGCGCAGTCTGGCGAAGTTCTGGGCTTCCCCGGCATATCGGAATTATCGGGATTCGCTGGCGTCCGGGCCGCCGGAACCCGGCGTTGCGAAACCCGGCGCCACCCCGAAGGCCGCGCGCGCGCGGTGACGCGGTCGGCAAGCATCCGCACCCGCACAAGCTATGATCCCGAGCTTTGTCACCTTTCCCGTTCCCCAGAATCTTGTCTTCGCTTTCCCGCGCCATCGTCGACCTGTCCGAAAGCCTGCGGGCCTGGCGCCTGTGGTCCCTGCTCGGCTGGCTGGAGATCCGCCAGCGCTACTCGCGCTCCAAGCTTGGCCCGCTATGGCTGACCATCAGCATGGGCGTGATGGTGGGCACGCTGGGCCTCGTGTACGGCACCCTCTTCGGGCAGAAGCTTGCCGACTACCTTCCCATGATCGCGGTCGGCCTGGTGGTCTGGAACCTGTTCTCGTCGATCGTCAGCGAGGGCAGCCAGGCCTACATGGCGAGCGCCAACTACATCCGCCAGGTGCGGACGCCGCGGCTGATCTACATGCTGCAGGTTGCCTGGCGCAACCTGGTGATTTTTGCGCACAACTTCGTCATCATCGTCATCGTGCTGCTGGTCTTCGGCGTCAAGTCCTGGGCCGCGCTGCCGCTGGCCGTTCCCGGCCTCGTCCTGCTGGTGCTGAACGCACTATGGATGGGGGCGCTCGCAGGGCTGGTTTCCGCCCGCTTCCGCGACCTGCCGCAGATCATCAATGCGCTGCTGCAGGTGGCCTTCTACGTCACGCCCATTCTCTTCAGCGGCCAGATGCTGCGCGGCAAGCATCACTGGATCGTAGCGCTCAATCCCCTGGCGTACTGGGTCGATGCCGTCCGCCAACCGTTGATGGGTGTCGCGCCGTCGGGGCTGACCTGGGAGCTATCGATCGGCACCGCGCTGGGCGGATGGGCGTTGATGCTGGCGCTCACCGGCCGCTATCACAAGCGCATCCCGTATTGGGTCTGACGCCGAACTCGAAAGCCCCTTCTACCGATGTCCGCCCGCAGATGTCCGCTCGCATAACCCTGACCAATGTCCACCTGGACATGCCCATCTTCGACATCTCGGCGCAGTCGCTCAAGAAGCGCGTGATGCGCATGGGCCGGCGCAATCGCATCGCTGAGGACAACACCGGGGTGATCATCGTCAAGGCGATCGACGACCTCAGCCTGACGCTGGAAAGCGGTGATCGCCTGGGGCTGATCGGCCACAACGGCGCCGGCAAAAGCACCCTGCTGCGCGTCATGGCCGGCATCTACCCGCCGACGGCCGGAACCATCGACGTGCAGGGAAAGACGGTGCCGCTCCTCGATATCGCGCTGGGCATGGACGATCAGTCGACCGGTCGTCAGAACATCCGCCTGCGCGGCCTGTTGCTCGGCATGACCGACGCCGAGATCCGGCGCAAGACCGATGAAATTGCCGACTTCACCGAGTTGGGAGATTACCTCGACCTACCCTTGCGGACGTACTCGAATGGCATGCGGGTGCGGCTGGCCTTCGCGATCTCGACCGCGGTGGACGCGGAGATCCTGTTGCTCGACGAGGTTCTGGGGGTGGGCGATGCGAGCTTTCAGGAGAAGGCGAACAGCCGATTGAGGGAGTTGCACGCACGGTCAGAAGTTGTTGTGTTGGCGATCCACTCAGAAGACGCAATTCGAGCTACTTGCAACAAGGTGCTCTGGATGGAGCGTGGGCGTGTTCGGATGATCGGCGATACCGAATCTGTTTTAAGTTCCTACCGGAAAACATCGGTGGGGCTCGTGAGCTGAATTATTGCCAATTGCCGAGAAAAATAGCGGATAGATATCCGATTGGCCCTTCGCCGAATATGGGGAAGCCCTAGGCGAGATGGACGCTATGTTCTGGTGGGACTGACATGAAGTTTAGGAAAATAATTCTCGCGCTCGTGCGCCTTGGCGTGCTCCATTTCCAAAAATTGTGGTGGCTCTTTTTTCGGGGAAGCGTGAAGGATGTGCGAGTTTTTACGTCCCCAAGCCAATGTGAATATAAATTCATTGTCATCTATGCCTCCTACTTGGCTGCTCCAGATGTTTATGCGCGTGATCTCCTCTCGCTGTTTAAGCAAAAAGGCGGGTACGTTATTTTTATAACCAATCACCACAGCCCGCAGCCAGATCGCATTTCGCCAGATCTCGCCGACGCCTATATAAATAATGGTGGCTATGGCAGGGATATGGGGCAATATCAGTCGGGAACGAGATTTGTAAAAAAGCAGTTCAAAGAAGAAGTCCCAGAGAAAATCATTTATTGCAACGACTCATTTTTTTATGTTGAAAGAGGGAATCATGCCTTTCTCGATGAGTTGCTGAACTCGCGATATGACATGGTCGGGACATTCGAAAACCCCGGGCCGGAGCGTGTTCGTACGCCTTGGTTTGTGTCGAGTTGGCTGTTTTCGGTGTCAGCGGGGTTGTTTCGCTCGAAGAATTTTTCCGACTTTTTCCTTAGGTATAAGGCGATCAATAACAAATTGCACGCCGTACGTCATGGCGAGGTCGCCCTGACGAGAGTCGCATTGGACTATTCCGGAAAGATCCGAGCGATCTATAACAATAAATATCTCTTGGCGACATTTCGCGAATCCGTAGCAAAGAATGGCGCAACGGTCGCGGCGTTATCGATTCCAGCGCCGATGTGCGACGAATATGAAGCGCAATTTCAGGCCTCTGCCACTAGGCCGCATTTTGTCGACTATGTCGAGCGAAACCTGTATCGGTTTTCTCCTACTCATATATTTCACTTCATATTGCTGAAAGAAACGGATTTCCCATTCGTAAAAAAAGATCTATTTTGGGCCGGTTGGGCGCAATACGATCAACTTAGTGAATTGGAGTCGATCATTGCTGAATCGGTATCGCAGGAAACTGCATCGAAACTTTCCGCGTATTTCCGTCTGCGCGGAAGGTTGTCTGATGCATCGTTTTGGGTAAGGTTCTGGGCAATTGTTGGCTTGAAATAGGCAATTACACCGTTGGCGGGGGATATTTTGACTTTTGCGTTCCGACCGAGGTTGGAGATATGTTGAGGGTAATGGCCGAAATTTTTCTGGAGGCGATTGCGGTTGTTGTCGCATACGCACAGCAATTGCGATTCCATGTGCTTCCTGGTTCGCGCCCGGAAATACGGGAGCTTCGTGCCTGGGATGGCGCGAAAGACCGATTTATTTTGATATACGTCGGATACTCCCACGCGATCGATGACTTCTCCAGAAGCTATTTGGGTAGATTAAAAAAGCATGGGGCATACGTCATATTTGTGACGAACTTTCCCGGATTTGACGTTCAATCGCTGGATTCCTCTTGTGTGGATGTCTATATAGACAATCGCGATCGGGGTTGGGACTTCGCGCAATATAAAACTGCGTCGGAATATGTGATGGAGCGATTTGGGGAAGATGTGCCTCAGAAGTTGGTGTATGCAAATGATTCGGTCTTCTATATTGAGAGAAATGGAGACGATCATGTTTCCAATTTGCTTGACGAGCAGTTTGATTTTGTAGGTGCCTTCGAGCTTTCTGGTCGTGGCAGGAATTCTCCTTGGCACTTGTCCTCATGGCTATTCTCGGTTTCTCGCGGATTGTTTCTTTCGAAAGAAATGCGGGGGTTTTGGAGTGGTCACCTTCCACTGAAAAACAAGAGGTACGCCATTCGGAATGGAGAGCATAAGTTGACCGCGATCGCATTGGCGTATTCGAGCAAAGTGCGGGCTATTTACAGCAATGATTATCTGATCTCCGCGTTGCGTCAGAGTATTTCGCGGAAGGGATCGGATCGAACGTTCGCATTGATCTCGTCGGCTATTCAGAATTCATGCGAGCGGAAGTTTCATGATCCTGTCGATGCCGAGGATTTCGTAAATTTTGTCCGGCGAAATCTCTATGCATTTTCGCCAATACATGTATTTTCACTTTTGCTTATTGCTGATTTTGAATTTCCATTCGTCAAGAAAGATCTGTTTTGGTTTGGTAATCAAACATATGATGCGTTGTGGAAGTTTGAGGAGGTCATTTCCCAAGTCGCCGGAATGGAGGTGGCGTCTGAGTTATTGCGATATTTTTTGAGGCGTGGCCGCCTGTCGGAGGCTGGGCTTAAGTACCGTTTGAAGCAGCGTATCGGTTTGGCATAGCGTGACCATTGGCGAGGCCGAGTTTCTCTAACTTGCCCTTGACCGGAAAGGTCGGGTTCGCGGTCACCGCCGCGCGGTTGGCGGACACCCCTAAGAAAGCGGGACTTGTGAGGTGCCCCAGCCACGGAAATGGATCTGTCCTGTTGGTTAGACGAGAGGCTGGATCCGAAGTGCGTTATTTCTGGCGAGGAACTGATGAAAAGCGGAAGAGTCAGAGCGGTGCTTTTGGCGGGTGGCCTTGGAACTCGCATCAGCGAGGAGACCGCAACGAAGCCGAAGCCGATGGTGGAGATCGGTGGCAAGCCAATTCTCTGGCACATCATGAAGATCTATTCGGCCCACGGCATCAATGACTTTGTTGTGTGTCTTGGCTATAAGGGCTACGTAATCAAAGAGTATTTTGCGAACTACTACCTGCATATGTCGGACGTCACCTTCGACATGAAGAGCAACTCGATGCAGATCCACCAGAATCAGGCGGAGCCGTGGACGGTTACCCTGGTCGAAACGGGGGAGGACACGATGATTGGTGGCCGAATCAAGCGCATCCTTCCATATGTCAAAGACGACCCATATTTTTGCCTTACCTATGGTGACGGGGTTGGCGACGTGGATGTCAGCGCAACGATCGCGCTGCATCGGCGGGCCGGCCGGATGGCAACGGTGACGGCGACCCAGCCGCCCGGGCGCTTTGGCGCGCTCCGGTTCGAGGGCGACCGTGCGTTGGGGTTCCAGGAGAAGCCGCAAGGCGATGGCGGGTGGATCAATGGCGGATTCTTTGTACTTTCGCCGGATGTCGGCCGCTATATCGACGGCGACCAGACCGTGTGGGAGCGCGAGCCCCTCGAAAATCTCGCTCGCGACGGCCAACTGTCCGTGCACTTTCATCATGGTTTCTGGCAGCCCATGGATACCTTGCGGGATCGCAATCACCTCGAAGAGATGTGGAATGCAGGACGAGCGCCTTGGAAGGTATGGTAGGGCGAAAGGCGTCGCTTCCGAATTGATGATGGTCTCAACTCCAGGGAAAATTTGATCATGAAGATTCTAATTACGGGAAACATGGGCTATATCGGCCCCGTGCTTGCAAGACACTTGCGTGTGGTCATGCCCAAGGCGCACCTCATCGGCTTCGATAGTGGATTCTTCGGCCATTGTCTTACGGGAGCCGAACAGATTCCGGAGCGGCTCTTGGACGAGCAGTATTTCGGTGATGTTCGGGAATTGCCGGATTCGCTACTGGCCAGCGTCGACGCGGTAGTCGAGTTGGCTGCCGTGTCGAATGACCCGATGGGTGTGCGGTTTGAGCAGGTGACGGGCGATATCAACTTCCGTGCCGCGGTAGGGATTGCGGAGCGCGCTGTGCGCGCGGGCGTGAAGCGCGTGATTTTTGCGTCGAGCTGCAGCATGTATGGATATGCGGAAGGCGGGCCGCGGAAGGAAAGTGATCCGTTGAATCCTTTGACGGCATATGCGAAGTCGAAGGTGGCAACGGAGGAAGCACTCGAAAAAATGCCCGCCGGCGACGCCGTAATCACGTCGCTGCGTTTTTCCACCGCTTGCGGCATGTCGGATCGCCTGCGCCTCGATCTGGTACTGAACGATTTCGTGGCGTGCGCACTTGCGAGCAAGGAGATCACGGTGCTAAGTGATGGCACGCCGTGGCGTCCGCTGATCGAGGTGCGCGACATGGCGCGCGCGATTGAATGGGCGCTGACCCGCAATCGCGACGAGGCGGGTCGTTATGTAGCGGTAAATGTCGGCTCCAACCGCTGGAACTATCAGGTACGAGATCTCGCCGAGGCCGTGGCGCGGGCGGTGCCGGGAACCAAGGTAAGTATCAATACCGCGGCGCCCCCCGACAAGCGCTCCTATCGCGTGGATTTCTCGCTTTTTGAGCGCATCGCGCCGGATCACCAGCCACAGGTTAGCCTGGAGCAGGCAATCGAAGCATTGAAGGACGGCATGCAGCGCATGGGGTTCCATGATGCGAATTTCCGATCATCCCAGTTCATGCGACTCAAGGTTCTGGAAAAGCATATGGCGGACGGGCGCTTGAGCCCGGACCTGCGCTGGAAGGCCATCTGACCAAAATCGAGTGTTGGGAGAATTCGCATGCGGTTCGATAAAACGCCACTGGATGGCGCATACACCATTGACCTCGAGAAGCGGGGCGATGATCGTGGCTTCTTTGCCCGCTTGTTTTGTGAAAAGGAATTTTCCGCTGCGGGATTGGAAACCCGCTTTGTCCAGATCAACAATTCTTCGAGCGCCACGCGGGGGACGCTGCGCGGCATGCATTTCCAATTGCCCCCGGCCGCAGAGGTGAAGGTCGTGCGCTGCATAAAGGGAGCGCTCTACGACGTGATCGTGGATCTGCGTCCCGACTCCCCGACATTCATGCGTTGGTTCGGTGCGGAACTCAGTGCCGAAAATCGACGCATGATGTACGTGCCCCGGGGCTTCGCCCATGGATTTATCACGCTTGCCGACGATACCGAGGCCTTCTATCTTGTAAGTGCCTTCTATGCGCCGGAGTGCGAGCGCGGCCTTCGCTTTGACGATCCTGCGGTCGGCATCGAATGGCCGCTGTCGCCGACCGAGATGTCGGAAAAAGATAAAAGCTGGCCTGGTCTTGACCCGGCCTTTCATGGTCTGGATTCCATGAAAGGCATCCGATGAAAGTCCTGCTCACCGGCGCGAGTTCCTTTACCGGGA